>NZ_JBFBND010000003.1:0-288863 GCF_040702905.1 Kineococcus sp. NPDC059986 | reverse complement strand
CGAGCGCTGGTTCGCCGAGCTGACCACCAAGAAGCTGCAGCGCTCCACCCATCGCTCGGTCCGGGCACTGAACGCCGACATCCGGTCCTGGATCAAGACGTGGAACGAGAACCCTCGTCCCTACGTCTGGGTCAAGACCGCCGAGCAGATCCTGGAGTCGCTCGACGACTACCGCCAACGAATCATCGACTCACGACACTAGGTGTACCCGGCCAAGACGTTGGTGACAGCGCGTCGGCTTGAACGTGGGAGGACCCCCGAGTGGGGTGTGACTTGTCGAAGGTCCACATCCACCCGGAGGTCCTCGTGGCCCACGCTAACGCCCGCACCACCGTCCACGGCCGGCTGCTGATCGTCCAACGCCACCACCAAGGCTGGCATCAGGCACATATCGCCGCGGCGATGGGCATCTCCCGCAAGTGCGTCAAAACGTGGATCGACCGCTACACCGCCGAAGGGCTCGACGGGCTGCACGACCGCTCCAGCCGCCCGCACCACAGCCCGATGCGGACTCCAGCCGAGGTTGAGACCCGCATCGTTGAAGCCCGCACTCAGCAGCGACTGGGGCCTGACGAACTGGGCGCCCAACTCGGCGTGCCGGCGCGGACGGTCTCCCGCGTCCTGGTCCGTCACGGCATGCCGCCTCTGTCCGCGTTGGATCCGATGACCGGGCAAGTGCTGCGCTCGTCCAAGGCCACCGCCATCCGTTACGAGCGGGCCTATCCCGGTGCGCTGGTGCACATGGACGTCAAGAAGATCGGCCGCATCCCCGACGGCGGCGGCTGGCGCGCCCTGGGCCGTGAAGGGCAGGAAGCGATCCGAAACCGCAAGACGAAGATCGGGTACGACTACGTGCACTCCCTGGTCGATGACCATTCCCGGCTGGCCTACTCAGAGATCTTGTCCGATGAGAAAGGCCCCACCTGCGCCGGCTTCTTGACCCGGGCGGCGGCCTCCTTCGCCCAGCGTGGGGTCACTCGCATCGAGCGGGTGATGACCGACAACGCCTGGGCCTACCGCTGGTGCTGGGGCTGCGCACGTTCAGCCAGCAGGGGTTCTTCTTCGTCGGCGGCGCCCTCACCGACCGGTTCGGCGTCCGGCCCGTCCTGCTGACCGGCTGCCTCGTCCGGATCGCCGGGTTCTGCACGCTGGCCACGGGCCAGTCCCTGCCCGGGGTCCTGCTCGGCACCGTCCTCACCGGGTTCGCGGCCGCCCTCTTCTCCCCCGCCGTCGAGACCGGGTTCGCGCACGCCGGCCGGGAGCTGGAGGCGGCCGGCACCGTGACGCGCGCCGAGCTGTTCGCCCTCGACGACGTCGTCAGCAAGGTCGGGTCGCTGGCCGGGCCGGTCCTGGGCGCAGCCCTGCTCGGGGTGCCGTTCGCCACGACGTGCTTCGTCGCGGCCGGGGTGTTCGCCGTCGTGCTCGTGGCCAACTGGCGCTGGGCCCCGCGCGTCGACGGGATGCCCCGCAGCACCTCGGTGACGGCGGGCTGGGGGGCGGTGCTGCGCAACCGCCGGTTCCTCGTGTTCGCCGCGCTCTACTCGACGCTGCTGCTGGCCTACAACCAGATGTACCTCGCGCTGCCGGTGGAGCTGGTGCGCGCCACCGGGTCCCAGCGCGCCCTGGGGGCCATGTTCGTCGTCGCCGCCGTCGTGACGGTGCTCGTCCAGGTCCCCGTCGCGCGCTGGGCCAGGCGGCGCGGGGCCCGGCACGCGCTGCCGGCGGGGTTCGCGGTGACGGCGCTCGCGTTCGCCCTCGTCGCGGCGGCGACCGTCCTGCCGGACCCGGACCTCGTGCCCGCCCTGGCCCCGGCTGTCGGGTTCGTCGTCGTGCTCCACCTCGGCGCGGCCCTGGCCCGCCCGGTGGCCCGTGACCTCGTCCCGCCGTTGGCCGGGGACCGCCACGTCGGCGCGCACTACGGCGTGCTGGCCTCCCTCGGCGGCGTGGCGGTGCTCGTCGGCTCGGCCGTCGTCGGGGCGGTGCTGGAACCGGGGGCGGTGGCCCCGTGGGTGCTGCTCGCGTCCGTCGTCGCGGTCTCCGGGGCCGGGCTGGCGGCCCTGGCGCGCCGCCTCGGGCCCCCGACCGGGCGGGCCTGAGCCGGCGGCAGGAACGTGACGGTCAACCCGCCGTGCGGGCCCGTCGCGACGTGGGCGTCGACGCCGTAGACGTCCCGGACGAGCTCGGGCGTCAGCACGTCCTCCGGCGTCCCGGCCGCCACGACGGACCCGGCCCGCAGGACGACGAGCACGTCGCAGAACGTGGCGGCGAGGTTCAGGTCGTGCAGCGCGACGACGCTCGTGACGGGCAGCGCCGCCACCAGCGCCAGCAGCTCGAGCTGGTGGCGGACGTCGAGGTGGTTGGTCGGTTCGTCGAGCAGCAGCTCGGCCGGTTCCTGGGCCAGCGCGCGGGCGATGTGGGCGCGCTGGCGCTCTCCGCCGGACAGCGTGTGCCACGAGTGCGTGGCCTTGGCGGTCAGGTCGACCTGGGCGAGGGCCTGCTCCACGACGGCCTCGTCCCGCGGGCCGGGCCCGCCGAGCAGCCGCCGGTGCGGGGTCCGGCCGAGGCGGACGACGTCGCGGACGGTGAGGTCGACGTCGGTGTCGGCGTGCTGGGTGACGGTGGCGACGCGGCGGGCGACGTCCCGGCGCGGGGTGCGGTGCAGCTCGCGGCCGTCCAGCAGGACCGTCCCGGCGTCCGGGCGCGCGGCGCCGTGCAGCAGCCGCAGCAGCGAGCTCTTGCCGCACCCGTTGGGCCCGAGCAGACCCACGGTCGAGCCCGGTTCCGGGGTGAGGGTGACCCCGTCGACGACGATGCGGGTACCGCGTCGCCAGGTCACGGCGTCCGCGTGCAGCGTCACGAGGCCCGCCCGCGGCGGACGAGGAGCAGCGCGAAGACGGGGACGCCGACGAGGGCCGTCCCGACGCCGACGGGCAGCGGGGTGGGCGCGAAGGCCACCCGGGAGCCGGCGTCGACCCACACCATCGCGACCGCGCCGACGACGATCGTCGCGGGGACCGTGCGGGTGTGGGCGTGGCCGACGAGCAGGCGCGCGACGTGCGGCAGGACGAGCCCGACGAAGCCGACCGCGCCGGTGACGCTGACGAGCGTTGCGGTGACCAGGGCCGTCAGCAGCAGCAGGACCGCGCGGGTCCGCGCGACGGGGATGCCCAGGGAGGAGGCGATCTCCTCCCCGAAGGCGAACGCGTCGAGCCGCCCCGCGTACCCCAGGCACACCGCGGCACCGACGACGACGACCGCCCAGCACAGGACGACGTCGTCCCAGCGCACGCCCTCCAGCGAGCCGAGCAGCCAGAACATCACCCCACGCGTCTCGTCGGAGTCGGCGACGGCGAAGACGACGAGGGAGGTCAGGGCGGAGAACAGGTGCGTGCCCGCCAGCCCGGCGAGCAGGATCCCGGCCGTGCCGCCGCGCGTCGCGCGGGCCAGGGCGAGGGTGAGGGTGAAGGCCAGGCAGGCCCCGACGAAGGCGCCGCCGGACAGCCCGATCCCGCCGATCCCCAGGACGGCCACCGCCACCGCGCCCGTCGAGGCGCCGGAGGAGACGCCGAGCACGAACGGGTCGGCCAAGGGGTTGCGCAGCAACGACTGCAGCACCAGACCGCACAGGCCCAGCCCCGCCCCGCAGGCCGCGGCGACGAGCGCGCGGGGCACCCGGTCCTGCCAGACGATCGCGTCCTCGGAGACCCGCACGGGCACCTGGGCCAGCCCGAGGTGGTTGAGCAGGACGTCGCGGACGTTGACGAGGGAGACGTCCGCCGCGCCGAGCGTCGCCGCGGCCGCCACCGAGAGCACGAGCGCCACGGTGCCGCCGACGACGAGGACGGCGGGGTGCAGCCGGCGGCGCTCGGGGGTCCGGCCGCGGGGCCGGACCGGGGCCTGGACGCTCACAGGTCCCGGCCGTGCTCGCGCCACCAGGCGCCGATCTTGGCCAGGCCGTCGACGTAGCGGATCGAGGGGTTCAGCTCCGCACCGTGCAGGGCGACGTGGCGTTGCGCCTGCGCAGCCGACAGCACGCTCGCGACGGCGTCGGTGCGCAGGAACTCCTCCTTGGCCGGCAGCCGGTCGCCGGGGAACCGGTCCCGGCGCAAGTCCCCGAGGACGAGGACGTCGGGGTCGGCCGCCACGACCGACTCCCAGGACACCGACGGCCAGTCCTCGGCCTGATCGGCGAAGACGTTGCGCAGGCCCGTGGACGTGGCGAGCAGCGAGGCCGCCCCCTTCCCGCCCGCCACGAAGGGGGTGTCGAGGTTGGTGAACCAGAACGCGACGCTGCGGCCGCCGAAGTCGACGCCCGCGGTGGCCTCCGTCGCCCGCCGCTGCAGGTCCGCGACGAGCTCCTCGCCGCGCTGGGCGACGTCGAAGACCTGCGCCAGCTCGCGGACCTCCTGGAACAGGACGTCGACCGTCAACGGCGTCGTCCGCGACTTCTTGCCGCCGTTGACGCTCTGGCCGTCGTCGAGGTCGGTGGGCGAGAGGTAGCTGGCGATCCCCGTCTCGGCCAGCCGGTCGCGGGTCACGACCCCGCCCTGCTCGGCGAAGTGCCGGCCGAAGGAGGCGGTGACGAAGTCCGGGTCCGCGCCGAGCAGCACCTCGTACGTGGGCGCGTTGTCGGCCAGCCGCGGCACCCCCTCGTTCACGGCGGCCAGGGAGTCCAGCACCGGGTCCGTCCACGACGCCGTGCCGACGATCCGTTCGGCCAGGCCGAGGGACAGCAGGATCTCCGTGGAGCCCTGGTCCAGGGAGACGACCCGCTCGGGCGCCTTCTCGACGCGGACCTCGCGGTCGCCGTTGCGCAGGACCAGCGGGTACCGCGTCCGCCCCTCCCCGGCGCTCGCGGTGCTGCTCGGCGGGACGGCTTCGGAGGCTCCGCACCCCGCGAGGGCGAGGACGGCGGCGCCGGTCAGCGGACCGAGGGCGCGGCGGGAGAGGGGGCGCATCGACGACTCCAGGGCAGGCGAGGGGGTGTCCCTCGACGAGTTCCAGGGCGTCAGTGAGGGTAGCCTACCCTTTTGCGGGAGCCGATCCCGGGCGACCGGGGGTCCGCATCGTCGGCCCCTCGCTCCCGATCGGTGGGAGCGAGGGGCCGACGATCCCTCCCCCGCAGGCGTCAGGCGCGGCGGCGGCGCAGCAGGACGAGGACGAGCGCCGCGAGGCCGAGGACGAGCCCGCCGCCGGCGAGCCCGCGGGCGACGGGGTCCGAGGTCTTCGCGGTGCCGGAGGTCGTGGCCGACGCGGCCTCCGTCGAGGCGTGGGCGGCGTGGTCGCCGTCCCCGTCGCCGCTCTCCTTGGCCGTCGTCGTGAACTCCGGCGCGGGGTCCTCCGGTTCGGCAGCGCCCGGGGCGGCGACGTCCGTCCAGTTCGCCACCTCGCCGTCGGCGTACGTCTGGACGGTGGGCAGCAGGACGCGCGTGCCGGCGTCGGGGAGCGGGCCGAGGTTCACCTCGAACTCCTCGAACTGCCCGACCCCGATGCCGCCGGCCCCGGGTTCGGCGGTCCACGTGATCGAGAGCGGGGCCTGCGTGACGGTCACGCCGTCGGCCTGGACGGGTTTGGGCAGCGCGCCCTTGGTGACCGTCGCGACCCAGCCGGGGACGGGTTTCGTCGCGACGTACGTCAGCGGGTGGTCCGTGGGCAGCGAGACCCGCACGGACGTCGTGGCCGAGGAGTCGGACTCGTTCGGGACGCGGAACGTCACGACGCTGTAGCCGCCGGCGGCGGTCGAGGACGGGTCGGCGTGGACGTGGGCGGACGCCGGCAAGGCGGCGAGGACCACTGCGCCGCAGGCGGTCAGGGTGACGGCCAGGGCGCGGGTGGGCAGGGTGGAGCGCTTCACGGGGTCTTCTCCAGGGGTGTCGTCAGGACGTGGTGGCGAGGGCGGGAACCCTCGGTGGACCACGCCTGCGCACCCGGCGCGCGACGACCGACCGCGGCCGCACGGGCTCGGCGGCCGGGACGAGCGGCCGCGGGTCGACCGTGCGGACGAGCCGCACGAGCAACCGGACGACGGGACGCAACCACGCCCAGACCGCCCACACGAGCGCCTCGCCGTGCAGCAACGCCCCGAGCGCGAGGGCCGTGGCCGCGACGTGCGCGAGCGTCATGGCGGTCCCCGGGTCGGCGGCCGCGGCGGCGCCGCCGGCGAACGCGAGCGTCTGGTGGTGCCCCGTCCCGACGACGGTGGCGGCGGGACCGGCGCACGCCTCGAAGACCGTGTGCAGGACGACCTGCCCCCCGCCGAGCAGGGCGGCGAGGACGGGCCAGGAGAAGCGCCGGCCGGCCAGCAGCAGGCAGACCGCGACGAGGACGAGCCCGACAGCGGCCAGCAGGAACGGGCCGGGCAGGTCCCCGCCGGCGCTCAGGTGCGCGCCGGCGGCCAGGCCGAGCACGGTGGCCGCGACGGCCCCGGCCCGGAGCCGCCGCCACGACCCGCGCGCCGGACCGGCGGGACCGGTCCAGTCCACGCGGTCGGGCAGCGGGCTGGGCACCGGGCCACGGTACCGGGCGGGCCGCGGTGCCCCGGGTCCGATCAGCGGGCCACGATCACCGCGGCGATCACCGCGGCGATCACGGCGGCGGTCAGGCGACGCCGAAGGCCGCTTCCCACGGGCGCAGCAGGACGGCGCGCGCGTCGGAGCTCAACAGGTCCGCGACGACCTCGGCGTGCACGACCCCGCTGACGACGTTCCACAGGCCGTCGGCGCCGTCAGCCGCCTCGAGCCCTCCGGCGCGGAACGCGCGCACGGCGAGGAGCTGCGCGACGGCGGCGGTGCGGACGCGGTCGGACAGGTGCACGGCCCACGACGCGTCGTGGACGGCGCTGGCCCACTCCCCCGCCGACGGCCGGCTCGTGGCCGTGACGGCACGCAGGCAGGCGCGGTCGGTGCCGTCGAGGCGGCGCAGCGTGTCCAGGACGCGGGCGACACCGGCCTGCTCGGGTCCGAGACCCGCGGGGTGCTCGGGCAGGGGCGCGAGGTCGCGGACGGCCTGCAGGTAGGGGTGGGCCAGGACGCGGCGGACGTGGTCGGGCAGCCGGTCACCGAGGTAGGCGGACACCGCGGCGTCGGCGAGGACGTCGGCGGCGCGGCCGGAGTCCTCGGTGCGCAGGCGGGGGCCACCGCCGACGACGGGCGAGGACCAGGTCCAGTCGAAGACGTCGTGGTGGACGAGCCGGACGAGCGCGTCGGCGTCGGCGATCGTGCTCGTCTGCAGGACGCGGACGACGCCGGACTCCACGCGGGCGGCGGTCTGCTCGTCCGTCGCCTCCCCCGTGAAGTCGCCGTGCGCCAGGCCGTTGGCGACCTGGTGCAGCACGTCGGTGATCTGGGGGACGTTCCCGGCAGCGTGCCGCACGACCTCCCACGCGCCGGCGCGGGCGGCGGCGTCGTGGCGGGCGGCGAGGACGTCGATCTCACGCGGGCCGCAGTCCAGGGCACGCAGCAGGACCTCGGCGGCGGAGTCGCCCTGGGGCAGACGGACCAGGTCGAACCCCAGGACGGGGGAGCTCACGAGGGAGTAGTGCACGGTCGTCGCCTCCAGGCCTGGAACCACTCCGCCGGTCCCGGCGGAGTGGTTCCACCCTGACACTGCGTGATGCCCGGGACCAGGTGACGTCCACCGTCCGGCCCTGCCCCGGCGTGTCGGACCCTCCCTCCGGCCCACTGCGGGCGACGCCGCTGGGCCGTCCGGGCGACGGGAACGGGGTCCGGTCGTAACGTCGAGTCGTGAGGGACGACGGGCAGGTCGACGGCCTGGTGCACGAGGACGCCCTGCGGGACAGCCGGCCGGACGACGGGACGACCACGGGCGCGATGACGGGCGCGATGACGGGCGCGATGACCGGACGGTGGCCGTCGTGGGTCCTCGTCGTGGCGTGCGTCGTGCCGCCGCTCGTCCTGGCCGAGGCCGCGCGCCGGGTGCTCGGGGGCGACTACGACGAGGAGTTCTACGGCGGCTACCCCTCGGGTGCGGGAGCGTTCGACGGTGCGGCGCCGGAGATCTCGACCGGCCGCCGCTTCGGCGTCCTGTGGGCCCTCGTCGGGGCCCCGGCCCCGTTGTGGGGCGGCGTCGTCGCCGTGCTGCTCCTGCTCGCCGTCGCGCTGACGGGCCGACCGGCCGCACTGGTGCCGGACCGCTGGGGGCGTCGGGTCGCCGCGGGCGGGTCGTTCCTGTCCTCCGCGCTGGCGCTGGGCTGCCTCGTCGGCGTGCTGCAGAACGCGACGGCCCCGGCCGACGAGGCGGGGCCGGGCGCCCTCCGGTTCTTCCTGCGCACCGGGTTGCCCGACGACTTCCCGGCGGTGGCCGGGGCGCTCGCCGTCCTCGTGCCCGCGCTCGTCGCGCCCGCCGTCGCGGGGGTCGTGCTGTGGCGCGAGCCGGCGTCCGTCGCCGCCGCCGGCTCCGGGACGGCCCCGCCTCCCGCCCTGTCCCCGGAGGCCATCCCCGAGGACCGTCCCGCCGACCGCGAGGACCCCGAGCCCGTTCCGCACGGGGCGGCCGGACCTGTCGAACCCCCGGTGCCGACGGGTCCCCCGGCGGTCCCGGAGTCCGACCGGGACCTCTACCGCCGCCCAGGCTGACCCCCGTGCCCCCCGGAACGCAGGACGGGGTGGGACCCGAAGGTCCCACCCCGTCCCGTGCGGTCGATCAGGCCGCGGCCTCCGCGCCTTCGATCTCGAGCGCCTTGTCGACGTCGAGGACGAGCAGCAGCGCGCCGTCGAGCTTGTAGGCGCCGCGGATGAGTTCGCGGATCGGCCCGGACAGCGTGTCCGGCGGCGGTTCGAAGGTCGAGTCGGTGACCTCGATGACGCCCCCGATGGAGTCGACGAGCAGGCTCCAGACCTCTTCGGCGGCACGGACGACGACGTTCATCGCGACCTTGCCCTCCTCGCGGTCGGGCATGTTCAGCCGGCGGCGCAGGTCCAGCGCCGTGACGACCTGGCCGCGCAGGTTGATGAGACCCGCGACGGCGCGCGGGGCCAACGGGGCGGGCGTGCGAGGCTGCTCGGTGAGCACCTCCTGCACCCGCCGGACCTCGACGCCGAACAGGTGCCCGGCGAGGTGGAACGTGGCGTACTGCGTGGACACGTCAGACCCCCAGTCGCTTGGAAGCTTCGGCGAGCTCGTTCTGAGCCTGCTCGGTGAAGAAGTTCGGGTCGGCCGCGAGGATCGCGGACCGGACGTCGAGGAGTTCGGTCACGCGGTCGCGGATGACCGCGGACCCGACCAGGCCGGCGTCGTCGATGTCGCTGTGCGCGTCCTGCCCGGAGACGATGTCGACGATCTCGTCGACGACGATCGCGACGGACCGGCCGCGCGCGGAGTAGACGACTCCCGGCACCGAGGTGACCTCCTGGCCACCGTAGGAACCGCGCGAGCCCCCACCGAGGTGGTGGGACAGCCGCACCAGCGGGAGGATCTCGCCGCGGTAGCGGACGACCTCGCGCCGGCCGACGCGCTCGATGGAATCGGTGCGGAACTCCTCCAGGCGCGTGACCACGTCCAGCGGGATCGCGACGCGGCGGTTCTCCCCGAGGCCGACGACCAGCAGGCGCTGCCCGTCGCCCGTCACGGTCTGCTGCGTGGCGGCCGCGTCGGCCGCGTGCTCGATGCCGTCCGAACGCATGGTGCGCCGGGCCAGCGACTGCACGTCGAGGATGAGCGAGACGCGACCGTCGCCGAGGATGGTGGCCCCGGCGAAGGCGCCGATCGCCTTCAGCGCACCCGAGAGCGGCTTGACGACGATCTCCTCGGTGTCCAGGACGCGGTCGACCAGCAGGCCGAACCGGCGGCCGTCGCACTCCAGGACCGCGATGACGAGGTTCGTCGGGAGTTCCACGTCGGCCGGGCGCTGCAGTTCCAGCGCCTCCTCCAGGCGGATCAGCGGCAGCAGGGCACCGCGCAGGCGGTAGACCTTCGCACCGCCGACGTCCTCGATGGCCTTGCTCATGCGCTCGGTGTCCAGGCTCACCAGTTCCAGCAGGTTGACCTGCGGCATGGCGTAGCGCTGACCGGCGCACTCGACGGTCAGGGCCGGGACGATGGCCAGCGTCAGCGGGATCCGCAGGCGCCAGACCGTGCCCTGGCCGTTGACGGACTCGACGTCGACGGACCCGCCGATGCGTTCGATGTTCGTCTTCACGACGTCCATCCCGACACCGCGGCCCGAGACGTTCGTGACCTTGGCGGCGGTGGAGAAACCGGGCAGGAACAGGAACTGCAGGATGTCGTTCGGGGTCAGCGTCTCGAGCTTTACCGGCGAGACGAGGCCCTTCTCCACGGCCTTGGCGCCGATGATGACGGGGTCGATCCCCTTGCCGTCGTCGCGGATCTCGACGACGACCTGGCCACCCTCGTGCGCGGCGCGCAGCTTCAGGGTGCCGACCTCGTTCTTGCCGGCCGCACGGCGGACCTCCGGGGGTTCGATGCCGTGGTCGACCGCGTTGCGGACGATGTGGGTCAGCGGGTCCTTGACCGCCTCGAGCAGGGTGCGGTCGAGTTCGGTCTCGCCACCCTCCATCTCGAGCTTGATCTTGCGGCCCAGCATGTTCCCGAGGTCGCGGACGACGCGCGGGAGCTTGGACCACAGGTGGTCGATGGCCTGCATGCGGGTGCGCATGACCGTCTCCTGCATCTCGCTCGCCACGAGGTTCAGGCGGTGGCAGGCGCGGGTCAGGTCCTCGTCGCGCAGGGCGCCGGCGCGCTGCAGGATCTGGTTGCGGGCGAGCACGAGCTCCCCCGCCTGGCGGACCAGGGACTCCAGGAGTTCCACGTCGACGCGGATGGTGGAGTCGGCGGCAGAGGCCTTCTCCGACTGACCACCCGTGGCCGGCGCGGGCGGAGCCGCGGGAGCGGCGGGCGCGGCGGCGACGGGGGCGGGGGCCACGGGGGCCGGGGCCGCCTCGACGACGGGCTCGGGCGCGGGGGCCGGCTCGGGCTCGGGCTCCGGCTCGGGCTCAGGCGCCACCTCGGCGGTGGGCGCCGGGGCGGGGGCCGGGGCCGGGGCGGCGGGCGCCTCGGCGGGGGCGGAGGGCACCTCGGCCCCGACACCGTCCGACGGCGGCAGCACGGGCTCCTCACCGTCGAGGACGGCGCGGATGGCGGCGACGACCTGGGCGACCTCGACGGGGCCCTCGGAGTGCGACTCCTCGATCGCCGACAGCAGCGCGCGGATGGTGTCGACCATGCGCAGCAGGACGTCGGTGGTCGTCGGCGTCATGACCAGCTGGCCGTCGCGCAGGCGGGCGAGGAGGTTCTCCCCGACGTGCGCCACCGACTCCAGCTTGGAGAACGCGAGGAAGCCGGAGGTGCCCTTGATCGTGTGGATGGTGCGGAAGACGCTGGCGAGCAGCTCCCGCGATCCGGGCTGCTGCTCCAGCGCCACGAGGTCCGAGTCCAGTTGGTCCAGGTTCTCGTAGCTCTCGACGAGGAACTCTTGGACGATCTCGTCCATGTCGTCCACGTGGGCTCCCACTTCTCGCGGCGGACGGCCCCGGCTGTGGGACCGCTTGTTCTCGTGCTCTGAAGACTCATCGGCAGGCGGCGCGGGAAGCTGAAACGAGCCCGCCCGGCGCCTTGGCCGGAACCCCGTCGAGGTGGTAGGGCCGACGGGCCCGGAACGGACGGGGAACGACGGAACGCCGGCCCCCGCGGTGGGGACCGGCGTTCCGTCGTGCGAGGGCCCGGGGCTGGACCCGGGGGCTCAGGCGGGAGCGTTGAGCCGCGCGAGGGCCGTCTGGACCAGCGTGATGAGGCTGTGCTTGGTGGCGGCCTTGGAGCGGGCGTCGGTGTAGACGAGCGGGACGTGGTCCGGCACCGCGAGGGCCTCGCGGACGGAGTCCAGGTCGTGCTGGGCGACGCCGTCGAAGCAGTTGACCGCCACGACGAAGGGGATGCCGCGGGACTCGAAGTAGTCCACGGCCGGGAAGCACTGGTCGAGACGGTCGGTGTCCACGAGGACGACGGCCCCGATGGCGCCCTTGACCAGGTCGTCCCACATGAAGAGGAAGCGGTCCTGGCCGGGGGTGCCGAACAGGTACAGCCACAGGTTGCCCGGCAGCGCGATGCGGCCGAAGTCCATGGCGACCGTCGTCGACGTCTTGCGGTCGGAGTTCTGGCCCGCGTCGTCGACGCCGACGGAGTGCTCCGTCATGGCCGCCTCCGTGCGGAGCGGTTCGATGTCCGAGATCGAGCCGATGAAGGTCGTCTTGCCGACGGCGAACCCGCCGGCGACGACGATCTTCACGACGGTGGGCGGTGCCTGCGTGTCGGTTCCCGTGGGCGCTCCGGCTCCGGCGGGGCTCACGTCAGAGCGAGGAAATGCCATTGAGAACACTCTCCAGGACGCTGATGGTGGTCGCGGGTTGGGGGGCGGAGGTCATGGTGAGGCCGTGGATGCGGACCTTCCCGGACTGGGACAGGTCGCTGACCACGACGCGGACGACTCCGACCGGCAGGTGGACGTGGGCGGACAGTTCGGCGATCGACAGGTAGGACGTCGTGGTGAGCTCGAGGATCTTGCGCCGTTCCGGCGTCATCCCGATCTCGGGAACCGCCGTGGCCTGCACGAGCGCCTCGACCGGGAGGTCGACGTTGCTCGGGCGGGTCCGGCCACCGGTCACGGTGTACGGACGGACGGTGAACTCCTCGATGTCCTGGTCGTCGTCGTCGGACCAGAGGTCCGCACTACCAGGTGCTGTCACTGGGTGTCACCACCGCGCTGCGACCGGCGTCGACGTGGGCAGGGCAGCCCGCATCTCCGACACCAGCTGCGGGGTGAGGACGGTCTCGGCGCGCTGGACCAGCATCGCCATCTCGTAGCCGATGAGGCCGACGTCGCAGCCTGCCTCGGCCGCGACGGCCAGGACCGAACCGTCGGAGATGTTGACCAGGAAGAAGAACGCGTCGTCCATCTCGATGATGGCCTGGCGCACCTCCCCGGACTTCAGCTGGTTGGCGGCACCGCGGGCCAGGCTGGAGACGCCCGAGACGATCGCGGCGAGCTGGTCGCCCGCCTCGCGGTGGAGCTTGTCGGACATCGCCATCAGCAGGCCGTCGGCGGAGACGACGACGGTGTGGGTGACGCCGGGGACGCTCTTGACGAAGTTGTCGAGGAGCCAGCTGAAGTCGGCGGCCTCGGAGCTAAGCGCGGTCACAGTGGGTTTCCTCTTCTCGGGGCGATCTGCTGGATGTCCGTGCTGTGGGTGGTGCGGCGGGTGGTGCTGTGGGTGGTGGTGCTGCGGGTGGTGCTGGCCCGGCGAGGTGTCCGGGGGTCTGGGTCAGGCCTCACCGGCGGCTCCGCTCTCGGGAGCTGCCTCGGCCTGGTTCTCCCCGGCGCGGCCGCGGGACACGCCGGCCTGGAAGCCGGACAGCATCGAGCGGACGTCCGCGGGGGCACGGCGCTGGCGGTTGGCCGCCGTGCTGCGGGCCGGGGCGGGCTTGGCCGCAGCCGCCGTCGCGCCCGCCTGGCGGCGGACGAGCGGTGCGGAGCCGGCGCCCCGGGAGGGCGTGAAGTTCTGCCCCTCGGTGAGGGCGTTGAGGGCCGTGGCCGCGAGGGCGTTGCGCTGGCGCAGCGCCTCGCCGACCGTGCGGCCCGCGGTCGGAGCCTCGGAGGCGGGGGCCTCTCCGACGGGGACCTCCAGGACGGGGACCTCGGCGACGGGCACCTCGACGACCGGAGCGGGGACGACCGGCGCCTCAGCGACCGGCGCGAGGACGACGGGCGTCTCGACGACGGGCACCTCGACGACGGGCACCTCGGCGACCGGCTCCTCGACGACCGGCGCCTCGACCACGGGGGCCTCGACGACGGGCGCGGGGACCGCGGCCTCGACCGGAACCTCGACGACCGGGGCGGGGACGATCGGCGCGGGGACGACGGGGGCCGGGGCCTCGGAGCGGGTGGCGTCGAGCGCGTCGAGCGCCGAGCCCTTGACCTCGGGCTCGGTCCGCTTGCGGGAGGTCCAGAAGGCCTCGGCCGCGGTCTTCGGCGGGGTCGCGGACTCGCGGACCTGCCGCGGCTTCTTGCCGGCCTTGGGCAGGATGTCCTGCGCCGCAGCCAGAGTGGCAGGCGACGGCTCCTTGCGCTCGCGCTTGGGCATCGCCGCGGCGCCGGCCGGGGCCGTGGCGGGCTTCCAGTCGCTCTCGGGGACCGGCAGGACGGGGATGACCGGGGCGGGAACGACAGGAGCGGGATCGACGGGGGCGGGCGCCGGGGTGGCGTCGACCTTCGCCTGCGCCTGGGCGCTGCGCTTGCGGGTCGGCAACTGCCGGCCCTCGATGGTGGCCTTGGGCGCGTTGACGCCGACCTCGGAGCTCGCCGCCGCCTCGGCCGCCGACTTCGACAGCGTCTCGGACAGCGCGTCGCCGAGGCCGCTGGCGGCCAGCGGGTTGCTGACGATGCTGTTCGGGCCCGACGGGGCCGCGGCCGGACGGGCCGCCTTCGAGCGGGTCGGCAGACCCCCGGCACCGCCCGGGAGCGCCGACGGCGCCTCCGGCAGGGCCGACACGTCGGGCAGCGCGGACACGCCGCCGGGCAGACCCGGCTGCGGCAGACCGGAGTCCAGCGCGGCGAGCTCGGGCTCGGCGCCCTTGACGCTGCCCGGGGTGAAGAGGGCGGCGGGCAGGACCAGCGTGACGGTGGTGCCGTGGCCCTCGGACGTCTCGAACTCCACCTCGACGTCCAGGCGACCGGCCAGGCGACCGACGACGTAGAACCCGAGGCGCTGGGCGCCGACGAACTCCGAGGCGCGGCCACCGGAGATGCGCTGGTGGGCGGTCTCGACCTCGTCGGCGTTCATGCCGAGGCCGGTGTCCTTGATGCTGACCTCGACGCCGCGGTCGGTCTCGGCGGTGCCGACGACGACGCGGGTGCCGGGGTCGGAGAAGTTCGTCGCGTTCTCGAGCAGCTCGGCGATCATGTGCGAGGCCGAGAGGGCGAGGTGGCCGACGACCGGCGGGTCCACCTGCAGGGCCAGGTCGACGCGGTCGTAGTGCTCGATCTCACCGGCCGCGGTGCGGACGACGTCCGACAGCGGCAGCGGGCGGCGCAGGCGGCGGCCGGTGTTGATGCCGGCCAGGACGAGCAGGGACTCGGCGTTGCGCCGCATCCGGGTCGCGAGGTGGTCGAGGGTGAAGAGGTCCTCGAGGGTGTCGGGGTTCTCCTCGGTGCGCTCGAGCTGGTCGAGGAAGGCGAGCTGGCGCGCGAGCAGGGTCTGGTCGCGGCGGGCGACGTTGACGAACATCTCGGCGATCGACGCGCGCAGGGCGGCCTGCTCACCGGCGATGCGGAAGGTCGTCTCGTTGAGGTCGTTGATGACCTTCGTGACGTCGCCGATCTCGTCGTGGCTGACGATCGACAGCGGGGTGAACTCCACGCCCGGGCCCTCACCCGGGGTCTGCATGCGCTCGACCATGCGGGGCAGCTCGTCGCGGACCTCGGTGGCCGCGGTGGCCAGGTCGCGCAGGCGGCGGCCGATGCTGCGGGCGACGCGGACGCCGAGGAGCGTGACGCCGGCGAAGACGAGCAGCGCGCCGGCGAGCAGGGCGATGGTGCCCGTGAGGTCGCTGCGGGCCGCCGCGTCGGCCTGGGTGGCGACGTCGTCGCCGATGGCCGACGTCGCGCTCTGGTAGGCGGCGATCACGTCGTCCGTGGTGCCCTCCCAGGCGCTCTGGGTGAGCGACGGGGTGGCGCTGGCCGCGAAGAGGTTGCGGTCCTGGTTGAGGAAGGCGAGCGCCGACGTCGCGTCCCCGCCGCTGAGCTGGCGGTCCAGGATCGCGCCGCCGCGGGTGCCGAGGCGGTAGCGGGCCTGCTGCTCGAAGTAGGCGCCGCGCTCGATCGAGGTGCTGCGCAGGTCTTCCAGGGCGCTGGTGGAGCGACCCTGCAGGACGAGGACGCCGGCGGTCTGCTCGACGGAGAGGGAGTCCACGCGCTTGAGGAGGTACCCGAAGGCGCCGATCTCCTGCGCCATGTCGCGGTCGGAGGCGTCTTCGGCGACGGCGACCGTGAGGTCCGTGGCGGCCGAGGAGATGCTGCTGTAGGTCGACAGCGCGGCGATGGGCGTGGTCGAGGAGTTGTCGACGGCGTTGCGGACCTGCGGCAGCGTCTGGCCGAGGGCCTTCTGCACGTTGCCGTAGACGCCGCTCGCGGTGCCGGAGGTGAGGTCGAGCCCGCTGTCGGCGATCGCCTTCGTCACCTTCGCGATGGCGGCGTCGGTCGCGGCGCGGTCCGTGGCGACCTTGGCCTTGTCCGCGTCACCGGGGGCGGCCAGGTACTCGACCGTGTCCTTGCGCTCCGTCTGCAGCGCCGTGAAGAACTCGTTGATGGTCGCCGTGGACCCCGCGTAGGCGGCGAGGTGACGACGCTCGCTGGTGGCGACGGCTTCCCGCGCGCTCGTGGCGACGACGGCGACGAGCAGCAGCACGAGGGGCACCACCAGGAGGACCGCGAGCTTGGCTCGGATGCTCAGGTTCCGCAGCATGTCAACCTTCCGTACACGTGGTGAGCGGTCGAAACTGCTCACCGTGGGTCGAGCAGACTCGTGAGTGATCGGAACGCCGGGCCGCGAGGTGTACTCCGCGGGGACGAGACCCCTCGTTCAGCTCATCGGCACGTCGGCGCGCCGCTTGACCTCTCCGGTGAAACGTGCAACTCCTCAGGGGTGGACGGAACCGTGCCGAGGGTCGCCGTGGTGGTCGTCGCCGGGGGGTCCGGGACGCGCTTCTCGGGTCCGGGAACCGGGGGGACCGGCGGCGCGCTGGCCGCCAAGCTCACCGCTCCCCTGGGGACCTCGACCGTGCTGGGCACCCTCCTGGAGGGGCTGGACGGGTGGTCCCGCGCGCTGCCGGCCCCGGCGGGGGTCGTGCTCGTCGGTCCGGGCGGGGTGCGGGAGGACCCGCCGGGCGGGGGGCCGCTCGCCGGTTTCGCCGCCGGGCTGGCCGCGCTGCCCGGCCCACCGCCGCCGGTCGTCGTGCTGCTCGGCGCGGACCAGCCGTTCGCGGCGTCCGCCGTCCCGCGGCTGGTCGCGGCCCTGCAGGCCGCTCCGGAGGTGGACGCCGTGGTGGGCGTGGGACCGGACGGTCGCCGGCAGCCGTTGCTGTCGGCCCACCGCCCCGCCGTCGTCCGTCGCGTCCTCGACGGTCTGCCCGCCGTCCACGACCAGCCGCTGCGGGAGCTGTTCCGCGGCCGCGTCGCGGAGGTGGCGGTGACGGCACGCGAGTGCCACGACGTCGACGACCCCGCGGACCTGCACCGGGCGGCGCGCCTGCTGGAGGGCTGAGGAGCGAGCGGAGGCGGGGGCGCGGGCCCGGACGTAGTGTCCGCAGGGTGCGCGCCGTGATCGTCGATCCCCCCGGTTCCCTCCGCCTCGCCGAGCTGCCCGACCCGGTCCCCGGACCCGGTGAGGTCGTCGTCCGGGTCGCGGCCGCGGGCGTCAACCGCGCGGACGTCATGCAGCGGCAGGGCAAGTACCCCTCCCCGCCCGGTGCCCCCGAGCACCCGGGCCTGGAGGTGTCGGGGTGGATCGAGGCGCTCGGGCCGGGCGTGACCGGCTGGCAGGTGGGCGAGGCCGTGTGCGCGCTGCTCGCCGGCGGGGGCTACGGCGAGAAGGTCGCGGTGCCCGTGGGGCAGGTGCTGCCGGTGCCGCAGGGCGTGGACGTCGAGGACGCCGCCGCGCTGCCCGAGGTGACCTGCACGGTGTGGAGCAACGTCTTCACCCTCGCCGGCCTGCGCCCCGGGGAACTGCTGCTGGTGCACGGCGGTTCCAGCGGCATCGGGACGATGGCCGTCCAGCTGGCCCACCAGGTCGGCGCGCGGGTGGCCGTGACGGCGGGGTCGGACGACAAGCTCGCCCGCTGCGCCGAGCTGGGCGCGGACGTGCTCGTGAACTACCGGACGCAGGACTTCGTCGAGCGCCTGCGCGCCGTCGAACCCGCCGGGGCCGACGTCGTCCTCGACGTCGTGGGCGCCCCCTACCTGTCCCGCAACCTCGACGTGCTGGCCACGGGCGGGCGGCTCGTCGTCATCGCCACCCAGGGCGGGACCCGGGCCGAGGTGGACCTCGGTCTCCTGATGCGCAAGCGGATCTCCCTGCACGGCACGACGTTGCGGGCCCGGCCCGCCGAGGAGAAGGCGGCCGTCGTCGCGAGCGTCCGGGACCACGTGTGGCCGCTCGTCGTGGACGGCGGGGTGCGGCCGGTCGTCTTCGACCGCTTCCCGCTCGCCGACGCGGCCCGGGCGCACGAGGTGCTGGAGGGGTCCTCCCACGTGGGCAAGCTCCTGCTGACCACCGGGGCGCAGGCCCCCGCGTGAGCTCGAGCTCGGCGGAGGAGTTCTGCCGGCAGTTCCCGCCGCGCGTCCTGCGCGACTACGCCCTCGTCGCCGACGGTGCCCGCGGTGCCGTGGTCGGGCCGGCGGGTGACATCGCGTGGATGTGCGCCCCGCACTGGCACGACGACGCCGTGTTCGCCGCGCTCCTCGGCGGCCGCGGCGGGTTCGCGGTGACGCCGTCGCACCCCTTCACGTGGGGCGGTTGCTACGAACCGGGCACGCTGGTGTTCCGGCACCACTGGACCTCCCGCGGCGACGGCACCATCGACTGCCGCGACGCGATGGCCATGCCCAGCGACCCCGACTGCGCCGTCCTGCTGCGGGAGGTGACGGCCGTCGAGGGTGACGCCCACGTGGACGTCGTCTTCGACCTGCGCGCGCAGTTCGGCACCCGTGCGCTGCGTTCGCTGAAGCGGGACGACGCGGGACGCTGGACGGGCCGGACGGGGGACCTGCACGTCCGGCTGTCCGGGCTGGGCGCGGCCGACGTCGACGACGGCGTCCTGCGCGCGCACCTGCGGGTGCCGGCCGGTGAGCGGCACCACCTCGTCCTGGAGGTCGGCACGCGGCTGCGCGACGCGCCCCCCGAGCCCGAGCACGCGTGGACCTCGACGGTCCACACCTGGCGCTCGGCCGTGCCGGAGGTGCGTGACAGCGTCGCCCCGGACGAGGCGGCGCACTCGATCGCCGTCATCCGCGGGCTGACGTCCGACGACGGCGGCATGGTGGCGGCCGCGACGATGTCGCTGCCCGAGCACGCCGACAAGGGCCGCAGCTACGACTACCGCTACGCCTGGATCCGCGACCAGTGCTACGCCGGCATCGCCCTGGCCGAGGCCGGCGGGGCCGACCCGTTGTTCCGGACCCTCGTCGGGTTCGTGACGCGGCGCGTGCTGGAGGACGGACCGGACCTCGTCCCCGCCTACACGGTCCTCGGCGACCCCGTGCCCGACGAACGGTCGACGGGCCTGCCGGGCTACCCGGGTGGCTGGGACATCGCCGGCAACCACGTCCGCGGGCAGTTCCAGCTCGACGCGTTCGGGGAGGTCCTGCAGCTGCTCGCCGCGGCCGCCCGCGTCGACGCGCTCGACACCGACGGGAGGCGGGCCGTGGCCGTCGCGGTCGCGGCCATCGAGAAGCGGTGGGAGGAACCCGACGCGGGGATCTGGGAGATCGAGGACGACTGGTGGGCGCACTCGCGGCTGGAGTGCGTCGCGGGGCTGAAGGACGTCGCGCGGTACTCCGCCCCCGGCGAGGCCGCGCGGTACGCGGCGCTGGCCGACACGATCCTGGCCCGGACGTCGCGGGACTGCCTGCACCCCACCGAGGGCCGCTGGCAGCGCAGTCCCGGCCAGCCCGGCGTCGACGCGGCCCTGCTGCGCCCGGCGCTGTACGGCGCGGTCCCCGTCGACGACCCGCGCTCGCGCGCCACCCTGGCCGCGGTGCGCCGCGACCTCGTCGAGGACCACCACGTCTACCGCTACTCCCCCGACTCGATGCCGCTCGGCACGACGGAGGGCGCGTTCCTGCTCTGCGGGTTCGTCGTCGCGCAGGCGCTGCACGCGGACGGCCAGGAGGTGGACGCGTTCCGGTTCTTCGAGCGCAACCGCGCGGCCTGCGGCCCGGCCGCGCTGCTGAGCGAGGAGTGGGACGTGCGGCAGCGCCAGCTGCGCGGGAACCTCCCGCAGGCCTTCGTGCACGCCGCCCTGCTCTCCACCTCCGTCCGCCTCGCCCGCTGACCCCCACCCCCTTCCCCCACCCCCTCCCACGAGGCGGAAAACACTCTTTCCGCCCTCGGAACACGTGTTCTGAGGGCGGAAAGAGTGTTTTCCGCCCGAGGGACGGGCCGCGAGGGGGAGGGACGGGTGGGGGGCGGCGGAGGGGATCCGCGCCCGCTCCCGGGGACCGGCCTGGAGCGGGCGCGGGGTCTCAGGAGGCGGTCGTGCCCGCCTTCTGCAGCGCGTCCTGGTACTCCGTGCGCATCGCGTCGCCGACGGTGTTCCGCCAGGTGGTGACGAGCGTCTTGAGCTCGGAGAACGGGCGCCGTTCCTGGATGACGTCGTTGACGCCGTCGTTCAAGGTCTTGTCCGCCGTGGCGTTCTTGCTCGAGGCGGTGTTGGAGTACAGCCCCGTCGTCGGGTTGGAGATGCCCGTGGGCACCTCCAGGGACTGGTAGGCGTGCTGGGTGTCGGCGTCCTGCGGCCGGCCCGGCACGTAGACGTTGTAGGGGCTGTCGGCCAGGTACCGGATCGGCAGGACCGTGTTCGCCGTGCCCGTCGGGGTGAGGACGGGGTTGCCGTCGGCGTCGTTCTCGTGGTCCACCCCCTCCTGCCCGAAGAGCCGGTACTTGTACTCCTCGGTGCCGAACGGGGCGGCGAGCCAGTTCAGGACGCGCAGCGCCGTCTTGATCCGCTCCGGGTCGTCCTGCTTCTTGAGCAGGGTGATGGAGAAGAACCCGCTGCCGAGGTTCCACTGGGCCAGCTCACCGGACGTCCGGGTGTAAGAGGGCATGAGGCCGAGTTCGAAGTCGGGGTTCCCGGCGTTGTCGAGCTGGTACTGCACCCAGCCCGGGTACCCGTCGGCCGCGTTGATCGCGACGGTGCCCGCGTTGAACAGCTGCTTGAACGGCTGCGCGGGGTTGAAGGAGTCGGGGTGCATGACCCCCGACTTCCACATCGCGATGAGGTCGGTGACCGTCTGGGCGTACTGGTCGGTCTCGTAGACGTGGGTGAGCTTGCCGCCCTCCTCGGCCCAGATGTTCGGTTCGGCGTTCATCCGTCCGAGCAGCTGCCGCGGCTGGTTGACGAGGCCGAAGGCCCAGCGCCGCTGCTTGGCGTCGGTGAGCGCCTTCGAGGCGTCGACGAACTCGTCGTAGCTCTTCGGCTCCGTCGACACCCCCGCCTTGGCGAAGAGGTCGGCGCGGACGAAGTGGTAGTTGCCGATGGCCCCGCGCGGGATGGGGATGCCGTAGATGCCCGAGTTGTAGACGGTCGAGAGCCAGTGCCGCGTCGGGATGTTCGCGAGGTTCGGGTACTCCTTGACGGCGTCCCCGGACAGGTGCTCGGACAGGTCCGCGAACCGCTTCTCCAGCAGCTGCGGCATGTTGGGCACGGGCGGCGGGGAACCGTTGGGCACCTGCAGGAGGTCCGGCAGCTCGTTGCCGGCGATGACGGTGGGGAACTTCTGGAGGTAGTCGGCGTTGCTGACCATCTGCAGGTCCAGGTCGACGCCGAGCCGCTCGTTGAGCCCGGCCCAGTAGCTGTTGCGGTCCGGCCCCGGCGGGACGGCGAAGTAGATGTTCGCCATCCCCGTGATCTTCTCGCCGTGACCGGGGATGTCCTCCACCGACCGCGGGCTCTCGGCCGGGAACCGTCGGAACGCGGGGTCGACGCCCTGGTCCGTCCCGGGCAGGTCCGGGGTGACGCCGGTGTACGGGACGTAGGTGGGCAGGGTGGCGGTGTTCTCGCCGCTGCCGGACCCCTGGCTGCCGCCGCTGGAGCACCCGGCGAGCCCGCCGGCGGCGGCGAAGGCGGCCAGGCCCGACGTCGCGGCGATGAGCGAACGGCGGCTGACGGGACGGTGCGGCTGGTGGTCGGGCTGGTGGTCGGGCACGGATCCTCCTCGATCCTGGTGACGGGTGGTGGGGTGGGCACCGACGACGTGCCGGTCAGCCCTTGACGGCGCCGATCATCACGCCCTTGGCGAAGTGCCGCTGCAGGAACGGGTAGACCAGGAGGATCGGCACGATGGCGATGACGAGGATCGCCATCTGCAGCGGCAGCTGGGGCGGCAGCGCCTCCCCCGAGGACACCTGGTCGCCGCCGATCGTGGTCTGGTTGACGACGTAGGTCCGCAGGACGAGCGCCATCGGCCACTTCTCGCTCGACTGGATGTAGAGGAGCGCGTTGAAGAACGCGTTCCAGTAGGCGACGGCGTAGAAGAGCCCGATGACCGCGAGCACGGCCTTCGACAGCGGGAGGACGATGCGCAGCAGGACGGTCCCTGCGCCGACCCCGTCGATCGCGGCCGACTCGAACAACTCCTTGGGCAGCTCCTGGAAGAAGGCCCGCATGACGATGACGTTGAACGCGTTGACGAGGACGGGGAGCACGAGGGACCAGTAGGAGTCGAGGAGGTGGAACTCCTTGACGACGAGGTAGCTCGGGATCAGGCCGGGGGAGAACAGGACCGCGCCGAGCACGAGCATGAGGACGGGTTTGGAACCCCACGCCCGCGGACGGGACAGCCAGTAGGCCAGACCGGCCGTCGCCGCGAGGGACAGGAGCGTCCCGACCACCGTGATGGTGACGGAGATGACGACCGCGCGGGTGACCACGCCGCCGGACAGGACGGCCTGGTAGGCGTCGAGGCTGATGCCGCCCGGCCACATGACCATGCCCCCGCCCGCGGCGTTGATCGTCCGCTGGTCCGCCAGGCTGGTCGCGATGACCGACCAGAACGGGACGAGGACGACGGCCACGGCGAACGCCAGGACGATGAACTTCAGCGCCTGGGTGACCGGGTGCGGCTTCTCCATCCACGGGGGCCGGCTGCCGTCCTTGGTGAACGTGCGGACGGTGTCGTCCCCGATGGTCGCGTTCTCGAGCGTGGTCACTTCTCGTACACCCCTCTCTCACCGAAGACGTGGGCCAGCTTGTTCGCCCCGATCACGAGCAGGACACCGACGAGACCCTTGACGAGCCCGGCCGCCGCGGACGTCCCCCAGTTCCCGCCGAGGATCCCGTTGTTGTAGACCCAGGTGTCGAGCACCTCGCTGGCCTGCAGGCCGACCGGCCCCTGCTGGAGGATGATCTGCTCGAACCCGACGGACAGGCTGCTGCCGAGGCGCAGGATGAGCAGCAGGATGATGAGCCCCTTGAGCGCGGGCAGCGTCACGTACCAGAGGCGCTGCCGGGCGCCCGCCCCGTCGACGGCGGCGGCCTCGTACTGCTCCTGGTCGATGCGGGAGATCGCGGCGAGGAACAGGATCGTGCCCCACCCCGCGTCCTTCCAGATCACCTGGCTGGTGATGAGCGCCTTGAACAGTTCCGGGGAACCGATGACCTGGAACAGCGGGAGGTCGTGCTGGAGCAGGAACGTGTTGAGCATCCCCGCGTTGCCGAGCATCTGCTGGAACAGGGCGACGACGATGACCCAGGACAGGAAGTGCGGCAGGTACAACACGGACTGCAGCGTCCGCTTGAGGCGTTCCCCGGCGAGGCTGTTGAGGACGAGGGCGAGGGCCAGCGGCACGGGGAACACGAGGACCGTCTGGATGACCGTCAGGACGACGGTGTTCCACAGCGCGTTGCGGAACTCGGGGTTCCCGTCCCAGAGGAACGAGAAGTTCTGCACCCCCACCCAGTCGGACTCGGTGAGGCCGAGGTAGGGCTGGTAGTCCTGGAAGGCGATGACGTTGCCCAGCAGGGGGACGTAGTGGAAGACGAGCAGGGCCAGCCCTCCGGGCAGTCCCAGGCACACGAGCAGCGCCTGGTCGCGCGTGAGCCGGGGACGCCGGCGGCGGACCTCCAGCCCCGTGTCCCCCGCGCGTCCCCGCGGGCCGGTGGCCGCGGACCTGGTCCCCTCGCGGGTCGGCTGCGTTCTCACTGTCGAACTCCTGCCACGTGTGGTGGATGGGTGTGCGGTACCGGCCCCGCCGTCGGGACCGGGCACGCAATGGATCTGGCAAGCGCTTTCCTCGCCGGCGGGGCTGGACCCCGGTCGACCTGGGCGGGACGGGACCGCTCAGGCGACGGCGACCGCGCCCAGGACCTCCTCCGCCCACGCGAAGGAGAGGCGGTGCGACTCGACGACGTCCCCCACGCTGGGGAAGTCGACCTCGATCGTCCAGTCGCCGTCGTAGTCGTCGGACAGGGCCGCGAGGACGGCCCGCAGGTCGAGGACACCCCGACCCGGTTCGGCCCACAGCCGACCGCTCGTGGACAGAGCGCGGTAGTCGCCCTCCGCGTCCTGCGCGGGCAGGTGGTCGGGGTGCAGGTCCTTGAGGTGGATGCCGCCGGTGCGGTCGGCGTAGCGGTGCAGCAGGGCGACCGGGTCGGCCCCGGCCCAGGCGAGGTGCCCGGTGTCGGGCCCGAACCCCAGCAGTCCGGGGCCGAGCGCGTCGAGCAATCCGGTCACCTCGGCCTCGGTCTCGAACACCCCGCCGACGTGCGAGTGGTGCAACGGCCAGATCCCCTCCGACCGCAGGACCTCGCACACCCGCCCCGCGAGCTCGACCGCCCGGTCGAAGCGGGCGCGGTCGAACCCGGCGCCGACGGCGGGCCGCTGCAGCCGCTCGGGGACGGACATCGACGAGAGCATCGTCCGGTCCAGTCCGAGGGCGGTCTGCTGGCCCGCGAACCGGCGGGCGGACTCCAGGAGCTCCGCGACGTCGACGGAGTCGTCCAGGGGGCTGTTGAACAACCCCGTCGACGGGACGAGCCCGAAACCCTCGAGCCAGTCCAGGTACTCCGCCGTGGTCGTGCCCTCGGGGACGTCGGCCTTGACGGCCGTGAACCCGATCGCGCTCAACGACCCGAAGGCGTCCTCGAACACCTCACGGGTCTTGCCGGCCTGCGACCACCACGGGATGGGGTTCGCTGCGATCCTGCGGGTCACGGGTCCTCCCGGCCGGTCGCGGGCTCCGCGTCGTCGTGGCGCCCTGGGAAGGCACACCGTGCCCGCGTCCTCAGGGAACGGTCAAGATCGATCGATCAGGACGGATCGTTCGATCCAGAGTGCGGGCCGGGCGCGCCGCCACGGGCCGCGTCCGGCAGCATCGGGCCATGGACTACGTGAAACTCGGTTCCTCCGGGCTCGAGGTCTCGCGCCTCGTGCTCGGCTGCATGAGCTACGGCGACCCCCAGCGCGGGAACCACGCCTGGACGCTGCCCGAGGAGGACAGCGTCCCCTTCCTGCACCGCGCGCTCGACGCGGGCGTCACGTTCTTCGACACCGCCAACGTCTACTCCGACGGCTCCAGCGAGGAGATCGTCGGGAAGACGCTGCTGGCGGCCGTCCCCCGCGACCAGATCGTCATCGCGACGAAGGTCCACGGCCGCATGCGGCCCGGTCCGAACGGCGCCGGCCTGTCGCGGCAGGCGATCCTCACCGAGATCGACCACTCGCTGCGCCGGCTCGGCACCGACCACGTCGACCTCTACCAGATCCACCGCTTCGACCCCACCGTCCCGCTGGAGGAGACGCTGCAGGCGCTGCACGACGTCGTCCAGGCCGGGAAGGTCCGCTACCTCGGCGCGAGCTCGATGTGGGCGTGGCAGTTCGCCAAGGCCCTGCAGCTGCAGGAGCACCACGGCTGGGCCCGGTTCGTCTCCATGCAGGACCACTACAACCTCCTCTACCGCGAGGAGGAGCGAGAGATGCTGCCGCTGTGCGCCGAGGAGGGCGTCGGCGTCATCCCGTGGAGCCCGCTGGCGCGCGGCAAGCTCACCCGCGACTGGGACACGACGACGGCCCGGTCCGAGACCGACCGGTTCGGCCAGACGCTCTACCGCGACTCCGACGCGGAGATCGTCGCCGCGGTCGCGCGCGTCGCCGAACGCCGCGGCGTCCCCCGCGCGCAGGTCGCCCTCGCGTGGGTGGCGCGCAACCCCGTCGTCACGGCGCCCATCGTCGGGGCGACCAAACCCCACCACCTCGACGACGCCGTCGCCGCGCTCGACCTCGAGCTCACGGACGAGGAGGTCGCCGAACTCCAGGCGCCGTACGAACCCCACGCGGTCGCCGGGTTCTGAGGCCCGGGCGGTCGACCCGGGTCAGACGTCGCGGCGCGTGGTCTCGCGCCGCGTCGTGCCGGACACCGGGTCGGCCGACGTCACGCTCGTCGTGCGTTGGGTGCGCGGACGGAACATGGCGAACTCCAGGACGATCCCGAGGACCCCGATGACCATGAGGATGACCCCCACGGTCTGGAGGTCGACACCGGCCAACGACACGGTGACCGCGAAGGTCAGGATCGCCCCGACCGCCAGCAGGAAGATGCTCGTTCCCAGACGCATGGGTCGACTGTGGACCCGGTGCGCCCACCCCGCGAGCCGACGGTCGCACGAACGGGTCAGCGGACGGGTGGTCGCCGGTCAGCCCTCGACGCGCAGGACCTCCTCGCCCTCCCCCGACGGCGGTTCGAACCGTGCGAGGAACCCGTCGAGCAAGGCCGCGTCGACGGGGAACGCCGCGTTCGCGTCGAACCGCGTGCTGCGGCCCGCCAGCCGGCGCAGCAGCACCTCGCGCGGCACGTCGAGGTGCACGAGGCGCCAGCGCGCTCCCGCCTGCTCCACGACGCCCTTGTACCGGTCGCGGCTGCCGCGGCTCCAGAACCCGAAGTCGACGACGACGTCCCGCCCCTGGGCCAGGAGGGCGCGCAGCTCTTCGAGCAGGACGTGCTCGGCGACGTGGCTGTACTCGTCGTAGACGTCCTCGGGGTAGTCGAGGCCGTAGCGGCCGAAGCGGGCCCACAACTCCTCGTCGATCGAGAGCCGCACGTACCCGTCCGCGACGAGCCGCGCGGCGAACGTCGTCTTGCCCGCGCCGACCATGCCGCACAGCAACACGACGACGGGCTCAGAGGCAGGGGTCACCGTCCGCAGGCCAGGACGGCCCGTGCGTGCGAGGCGTGGGTGACGAGCGTGGACACCATCCCGCTGCGCAGCACGCTCGCCGTCGCCTCGGCGCGGGCGGGCAGGTCCCCGCAGGCCATGGCCGTGACGTCCGGGGTGGCGTGCAGCTGCGCCCCCGTGACGCCGATGACCCGGTCCGCCAGCGCCTGCACCTCCCGGCCGTCGCGGCCCACGAGGACCCCCGTGACCTCGGCGACGACACCCGCGGCCGAGAGCGCCTCCTGGTCGGCCGTGCCGAGGGAGTCCAGTGCCGTCGACTCCCCCGGCCGCCAGGCCCCGACCGAGACGACGGCCTTGGTGAGCCGGTCGAGCTCGGCCAGCGCCTCGCTGATGCCGGACTGCGAGCGCAACCCCTCGGCCGTCGCCGCGTCGGGGACGGCCAGCGGCGCGTAGAAGGTCGTGGCCGAGGACCGGGTGGCGTCCGCGGCCCGCCGGACGAGGTCGACGGCGCTGCCCTCGACGTCGGGACGGGGCAGCGCGCCCGAGAGCTGGACGAAGCGGCAGCGCAGGTCGGCCGAGAGCGCTGCCGTGAGAGCGGAGATGGTCCGCCCCCACGCGAGACCGACGACGTCGTCGGGGGTGACGCTCTCCTCCAGCAACCCGGCGGTGAACCGGGCCACCGCGCGCCGCTGGGCCGGCAGCTCGAGCTCCTGCGTCCGCAGGACGTACGCGGACCGCAGACCGAACGTCCCGCGCAACCCCTCCGCGAGCTCGCCGTCGAGGGACTCGGGGACGACGACCTGGATCCGGACGAGGCCGGCCTCCTGCGCGTCGGTCAGCAGCCGCGCCACCTTGAACCGGCTGACGCCGAGCTGGCGGGCGATCTCGACCTTCGTCTCCCCCTCGACGTAGAACCGGCGGGCCGCGGCGGCGGCCAGGGCCAGTGCGCTCGCCGAGCCCTGCGCGACGCCCGACCCGGGCCGTGCTCCCCTCCTGGCCATGACCCTCCCCGGTTCGTGGTTCCGGCACCCGGACCGGGTGCTGTGCGCCCCGCGGTTGACAACGACGTCACAGCGGCGCGACGATTTGCTCGGTTGAGATTACCTTGCTCATCTGAGCGAGGCTAGAGGTCAGGGCACGGCGGTTCCGGGTCCCCCACCGAGGGGGTGACCCCGACCGCCACCCACCCGTCGACGACGACGACCGAGGGACGACCACCGAGGGAAGGACCGAGGAACATGGCCGGACTCCACCTACCGGGCGAGGGACCAGGCGTGGGACCAGGCGTGGGACCAGGCGCGGGACCGGGGACGTCCCCGACCGCCGCGCGGACGCTGCGCCGGCGCACGGCGCTGGCCCTGGCGCTGGGCGGGGGTGCCACCCTGCTGGGCGGCTGCGCCGCGGGCGCCGGCGCGAGCACCGGCAGCGGCGGGGACGACAGCATCAACGTGCTCATGGTCAACAACCCGCAGATGATCGACCTGCAGTCGCTGACCCAGGAGTTCACGAAGGCGTCCGGGATCCGGGTGAACTACACCGTGCTCCCCGAGAACGACGTCCGCGACAAGATCAGCCAGGAGTTCTCCAGCCAGGCCGGGCAGTACGACGTCGCGTCGATCTCCAACTACGAGGTCCCCTTCTACTCCAAGCTCGGCTGGCTCGAACCCCTCGACGGTCACCTCGCCACCGACACCGGCTTCGACCAGCAGGACGTCCTCGCCCCCCTGGCGACCGCGCTCACGGGCGACGACGGCAAGGTCTACGCCGAACCCTTCTACGGGGAGTCGTCGTTCCTCATGTACCGGGCGGACCTGCTCCAGGCCAAGGGCCTGACGATGCCGGACCAGCCCACGTGGGACGAGGTCGCCGAGCTCGCCGCGCAGCTGGACGGCGCCGAGCGCGGCATGCGCGGGATCGCCCTGCGCGGCCAGCCCGGCTGGGGTCAGGTCTGGGCGCCGCTGACGACGGTCGTGAACACGTTCGGCGGGACGTGGTTCGACGAGGACTGGACCGCGCGCGTCAACGCCCCCGAGTTCGTGGACGCGGTCACGTTCTACGTCGACCTCGTCCGCAAGCACGGTCCGACGGGTTCGCCCCAGGCCGGGTTCACCGAGTGCCTCAACGGGGTCACCCAGGGCCAGGTCGCGATGTGGTACGACGCGACCTCGGCCGCCGGATCGCTCGACGCGAAGACGTCCCCCGTCGCGGGCAAGATGGGGTACGCCCCCGCCCCGGTGCGCGAGACGGCGTCCTCGGGGTGGTTGTTCGCCTGGTCCTGGGCGATCCAGGCCGCCTCCGCCCGCAAGGAGGCCGCGTGGAAGTTCATCTCCTGGGCCAGCGGCAAGGACTACGAGAACCTCGTGGGTGAGCGGATCGGTTGGCCGAACGTCCCCGCGGGCAAGCGCAGCTCCACCTACGAGAACAGCGAGTACCAGGACTCGGCCGGGCCGTTCTGGAAACCGACGATCGACGCCATCAACGCCGCCAGGCCCGACGACCCCGGGGTCCAGCCACGCCCCGCGCCGGGCATCCAGTTCGTCGCCGTGCCGGAGTTCGCGAACCTCGGAACGCTCTCCTCGCAGGGCATCAGCGCCGCCATCGCCGGCAAGACCAGCGTCCGCGAGGCCCTGGACGCCGCTCAGGACCTCGCGACCACGCAGGTCACCGACCAGTACAAGAGCTGACCGAGCCGGAGGACCCCGTGAGCACGAGCACCAACCCCCCGACCACCGGGGCGACGAGCACCGGCCGGGACCGCCTGCAGGTCGGCGGCGCCCG
Source organism: Kineococcus sp. NPDC059986 (assembly GCF_040702905.1). Classification (NCBI taxonomy): domain Bacteria; kingdom Bacillati; phylum Actinomycetota; class Actinomycetes; order Kineosporiales; family Kineosporiaceae; genus Kineococcus; species Kineococcus sp. NPDC059986. The sequence continues at coordinate 259,169 of NZ_JBFBND010000003.1, read as the reverse complement.
CAGGACCGCCGACTGGGCGCGCCGCGCGCCGCTCATGCCGGCCCTGGTCTTCACGATCATCGTGACCCAGTTGCCGTTCGTCGCGACCATCGTCATCTCGTTCATGGACTGGAACGCCTACCACCCCGAGGAGCGCGGGTTCGCCGGCTTCGGCAACTACGTCCGCGTGTTCCAGGACGCGTCGCTGCGCTCCTCCGTCTGGAGCACCGTCGTCCTCACCGTGACCGTGGTCGCCGTGAGCCTGGTCCTCGGCCTGCTCATCGCGCTGCTGCTCGACCGCAAGTTCGCCGGCCGCGGTGTCGTCCGCACCATGATGATCGCGCCGTTCCTCGTCGTGCCCATCGCCGCGGCGCTGCTGTGGAAGCACGCGCTGTTCAACCCGAACTACGGCCTCTTCAACGGCGCCATCACCTGGGTGTGGCAGCTGTTCGGCAGCGACAACCCGCCGCAGCCGGACTGGCTGTCGGCCGCACCGAAGATCGCCATCGAGGCCTCCCTCATCTGGCAGTGGACGCCGTTCATGATGCTCATCCTGCTGGCGGGGTTGCAGTCCAAGCCGTCGGACGCCGAGGAGGCCGCCCGCATGGACGGCGCGGGGGCGTGGCAGATCTTCCGCTACCTCACGCTGCCGCACCTGCGCCAGTACCTCGAGCTCGGCGGCCTGCTGGGGGCCATCTACATCGTCCAGAACTTCGACGCGGTGTTCACCATCACGTCCGGCAGCCTGGGCACCGCGAACCTGCCGTACACGATCTACCAGACCTTCTTCTCCGCCCACGACTACGGCCTGGCCTCGGCCATGGGCGTCGTGGTCGTCATCGCCACCATCGCCATCTCGACGTTCGCGCTGCGCACCGTGGCGTCCATGTTCAAGCAGGAGAACCGATGAGCGCCCAGACCCTGACCCGCCCCTCGAACGTCCCCACCAGCCGCGCCGAACGGCGCGCCCGGCGGATGCAGCGCACCAACCCGCTGTGGGCGGTGCTCGCCTGGGTCGTGGGCGTCCTGTTCGTCCTGCCCGTGCTGTGGATGGTCCTGACGTCGTTCCACTCCGAGGCCGACGCCGCGACCAACCCGCCGTCGATCGCCGCCTCGCTCACCCTCGACGGGTACCGCAACTTCTTCGCCGCCGACCCGGCCGTCCCGCTGCTGAACTCGGCGTGGGCCTCGATCGTCTCCACGGTCGTCGTGCTCGTCCTGGCCATCCCGGCCGCCTACGCGCTGTCCATCCGGCCGGTCCGCAAGTGGACCGACGTCATGTTCTTCTTCCTGTCGACGAAGTTCCTGCCGATCGTGGCCGGGTTGCTGCCGCTGTTCCTCTTCGCCAACGCGACACGACTGGTCGACAACATCTGGTTCCTCATCGTCCTCTACACGGCGATGAACCTGCCCATCGCGGTGTGGATGATGCAGTCGTTCCTGGCCGAGGTGCCGGTCGACATCCTCGAGGCGGCGTCCATCGACGGTGCCGGTCTGCTGCGGACCCTGCGGACGGTCGTCGCCCCCGTGGCCATGCCCGGGATCGCCGCGACCGCCCTCATCTGCTTCATCTTCAGCTGGAACGAGCTGCTCATCGCCCGCACGCTGACGGCCACGGTGGCCGGCACCTCACCCGTGTTCCTCACGAGCTTCGTCACGAGCCAGGGCCTGTTCCTCGCCCAGCTCTGCGCGGCGGCCACCGTGATCTCGCTACCCGTGCTGGTGGCCGGGTTCGCGGCCCAGGACAAGCTCGTGCAGGGTCTGTCCATGGGTGCGGTCAAGTGATCCGCACCGACGAACGCCGCCGATCCGACCTCCGGGAGACGCCCGTGACCGCCCCCGTGCCCCTGACGACCGCGAACCTCGCCGAGATCGGCCGGGACGTCCCGGTCCCGACCTACGACCGGACGCAGGTGACGCCGGGCATCGTCCACCTCGGCGTCGGGGGGTTCCACCGCGCGCACCAGGCCATGTACCTCGACCGCCTGATGAACGACGGCAAGGCGCTGGACTGGGGCATCCGCGGCATCGGCGTCCTCCCGCACGACGCGCGGATGAAGGAGGTCATGGACGCGCAGGACGGGCTCTACACCCTCGTCCTGAAGGACCCCGACGGCTCCCGTGAACCCCGCGTCATCGGGTCCATCCTCGACTTCCTGCACGCCCCCGCCGACCCCGACGCCGCGGTCGAGGCGATGGCCGACCCGCAGATCCGGATCGTCTCCCTCACCGTCACCGAGGGCGGCTACAACATCGACGCCGTCACCGGGGACTTCGTCCTCGACGAGCCGGGTGTCGCGGCCGACCTCGCCGACGGCGCCGTCCCCCGGACGACCTTCGGCCTCGTCACCGAGGCCCTGCGCCGGCGGCGCGACCGGGGTGTCCCGCCGTTCACCGTGATGTCCTGCGACAACGTGCAGGGCAACGGGCACGTGGCCCACAAGGTCTTCGTCGCCTTCTCCACGGCCAAGGACGCCGAGCTGGGGGCGTGGGTCGAGGAGAACGTGCGGTTCCCGAACTGCATGGTGGACCGCATCACCCCGGGGACGACGGACGACGACCGCGCCGAGGTCCGCGACCGCTTCGGGATCGACGACGCCTGGCCCGTCGTCTGCGAACCCTTCGTGCAGTGGGTCCTCGAGGACGACTTCGGCCTCGGCCGTCCACCGTACGAGGACGCCGGCGTCCAGGTCGTCGAGGACGTCGAACCCTACGAGCTGATGAAGCTGCGGCTGCTCAACGCCAGCCACCAGGCACTGTGCTACTTCGGCTACCTCGCCGGGTACCGGCTCGTGCACGAGGTCGCGCAGGACCCGCTGTTCGCGCGGTTCCTGCTCGACTACATGGAGCGGGAGGGCTCCCCGACGCTGCCGCCCGTCCCGGGCATCGACCTCGACGCCTACCGGCACGAGCTCGTGCACCGGTTCTCCAACGGCGAGGTGCGCGACACCGTCGCCCGCTTGTGCAACGAGAGCTCGGACCGCATCCCCAAGTGGCTGCTGCCCGTGGTCCGCGAGCAGCTGGCCTCCGGAGGGGAGTTCCACCGCGCCGCCGCCGTCGTCGCGAGCTGGGCCCGCTACGCCGAGGGCGTCGACGAGCAGGGCGAGCCCATCGAGGTCTCGGACCGGATCGCCGAGCGCCTCGTCGCGACGGCGCAGCGCAACCGCGAGGAGCCGACGGCCTTCATCGCCGACCGCTCGCTCTTCGGCGACCTCGCCGACGACGAGGCCTTCGTCGCGGAGTACAGCGCCACCCTCGCGTCCCTGCACGCCCACGGCGCCCGCGCCACCCTCGAGGCGCTCGTCGCCCGCGACTGACCCCTCCCCTCCCCCGTCCCCCTCCCCCAGCTCCCTCCCCCGCGCGGAAAACACTCTTTCCGCCCTCCGGAGGGGGTCGGGAGGGGCGGAGAGCACGACATCCGCCCCGTTCCCAGCGCCCGGAGGGCGGAAAAGGTGTTTTCCGCGCGGGGGAGGGGCCGCCCTACGATGGGCGCATGGCTTCCAAGGTGGTCCCCGCACGGGGCATGCGCGACGTCCTGCCGGTCGAGAAGGCTCGCCGGGAGCACGCGCTGCACGTCATCCGCGAGGTCTACCGCTCGTTCGGCTTCGACGAGGTCGAGACGCCCGCACTGGAGGAACTGTCGCGGCTGGAGTCCGGCCAGGGCGGCGAGAACGAGAAGATGCTGTTCAAGGTCATGCGCCGCGGCCTGACCGCCGACGAGCCCCTGCTGCCCGCGGACGCGGCCGACCTGGGCCTGCGCTTCGACCTCACCGTCCCGCTGTCCCGGTACGTCGCCTCGAACGCCGCGGCCCTGCGGATGCCGTTCAAGGCGCTGCAGATCGGTCCCGTCTGGCGCGCCGAGCGGCCGCAGAAGGGCCGCTACCGCCAGTTCGTCCAGTGCGACATCGACATCCTCGGCGAGGCGGGCAGCCTCGCCGAGGTCGAGCTCGTCACGGCCACCCACACCGCGCTCACCCGCCTCGGCCTCACCGGGACGACGCTGCGGCTCAACGACCGCGGTGTCCTCACCGGTCTGCTGACGGGGTGCGGTTTCGACGAGGCCGACCACGGCAGCGTCCTCATCACCGTCGACAAGAACGACAAGGTCGGCCTCGACGGGGTCCTCGCGGAACTGCGCTCCAAGGGGTTCGGCGAGGAACCCGTGACCGCGCTGGAGAAGGCCCTGACGGACCTGCTCCCGCTGCGGGACGTCGCCCGCCTCGGCGACGGGGCGCTGCCGGAGACCGTCCCGGCCGAGTCGGTCGCGCGCCTGCAGGAGATCGCGGCCGCCGTCGCGGTCAGCGCCCCCGACCTCGCGGTGGAGTTCGACGTCACGCTCGTGCGCGGCATGGGCTACTACACCGGGCCGATCTTCGAGATGTCCCTGCCGGGTGGGGGTTCCTCCATCGCCGGTGGCGGCCGCTACGACGGCATGATCGGCCGGTTCACCGGCCGGGACGTCCCGGCGGCGGGTTTCTCCATCGGTTTCGAGCGCATCATCGACGAGGTCACGCTGCCCGCGGACGCGGCCCCTGCGGTGGCGCTCGTGCACCCCGCCGGGGTCGACGCGGGCGAACTGCTGCGCAAGCAGCGCGAACTGCAGTCGACCGGGGCGCGGGTCGCCCTCGTCAAGCAGGCCAAGCGCCTGCAGCCGCTCTTCGACGCCCTCGTCGCCGAGGGGTACTCGCAGGTCGTTCGGGCCCGCGTGGAGGAGGGCCGGCTCACGTTCTCCGAGCCGACCCCCCTGTCCGCCAGCTGATCCCACCCATCCAGTCGGGCCCGGCGGGCCCCGGCCGTCACTGCGGCCGGGGCCCGGCCAGGTGCTTGCTGAAGAAGGCGAACACCTCGGGCATGGCGGCCTTGAACGACGTGGTCAGGTGCTTCCCGCCGTCCTGCAACGACACCTGCGCGGTGGACGGCGCCTTCACGAGACCGGCGAACCGCTGCGCCTGCTGGACGTCCTCGGGGCTGTCGGTGCCGGCGACCAGCAGCCAGGCCAGCGTCCCGGGGAAGGTCGGCGCCAGCGCCGTGGGGTACTGCGCCAGCGTCGCCGCATCCTTGTGCGGGAGCTTCGTCTCCATGTCGAAGTACCCGGCGATGCTCACGACGGCGCCGTACTCCCCCGGCTTGCGCAGGGCGATGGCGGAGGCGCAGTAGGCACCGGACGACGCCCCCGCCGCACCCCAGCCCTTCCCCGGCGGCAGCACCCGGAAGTCGTGCTGCACCATCTCGGGAACGTCCGTGTCGAGGAACGTGCCGACCTTCGGCTGCCCGGGCAGGTCGGTGCACTCGGTGTCGACGTTCTTGGAGACCTGCATCTCCGGCATGACGAAGACGAACGGCAGGACGGAACCGTCCTTCGCACCGGAGTCCACGACCTCCTGCGCCGAGTAGGACCGGTCGGTCCAGTTGTTGTACGTCGCGCCGTCACCCCCGGGGTAGAGGAACAGCACGGGGAAGTCCTTGTGCGCGTGAGCGGGGTCGTCGTACTGCGGCGGCGTCCAGATCCACACCTTCATCGAGACACCGGACGCGGCGCCGTGCAGCGTCGTCTCCAGCACGTTGTCCGCACCGAAGTTCACGGTGGTGAACTCCTGGCCGTCGGAGGTGTGCGTGCGGGTGGCCTTCGGCGTCTCCGACGACGGGGACGCTCCCGCGGTCGTCGTGGCGGCGCCCGAACCGTCCGCACCGGAGGGCATCGTGCGGTGGTCCGGGGCTGACCCGGAGCAGGCGGCGACGAGCAGGGCGACGCCGAGGACGGCCGGGAGGGCGGGGAGAGAGCGGAACCTCACGTGTCGATCCTGTCGGCCGCCGCGCCCGGCCGGGGCCGGCCGCGCCGACCTGCACGGTTCCACCACGGCTCCCCCCGAACGTCGTCGCGGGGGGACGCCGTGGCCCGGTACGACCGGTCAGGCCGGGGTCAGCCGGGACGCCGGAGCCCCCTGCCGCGTCGCGGCGAGGGTCAGCTCCTGTCGGTCCTCGGGGGCCTCGTCCTGCGAGGCGCGGACCTCGCGGGCGTCGAGGAAACCGCGCAGCCGTGCGGGGTCGTCGGTGATGACACCGTCGACCCGGTTGCGCAGCAGGTCGGCCCACAACCGCGGTTCGTCGACCGTCCACGGGTAGGTGGCGACTCCCGCCGCGTGGAGCTCGGCCACCACGTGCGGACTGGCCACGAGCGCACCGACGTAGGGGTTCACCGCGACCACCCCGAGCTCGGCGACGGCCCGCGCGGCCTGCGCGCGGGCCTGCCCGGCCGGGGTCGACAGGGCGGTGAACGGGTCGTGCGCCAGATCGCGGAACGACTGCTCCTGCCCGTCCGGGCCGACGGGGACCCCGGGGTGCAGGACGAGGAGCGCGCGCCGGACGTCGGGGGCGACGTCCCGCAGGGCCGCGACCGTCTCGACGTCGAAGCTCTGCACGACGCTGCGGTCGGCCACCCCGGCCGTCCGCAGCGTCGCCACCGCACCCGCGACGGCCGCCGGGGCCCACGCGCCCTTGAACTCCACGAGGAGCCCACCGGACCCGTGCAGCGCGACGAGGTCCACGACCTCCTGCAGGGTCGGGACGCGCTGACCGGCGAAGGCCGGCGAGAACCACGCGCCCGCGTCCGCGGCCCGCACCGCGGCGCTCGACAGCTCCGCGACGGCCCCGGACCGGTCGGTCGTCCGGTCCAGGGTCTCGTCGTGCAGGACGACCGGGACGCCGTCCCCGTCGAGCTGCACGTCGAGCTCGAGCAGGTCCGCACCGGCGCGCAGCGCCACCTCGAAGGCGGCGAGCGTGTTCTCCGGCGCGAGCGCCGAGGCCCCCCGGTGCGCGATGACGAGCGGACGGGCGGGCGGGCGGACGGACGGACGGTTCACAGGACCAGCATCTCCCCTGGGGTCGGGCGGCGGGCGGACGGCGAGGCGTGCGGGGTCAGGACTTCAGCAGCGGCTTCACGTCGGAGGTGAAGGACTGCTCGACCTCGCCCTGGGCGGTGCCCCACGCGTCCTTGGACGCCGTCCCCTGCAGCATGACCTTCTCCCACGCCGTGACGGTCGACTGGTCGCCACCGGGCACGAAGACGCGGGCGTAGTCCTGCGTCCGGGTCTTGGACAGCTGGTCCACGGCCGTCTTGAACAGCGGGGTCTGCGCGTAGACCTGCTGCATCGTCGAGGAGTTCACAGCGCCCGTCGTGACCGGCATGTACCCGGTGTTCTGGGAGAAGTAGGCCGTGTTGTCGTCCTCGGCCAGGAAGGCCAGGAACTTCGCCGCGGCGAGCTGCTGCTCGGGGGTGCGCTTGGCCGGGACCGCGAACCCGGCGCCACCGGTCGGGGTGAACTGGCCCGCGGGACCGCCGGGGAGGAAGGCGTTGCCGACCTCGAAGTTCGCCGCCTTGAGGATCCCGGACAGCGAGCCCGTCGAGCCGATGACGGAGGAGTACAGCCCCGCCCCGAAGTCCGAGGCCTGGTCGGAGGAGGAGACCGCCGCGTAGCCCTTGGTGATGTACGAACGGAGGTAGTCGCTGGCCGCGAGGACCTTGGCGCTGTCGACCGTCATGGTCCACTCGTCGGACAGGGCGCCGCCCATGCCCCAGATCATGTTCTGGAAGATCCAGGTCGCGTTGCCCGTGCCCTTGCCCAGGCCGTAGGGGGCCTGGGCGCCGGTGCCGGCGGCCTGCAGCTTCGGCAGCCACTGCTCGAACTCCGACCAGGTCTGCGGACCGCGGTCCGGCAGGCCGGCCTTGGCCCAGTGCGCCTTGTTGTAGTAGAAGACGGGCGTCGACCGGCAGTAGGGAACCGCCCACTGCGACCCGTCGTACTGGTAGTCGGCGTACAGCCCCTTCTGGTAGTTCGTCGTCGTGACCCCGGCGGCCGGCAGCAGGTCCTGCAGCGGGGCGAGCTGGCCGTTGAGGGCGTAGCGGAACCACCAGACGTCGCTCAGCAGGACGAGGTCGGGCAGGTCGGAGCCGGTCAGGGCCGCCTGGAACTTCTGGGAGATCTCGTCGTAGTTGGACCCGGCGGTGACGAACTCGACCTTGATGTCGGAGTTGTCCTTGTTCCACCGGTTGAGGAACTCGGCTTCGACGGCCTGGGAGGACCCGGGGTGGTTCGTCCACACGGTGACGGAGTCGGCCGGGGTGACCTTCGACCAGTCGGTCGTCGAGGCGGAGGCCGTGCTGCCGCTCGAGGACGCGGTCGAGGGGCCGGAGCACGCGGCGAGGCCGAGCCCGGCCGCCCCGAGGCCCGCGAGGCCGAGGACGCCGCGCCGGGGCAGCACGAAGGACGAGGTGTTCACGAGGTTCTCCTGAGGCAGGGGGAGGAGCGGGTCAGTTGGCGACCGCACCCGTGGCGAGACCCGCCACGAGCCGACGCTGGAAGAAGAGGAAGACGAGGAGGATCGGCAGCATGACCAGCACCGTGCCGGCCATGAGGACACCCCAGTTGGTGATGCCGTCGTTGTTCTGCAGCAGGGTCAGACCCACCGGCAGCGTCATCATGTCGGACCGGTCGGTGACGAGCAGCGGCCACAGGTACTGGTTCCACTCCCCCACGACCGAGACGAGGGCCACGGCCGAGACGGTGGGCGCGGACAGCGGGACGACGAACTGCCACAGCCGCCGCCAGTGCCCCGCGCCGTCCATGGTCGCGGCCTCCAGGACCGAGACCGGCAGCGTCTGGAAGTGCTGGCGGAAGAGGAACGTCCCGAGCGAACTGGCCAGCCCGGGCAGCACGATCCCCTGGTAGGAGTTCAGCCAGCCGACCTGGGCGATGAGGGTGTAGTTCGGGATGAGCGTCACCTGCGGGGGCACCATGAGCGCCGCGAGGACGACGAGGAACACCAGGCGCTTGGCGGGGAACTCCACGAAGACCAGCGCGTACGCGCACATGAGGCCCAGGACGACCTTGAGCCCGGCGCCCGCGACCGTCGTGATGACGCTGTTGAGCAGGAAGTGCGCGAAGGGGACGGTGGCGAAGACGTCCGCGTAGTTCTGCCACTGCAGGGCGCTCGGCAGCCACCTCGCCGGGATCGTGTAGATCTCGTTGCGCTGCTTGAAGGACGCCAGCAGCATCCAGAGCATCGGCACGACCATGACCAGGCCGGCCACGACCAGACCGGTGTAGCCGAGGACGTCGACGCGGCGTCGGCGGGGGCGGGACGACGGCTCCGGGCCGCCGGACCGCGGGGCCGGGATCCGGCCGGATCCCGAGGTGGTCCTCTCCTCGACGCTCACCGGTAGTGCACCTTCCGTTCCACGACGACCATCTGGACGACGGTCACGACGAGCAGGGCGAGGAAGAGCAGCGTCGCGATGGCCGAGGCGTAACCGGCGGAACCGTCGACGAAGGCCTCCTGGTAGACCTGGTAGACCATCGTCGTCGTGCCCTCCAGCGGTCCGCCCTTGGTCATGGCGCGGATGATGTCGAAGGACCCACCGGCGTTGGACTCGATGAACACCGTGACCCCGAGGAAGAACGTCGTGGGCGACAGCAGAGGGAACACGATCGACCAGAAGGTGCGCAGCGGCGAGGCGCCGTCGATCTGCGCGGCCTCGAGGATGTCCTGCGGGACCGACTGCAGGGCCGCGAGGTAGATGATCGCGACGTACCCGACGTACTTCCACAGGTACACGATGCAGACCATGGCCAGGGACCAGTCGGGGTCGTTGTACCAGTTCGGCGACCCCAGGCCCACGGCACGCAGGACCCCGGCGACCAGGCCGTACTGCGGGTCGAACACGAACAGCCAGCACATGCCGACGGCGACACCCGAGAGCACGTAGGGGGCGAACACCGCGGCGCGGACGAAGGTCCGGCCGCGCAGGTTCCGGTCCAGCAGGCGGGCCAGCGCGAGGCCGAGGGCCATGCAGCCCCCGACGGTCACGACCGCGAACACGAGCGTCGTCAGCAGGACCGTCGGCGTCTTCGGGTTCTGGAAGTAGTTCACGTAGTTCTGCAGCCCGACGTACGTCGCGGTGTCGGAACCGAGGTTCCAGTGCAGCAGCGAGTACTGGACGTTCTGCACGAGGGGCTTGTAGACGAACACGACGAGGAGCGCGACGTTGGGCCCGGCGAGCAGCAGGAAGGTTCCCCACGACCGCCACGCAAGTTTCCGGGTGCGCGGTGCGGGAACCTGGTGGAGGGTCGTCAACGCGACCTCCTCCCAGGTCGGGAGCGGGCTGGACGTCAGGAACAGTAGTTCGCGTCGCAGCGCCCCCGGACCACTCCGGCACCGGATCGGGGAACGGTCATCGACTGTTCACCTGCAACGATCGGACGGGACGCCCGGGACACCGTCCGTTCACCCGTCTCAGCCCGGTTGGCAGTGCGGGCACCACCACGTGCGGCGCCGCTCGGGATCACCCGGGACCTCCGCCTCGACGAGCACCGTCGTCCCGCAGCGCAGGCAGGGTCTCCCCGCGCGCCCCGACACCCAGTGCTGCCGGCCCGGGCGGGTGTCACCCGTCGTGACCTGCGGCGCCCGGGACGGACCGACGGAGAACGTGAGCATCCTGACCGCCAGCCGGACCAGGGGCACCAGGTCGACGTCCCCCACGGGAGCCCACGGGGACCGGCCCCGCAGGAAGCACAGTTCGTCGGCCCACAGGTTGCCCAGCCCGGCGAGGTTGCGCTGGTCCAGCAGCGCCGCCTTCAGCCCCCGCTCGGGCCGCAGCGCGAGGTTCGCGACTGAACGCTCCACCCGCTCGTCCACGGTGAGCGCGGCGTCGAGCAGGTCGGGACCGAGGTGCCCGACGACCGTGTGCTCCAGCGCCGTCTCCACGAGCTCGACGACGGGCATCCGCAGGGCCACGGCCGTCGGTCCGTCCGTCTCGAGCACGACGCGGACGTCCGGGTCCAGCCGTCCGGGGAGCCGCTTGCCGGGGCCGAGCACCGTCCACTCCCCGTCCATCCGCAGGTGGGTGTGCAGCGTCGTGGGCGCGGCGAGCGCGGCCCCGGCCTCCGGGACGAGGCGGGTCAGCAGGTGCTTGCCCCGCGAGACCACCTCGACCAGGCGCGTCCCGGACAGGTCGGCCGTCGCGAACCGGGGGACCCGCAGGTCGCTGCGCCGCACGGGTCGACCCGCCAGCCGGGCGTTCAGACGGCGGGCGAGCAGGAACACGGTGTCGCCCTCGGGCACCCGTCCACCGTGCCCGAGGCCGGTCCGGGCCGCCCGGTGGAGCTCCCGGCCGGTCCGTCCCCACGTCCGCGCACGTGCACGGCGTCTCCACACGGGAGGAGTGGCTGCGGCGGGCGCCGGGGGTGAAGCTGAGGCATGAGCTCGCGTCGCCTGCCCCTCCTCGTCGCGCTCTGCGTCCTCGTCCTGGGCACCGTGGCCGTCCTCGCGGTCGCCGCGCTGCCCGGCCAGCGCCGGCCGCCGTCCCGCTCGGTCGTGCCGGAGGTCTTCCCCGGGTACAGCCCGCTGACGGCCGCCGTGGCGACCAACCCCGTCGGCGCGGCCGTCGCGGTGTACCGCCAGGAGGCGGCGACGGGGATCGCCGGGGTGACGCAGACGCTCGTCCTCGGAGCTGACGGCAGCAGCACGCGGGTGCTGACGCAGGCCGCCGTCCGCGGCGGTGCGCTGGCGGGCTCGCTGGAGCCGGCGGCGACGGTCCTGTCCCCGGACGGGCGGACGGTGGCCGTCGGCGACGGTCCGTCCACCGCCGGCGCGAACGGCGGCACGACGGCGACGCGGCCCGGGGTGGCCAGCTCCACCCTGGCCCTCGTCGACCTCGGCACGGGGGACACCCGCGTGCACGTCGTCCCGCGCGTCCCGACGGTCGTCCCGCTGTCGTGGAGCGCCGACAGCACCCGACTCGCCTACCTCGGGACCAGCGCCGACGCGGGGTCGGAGGCTGGGTCGGAGGCTGGGGCCGCGACGGGCCAGCTCTTCGTCTTCGACGCGCGGTCCGAGCGGGCCGTGGCCGTGCCGGGGGCGCAGGAGGTGGTCGCGGCGGCGTTCAGCCCCGACGGCAGCCTCGTCGCGTTCCAGACGCCCGGCAGTTCCGTCGTCCGCGTCGTGGCCCCGTTCGCCCCCACGCCGGCCGACGGCACGCCGGAGTCCCGCGAGGTGCCCGTCCCCGCCGGGGCGGTGCTGGCCGACGGCCCGGCCTGGTCACCCGACGGGTCCCTCCTCGCGCTGACGGCCGGGGCCGGCACGCCGTCCGCCCGCATCGAGTTCGTCGCCGCCGGCGCCGACCGCGACGTCCCCGCGGCGGTGCCGGGGCAGGACGTCCTGGGCTGGTCCTCCGCCGGGGTGCTGGTCCACGGCACGGCCCCGAGCTCCGACGGCGACCTGGGCGTCGTGCGCACCGAGCTGCGGACGGGGGCCACCCAGGGCTACCTGCGGGTGCCCACCGACGGCGGGCACCACCCGGCCGGGGACCTGACCCTGGCGAGCGCCCTGCTCGCCCGGGCCGTGTCGACGTCGTCCTCGTCCGTCGACCGCGGTCCGTGGCCGCTGCCCGTCCGGCTGGGGTTCATCGCCGCGGCGGCCGTCCTGTCCGTACCCGCGACGGTGGGGCTGCTGCGCCGCCGGGACCGTTGGGCCGCACTGACCGCGGTCCCGGAGTGGGCGCGGGACACGACCCGCGGCTAGGCCCGCGCCCGGGCCGGTGTCCGAGGGCTCCCGTAGCGTCCCGTGGACGGGTCGGGTCAGAGGGACGGACGGGAGAACGGTCGTGGTGCAGGTCGGGCGGGACGCGTACGGGTGGTTGCTGGCGCACTTCCGGGAGGACCCGGACGGGCACGCGGAGAAGATCCACTTCTCCCTCAGCCGCGACGACTCCCCGCTGCGCTGGGACCCGTTGTGGGGTGGCGAACCCGTCCTGGAGTCCCGGGTCGGCACGACCGGGGTGCGCGACCCGGCGATCGTGCGCGACGACGCGGGACGGTTCCACGTGCTGGCGACCGACCTGCGGGTGTGGGACGGCGGTGGCCTGCGCTGGGACGAGTGGCGGCGGCACGGCAGCCGGTCGCTCGTGCTGTGGGACTCCGACGACCTGCTGACCTGGGAGGGTCCGCGGCTGGTCGAGGTCGCGCCGCCGACGGCGGGGATGGCGTGGGCCCCGGAGGTCACGACGGACCCGGCGACGGGCGAGCACGTCGTCTTCTGGTCCTCCCGCCTCTACCCGCCGGAGGACACCGAGCACGCGAGCGAGTCCTACAGCCGCATCCTCGCCGCCCGCACGCGCGACTTCACCAGGTTCGGCCCGACGGAGGTCATGGTCGACACCGGCGGGCGGGACATCATCGACACCGCCGTCCTGCAGGAGCACGGGCGGGTGTACCGGTTCTCCAAGGACGAGGAGCGCAACGGCGGCTGGGGCATCTTCCTGGAACGCGGATCGGGGTTGTTCGCCGACGACTTCGAGGTCGTCACGACGAACATCGCAGGGGACCGGTACCCCGGCGGGGTCGAGGCCCCGCTCGTCGTCAAGGCTCGCGACCGGGACCGGTGGTACCTGTTCCTCGACCAGTACGCCGAGTGGCCGCAGGGGTACTTCGCCCTGCAGTGCGACGACCTGGACTCGGGCCGGTGGGAACCGGTGCCCGCCGAGGAGGTGTCCATCCCGCCGTCGACGAAGCACGGCACCGTGCTGCCCCTCTTCCGGGACGAGTGGGAACGGTTGCGGGACGCGGCGTTGCGCTGACCGACGACCCTCAGCGACGCGCGCTCGACGTCCGCGGGGGAACCCGTCGTGCGCTGCCCTCCTGTGCCTGGATCCGGTACCTGATGAGGCGCGCGGAGTTCACCGCGACGAACACCGACGACGCGTTGTGGGCGATGGCCGCCAGGACCGGCGACAACGCCCCCGCGGCCCCGAGGGCCACGCCGAACCCGTTGACGGCGATCGAGGCGCCGTAGTTCTGACGGATGAGACCGAGGGTCCGGTCGCCCAGGTCGCGCAGCTGCAGGAGCCGGCGCAGGTCGTCGCCGACGAGGGCGACGTCGGCGGTCTCCACGGCGACGTCCGTACCGGACAACCCCATCGCGATGCCGAGGTCGGCCAGGGCGAGTGCGGGGGCGTCGTTCGTGCCGTCCCCGACGACGGCGACGGTGTACCCCTCGGCCTGAAGGGACCGCACGACGTCCTGCTTGTCCTCCGGCATGACCTCGGCGCGCCACTCGGTCACCCCGAGTTCGGCCGCGACGGCGGCCGCGGTCCGCTCGTTGTCGCCCGTGAGCATGACGATCCGCTCGACCCCGGTGCGGCGCAGTTCCTCCAGCACCCCGCGCGACTCCGGGCGCACCTCGTCGCGCAGGCTGACGAGCCCCGTGAGGACACCGTCGACGGCCAGCAGCAGGGGGGTTTCGGCCGCGGACTGCAACCGGTCCACCCAGTCCTGCGCCGTCGCGTCCACCGCGACCCCCTCGCGGCGCATCAGCCCCGGTGACCCGACCAGCAGCACGCGGCCGTTGGCCTGCACCCGCATGCCGAGACCGAGGATGACCTCGCACTCCTCGTGGGTCGGGATGACGAGGTGGCGTTCCTCGGTGGAGCGGATGACGGCCTGCGCCAACGGGTGCCGGGAGTGGACCTCGGAGTTCGCGGCCTCGGACAGGACCTGTTCCGGCGTCCAGTCGTCGCGGAAGCTCAGCACGTTCGTCACGACGGGGCGCCCGACGGTGAGGGTGCCGGTCTTGTCGAACACGAACGCGTCGACGCGGCCTGCGGCCTCGAGGTGGGAGCCGCCCTTGACGAGGATCCCGCGCCGGGCCCCGTTGCCGATGGCCGCGCTGATGGCCGTGGGGGTGGCGAGCCCCACCGCGCACGGGCAGGCGATGAGCAGCATCGTCATGGCGCGCCGGACGTCGCGGGTCAGGACGAGGGTCGCGAGCGCCAGCCCGAAGGAGGCGGGGACGAACTTCCGGCTGAACCGGTCCCCGACGGTCTGGACGGGGGCGCGGTCGGCCTGGGCGTCCTCGACGCGGGCGACGATGCGGCCCACGGCGGTGTCCTGCCCGGTCGCGGTGGCCCGGACGACGAGGCGGCCGCGCAGGGCGACGCTCCCGGCGAGGACGTGGTGCCCGACGGCGCGCTGGACGGGGAGGTTCTCCCCCGTCAGGGCGGCCTGGTCGACGACGGCCTCGCCCTCGACGACCTCGCCGTCGACGGGGACGGTGGACTGGTCGTGCACGACGACGAGGTCGCCCACCTCGAGCTCGGCGAGGTCGACGCGCTGCTCGACGACGTCGCCGTCGACGGTGGTGCGTTGCACCCAGGCGCTGGTCTCGCTGCCCTGCAGCAGGTCCGCGATGGCCCGGCGGGTCCGCCGCAGGGTGAGGTCCTGCAGGTACTCGCCGATGTTGAGCAACCACAGGACCGTGAGCGCCACGACGTTCTCGCGCAGCAGCAGGCTCGCCACCGTCGCGGCGGACACGAGTGCGTCCGTGCCGGCGCTGCGGCGGCCGACCAGCGCGCCGACGGCTCCCTTGAGGAAGGGGTACCCCGAGAAGACGGTGACGCCCGTCGCGACGAGCCGGGACGTCGGTCCGAGCAGCGGCGGGCGCCCGAAGGCGAAGCGGCGCAAGCCGAGCAGGGCCAGGGCGGCCCCGCCGACGGCGATGCGGGCGACCTCGCCGTTGCCGACGTCGGCCGACCGCGGCGTGCGGGAGGGTTCGGCGTCGGCGGGGACGAGCGCCACCCCGGCGACGGCCGCGAGCAGGTCGGGGAGCGTGAGCGCCGCGGGGTCGTAGTGGACGACGACGTTGCCCGTCACCGGGTAGGCGCGGGCCAGCCGGGTCCCGGTCAGCCGGTCGAGGGCCTCCTCCGCGGCGACGGCCCGCCCCGGGCTGCGCCGCAACCAGTCCGCCTGGAAGCGGGCCCGCCCGGGGACGTCGGCGAGGACGTGGAGCGGGCCGAGCTCGACGGTCGCTGTCGCCACCGGGTCAGTGCTGGTGGTCGTGACCGGCCTGCGGGGTGGCCGGGACGGGCGGCTGCTCGCCCATCTCGTCGTAGGCCTGGGCGACGATGTCACCGGCTCCGAGGCGCAGGCGTTCCACGCCGGTCTCGGCGGCGCGCGAGGTGCGGATGCCGACCTTCGTCCCGCCCACGGCGAGGCGGCGCAGGGCGGCGGTTCCCCGGCCGTCGCTGACGGCCTTCACGAGCCCGGCCGACGCGGCGGCGGTGATCACGAGACGTCCGACGGGGGCGGCGATCGGCAACATGGTTCCTCCAGGTGAGATCTGTTCTCATTGGACCACACCGTCCGCCGTGGTGCCCAGCGCCCGGGAGGACGGGTCTAGCCCACGGAGAACCGGAACTCCGTGACGGAACGGAACTCCTCCCCGGGCAGCAGGACGGTCGTCGGGAACTCCGGACGGTTGGGCGCGTCGGGGAACGCCTGCGTCTCCAGCGCGAGACCCGTCCGCGGGCCGTACGGCACCCCCGCTGCGCCCACCAGGGTTCCCGCGAGCGAGCCCCCGGTGAAGAACTGGATCCCGGGCTGGTCGGTCCGGACCTCCAGCGTCCGGCCCGAGACGGGTTCGGAGACGACGGCCGCGAGCGCCGGGGCCCGCCGGCCGCCGGGGACGTCCGCGAGGACGTAGCAGTGGTCGAACCCCTTGCCCCGCTCCAGCTGTTCGTCGTCCTGCTCGACCCGGTAGCCGACGGGGACGGCCTCGCGCAGGTCGAACGGGGTGCCCGCCACGGACCGGAACTCCCCCGTCGGCAACCCGGTGGGGTCCACGGGCAGGAACGTGTCGGCGAGGACCTGCACGAGGTGCGCGTCGACGGTCCCGGTCCCTTCCCCGGCGAGGTTGAAGTACGCGTGGTTGGTGAGGTTCAGCACCGTGGGGGCGTCGGTGGTGGCGGCGTAGGTGACGGTCAGGGTCCGCTCGTGCAGGGCGTAGGTGACGTGCACGGACAGACCGCCGGGGAACCCGTTGTCGCCGTCGGGGCTGAAGAGGGAGAACCGGACCCCGCAGACGCCCTCGACGGGGTGGGCGGACCAGAGCCGTTCGGAGAACGGGTGCGGCCCACCGTGGATGGCGTTGCCGCGGTCGGTCGCCGGGACGGTGACCCGCTGCCCCTCGAGCTCGAACGTCCCGCCCGCGATGCGGTTGGCGAACCGGCCGATCGTGGCGCCGAACGAACGGCCCTTGCCGGTGTAGGGGGTCAGGTCGGAGAACCCGAGCACGACGTCGGCGCACCGGCCGTCGACGTCGGGGGCGAGGACGGACTGCAACCGTGCCCCGTGCTCGACGAGCCCGACCTCCAGGGGTCCGTCCTGCAGGATCCAGCGCCCGACGGGCGTGCCGTCCTCGAGGCGTCCCCAGTCCTCTTCGCGGCGCACCGCGGATCCCGTCCGGCCGTCTTGATCGCTCACGACGGCGACGCTACCGGGGGCCGGGTCCCGTGGCCTGCTCGTCGCGCGGACGGCGCAGGGCCGCCACGGCCGAGGAGAGCAGGACGCCGACCCCGGCGGTCAGCAGGACCCCGGCGGCCCACACCTTCCAGTCCCAGCCGAGCCCGAACAGGACGTGGACGGCGACGGCGGCGCCGACGGCGACGAGGACGAGGCCGCCGAGGACCGCGCCGAGGTCGGGTCCGCGCGGAGGTGTCGGACCGGGCCGGGGCTCGGGGGTGCTCACGACGCCTCCAGGGTGCTCGACCCGGCGGGACCGATGCGGACCTCGCCGGCCCAGTCGGTGGCCAGGACCCGCGGAGTGCCGGCGGGGACCTCCCAGCCGGCGGGGTCGTCCCCGCGGACGGTGACGGCGGCGGCCAGGGTCGCGGCCTCCGGGCCGACGGCGAAGACGCGGCGCAGGTTCACCCCGCCGGCGACCGCGTCACCCGCCTCCCGCTGGGTGTCGCCGCCCAGCGCGTCCCGGCGCAGCGCGTCGTCGCCGACCTCGACGACGTCGGCGCCGGGGGCCCACCGGACCGATCCGGCCAGGACGGTGACGTCGAGCAGGACGGTCCGGTCGGTGGGCACGACGACGGCGAGCCGGCCGGCGGCCACGGTCGCCGTGGCGGTGCCGTCGGCCAGGGCGCTCGGGTCGACGACGAGGCGGCCCACCGCGGCGCTGAGTGACGACGTGCCGCCGGGGGTCCACGTGCGGTCCACGTCCCCGGTCCAGTTCCCGGCGGGCGGGGCGAGCGCGGTGGCGGTGGCGACGAGCGCGACGGGCCACGCGAGGCCGAGGAGCGCGGTCCGTCGTCCCCGCAGTCCGGCCAGGACGGCGCCCAGGCCCAGGACGACGGTGGCCGCGGCGGCGGCGAGGGGCAGGGTCCGGTCCTGCAGCGGCTGGGCGATCGAGGTGCCCTGCCAGGGGCCGGCCGCCGTGAGCAGGGACGCCGCGACGACGAGCCCGACGGCGAGCAGGGCGACCCCGAGGGTCGCGGTGGTCAGCAGGGGTGACCCCGGTCGGCGGGCGACGCGGGCCCGGTCCGCCGCCACCTGGGCCTCGCGCACCTTCTGCTGCGCCTTCTCGTGCGCGGCGCTCAGGCGGGCCTGTTCGCGGGCCAGCCGGGCCGCGGCCCGTCGTTCGGTGGGCGAGCCGTACCCCGCCGCCGGACCGTCCGGGGCCGGGGGCGGCGGTTTCTGCAGGGACAGCGGGACGGTCGGCGCGCCGGGGTCGGGGACCGGTGCCGGGGCGGCGGCGTCCGGGACCGGCGCCGCACGGCGGGCGGGGTCCAGGGGCGGGATGCGGAAGTCGCGCAGGAACCACCAGCCGAGCAGGGCCAGCAACCCGGTGGTGAGGAAACCCCACCCGGGACCGTCGAGGTTCTGGTTGAACAGGCCGAGCAGCGCGCGGGGCAGGGCGAGGTCGGCCAGGACGAGGGCCCCGGCGAGCCAGGCGGACCCGGAGACGTCGCCCCGCAGGACGGCCTCGGCCTCGATGCGGCCGGGGACGCGCGGAGCGCCGGACGGCTCGGGACGGTCGTCCTCCTCGTCGGTGCCGGTCGGTCGGGCGGACGTCCCGTCGGGCAGCAGCAACCAGCAGACGCCGTAGGCGGCGAGGCCGAGACCGCCGACGACGGTCAGCGCGACGAGGACTCCGCGCACGAGGAGCGGGTCGACGCCCAGCCGCTCGGCGACGCCGCCGCAGACGCCCGCGAACCACCGGTCCGGCGAGCGTTCGACACCGCTGGACCGGACGGCGGCGAAGAACTTCGCCACCCCGCGCGGTCCGTTCGTCGTCGTGGTGCTCACGGTCCGACCCTCCCATCCGCAGCCGGCAGAGGTCACAGGCCTGAGGTCAGAAGACCCAGCCGAGCCCGAGCAGTCCGTTGCCCAGCACGAGGTCGAGGACGACGAGGCCGACGGCGAGGGCCAGGGCGGCCGAGACGTCACCGCGCTGCGCGGCCTGCGCCTCGATCCGGCCGGTGACGTCGGGCAGCAGGGCCCACGCGAGGCCGTAGAGGCCGAGGCCGATCCCGCCGAACAGCGAGAGGACGACGAAGCCGATCCGGACGGCGTTGACGTGGACGCCGGTGCGCTGCGCGACCGCGCCGGCGACGCCGGCGACGCCGGCGACCCAGCGGTCCCGGGAGCGGACCAGGCCGGTGCGGCGGATGGAGGCGAAGAAGCGGTCGGCGGCGGTGGGCTTGGCGGGCTGGTCCGCGGTGTGGTCGGTGCAGTGGTCGGTGTAGTCGCTCACGGGAGTCTCCTGTCCGGGGGTCTGCTGGGTCTTGTCGAAGCTGAGGTGCTCGCTCGTGGTCATGTCTCGAGGTTGCCGTCCGGGGACCCCCGGTCACATCGGGTGAGACCCTGAGCCGACCCTGAACTCCGGCGTCGGGGGGATCCCCGGGGTGGGGGTGCGTGTCACGATCGGCGGGTGCTGACAGCGACGGGGGATCCCGCGATGGACCCCGCGGGGAGGCCGGTGGACGGTTCCCGTCCGCCCCTCGTGCGCAGCACCGCCCACCGTCGGGTCGCCGGGGTGGCCGCGGGGATCGCGCAGCACACCGGGGTGCCGTTGCCGAAGGTCCGGACGGTGTTCGCCGCGTCGGCGTTCCTCGGGGGTTTCGGTGTCGTCCTCTACGTCGTGCTGTGGCTGGTGCTGCTCGACGACCGGCAGCTCGCGCTGCCCGAGGAGAGTCGTCCGGACCCGTCGGGCTGGGTCCTCGCCCACCGCAACGCCCTCGTCGGGGTGGCCGTCGTCGTGGGGTTGGGGCTCGTCCCGGCCGTGAACCTCGTCGACGGTTCGGCCCGGTTCGTCGTCCCGGTCCTGGTGGGCGGCACGGGGATCGTCCTGGCCTGGAGCCAGCTCGACGCGACCCGGCGGCGCCGGCTCGTCGAGGAGGCCGGGGACGGGCGGGGTGCGGTCGTGCGGGTCGTGGCCGGTGCCTCCCTCGTCGTGCTGGGCGCGGTCCTGTTCCCCGTCGTCGTCGGCGACGTCGGGCAGTTCTGGCGGTCCGCGGTGGCCGGGGTCGTCGTCATGGGCGGCCTCGCGCTCGTCGCCGCGCCGTGGGTGGTCAGGTTGTGGCAGGACCTCGGCGCCGAACGGGCGGCGCTCGCCCGCGAGCAGCAGCGTGCGGAGTTCGCCGCCCACGTCCACGACTCGGTGCTGCAGACCCTCGCCCTGATCCAGAAGCGCTCGGCCGACGCGGGCGAGGTCGCGCGGCTGGCCCGACGGCAGGAACGCGAACTGCGGCAGTGGTTGTACGGCGACCACGGGACGTCGGCGGGAACCCTCGGGGCCGCGCTGCGGGCCGCCGCGACGGAGGTCGAGGACGTGTCCGGCGCGGTCGTGGAGGTGGTCCTCGTCGGCGACCTGGACACCCTGGCCCTGGACCGCGGCACGACGGCCCTGGCCCAGGCGGCCCGCGAGGCCCTGCTCAACGCGGGCCGGCACGCGGGTGGGACGGTGTCCCTGTACGCCGAGCCGGCGGGCGGTGGTGTCGAGGTGTTCGTGCGCGACCGGGGCGCGGGGTTCGACCTCGACGCGATCCCCGAGGACCGGCTGGGCGTGCGGGAGTCGATCGTCGGGCGCATGCAGCGCGCCGGCGGGTCGGCGACCATCCGCCGTCCCGCCGACGGGGGCACCGAGGTGGCCCTGCGGATGCCGGCCGGTGGGTGAGCGGGGTGGGTCGTGAGGAGGAGGGTGTCGTGATCAGGGTTCTCGTCGTCGACGACCACCGGATGGTCCGCACCGGCGTGCGCGCCGAGCTGTCGACCGCCGACGACCTCGAGGTCGTCGGCGAGGCCGCGGACGTCGCGGGCGCCGTCGCGGCCGTGGGCCGGTTGCGCCCCGACGTCGTGCTGCTGGACGTCCACCTGCCCGCCGGCCCGGACGAGAACCCCGCCCCCGGTGCGGGATCCGGTGGGGCGCAGGTGCTGGCGCGGTGCGCGGACCTGCTGGCCGCCGACCCTCCGGTGCGGTTCCTCGCGCTGTCGGTGTCCGACGCCGCGGACGACGTCATCGCCGTGATCCGCCGCGGCGCCCGCGGGTACGTGACGAAGTCGATCAGCGGGGACGACCTGGCCGCCGCCGTCCGGCGGGTCGCCGACGGTGACGCCGTCTTCTCGCCCCGCCTGGCCGGTTTCGTCCTCGACGCCTTCGGGGCGGGGGCCGGCGAGGTCGCCGCGGCCGACGACGAGCTGGACCGCCTGTCGGCGCGCGAGCGGGAGGTCATGCGCCTCATCGCCCGCGGCTACGCCTACAAGGAGGTGGCCAAGGAGCTGTTCATCTCGGTCAAGACGGTCGAGACGCACGTGTCCGCGGTGCTGCGCAAGCTACAGCTGTCCAACCGCAACGAGCTGACCCGCTGGGCCGCCGCCCGCCGCCTCCTCTGACCCCCTCCCCCCACCGTTCCCACCTCTCCCCCGCCCCTGCCCCGCGCGGAAAACACTCTTTCCGCCCTTCAGGGCGCGATCTGAGGGCGGAAAGAGTGTTTTCCGCCGTCCCGCAGCGCCGGGTGGGGGCTGGTCGCGTTGACCCCGGGGCCGCCGCGTCCCTACCCTTTGGACCGGTCCACCAGCGTCCCCCGCCACCGTCCTGAGAGGACAGAGATGTCCCAGCCCGTCCGCTTCGCGCTCCTCGGCACCGGCCGCATCGGCCAGGTCCACGCGGCCTCGATCCACCGCAGCCCGGACGCGGTCCTCACCGTCGCGGCCGACGCGATCGTCGCCGGGGCGGAGCGGACGGTGGCCCAGTACGGCGGCCGCGCGACCGCCGACCCGTACGAGGCGATCACCGCCGCCGACGTCGACGCCGTCGTCATCGCCTCCCCCACGCCGACGCACGTCGACCTCCTCGCCGCCGCGCTCGAGGCGGGCAAGGCCGTGTTGTGCGAGAAGCCGATCGACCTCGACATCACCCGCGTCGACGCCGTCCGCGACCGCGCCCGGACTGCCACGACGCCCGTCGTCCTGGGCTTCAACCGCCGCTTCGACCCGCACTTCGCCGAACTGCGCCGCCGGGTGCAGGCCGGCGAGGTCGGTCGCCTGGAGCACCTGGCCATCACGAGCCGCGACCCCGAGGCCCCGCCCGCCGAGTACGTCCGCGTCTCGGGCGGGATCTTCCGGGACATGGCGATCCACGACTTCGACATGGCCCGGTCCTTCGTCCCGGACATCGTGTCCGTCACGGCCGTGGGCCTGCGGCAGTTCGACGCCGGCATCGCCGACGCGGGCGACTTCGACGCGGCCGTGACGACGCTCGTCGGGGCCGGCGGTGAGTCGATCACCATCACGAACTCCCGGCACAGCGCCTACGGCTACGACCAGCGGATCGAGGCGTTCGGTGCCGACGGTCTGCTGGAGGTCGACAACGTGACCCCGACCCTCGTCCGGTCCTCGACGGCGACGGCGAGTTCCACGGGTGAGCCGTACCGCCGGTTCTTCCTCGAGCGCTACCGCGAGGCCTACGAGCTCGAGCTCGCGGCCTTCGTCGCGGCCGTCCGCGGCGACCTCGCCCCGGGGGTGCCGGGGTTCGAGGACGGCCGGGCAGCGCTGCTGCTGGCCGACGCCGCGCAGACCTCGGCCCTGGAGGGGCGGACGGTCGCGGTCGACCTCGGCTGACCTCGTCCGCGACGACGAAGGCCCCCACCCGGCAGCGCCGGACGGGGGCCTTCGTGCTGTGCGGTCAGTCGTTCACGGGCGCGGGGGACGCGGGCGACGTGCCCTGGGCGGGGACGGCCACCGCGTCCGCACCGGCCTCCTCGTCCACGTCGGCCGCGGCCGTGCTCGACAGCGGAACCTCGGGGAGGAAGAACGCGATGACCGTGCCGAGCAGGAACATCGGGACGAGCCAGACGAACATCGGCACGAGCGAGTCGGCGTAGGCGTTCACCACCCGGTCGGCGACGTCGGCGGGCAGAGACGCGACCAGCGACGGCGTGAGGCTCGACGAACTCTCGACAGAACCCCCGAGGGCGCCGCCGAGACGGTCGGTGAGCCGACTGGAGAACACCGTCCCGAGGACGGCCGTCCCGACCGTGACACCGAGTTCGCGGAACAGGTTGTTCGAACTGGTCGCCGTCCCGATCTCGCGGGGGCTGACGGCGTTCTGCACCGCGAGCACGATGATCTGCATGAACAGGCCGAGGCCGGCACCGAGGATCCCGACGTACAGGCCCACGAGCACGAGAGAGGTCGAGACCGTCAGCGTCGAGAGCAGGAACATCGCCACGGCGGCGGTGAACGTCCCGGCGATCGGGAGGACCTTGTAGCGTCCCGTCCTCGTCACGGCCGCACCGGAGGCCAGGCTCGTCACGAGGAGGCCGGCGACCATCGGGAGCAGCAGCAACCCGGACTCGGTCGCGTCGACGCCGTAGACCATCTGCAGGTACGTCGGCAGGTAGGCCAGCGCCCCCATCATCCCGGCACCGACGACGAGCCCGAGCAGGGTCGTCACGACGAACGTGCGGTTGCGGAAGAACCGCATCGGGATGACGGGTTCGGACGCACGGCGCTCGACGAGGACGAAGGCGACGGCGGCCACGACCGTTCCGACGACCAGACCCACGACGGTCGGCGAACCCCACGCGTACTGCGTTCCGCCCCAGCTCATGACGAGGACGAGACCGGTGCTGGCGAGGGCCAGCAACGCCATGCCCGCGTAGTCGATGGACGCGGTGCCGTGCCGCCGGGGTAGGTGGATGGTGAGCGCGGCCACAGCCAGCGCGACGATGCCGAGGGGCAGGTTGATCCAGAAGACCCAGCGCCAGTCGACGGAGTCGGTGAGCCAGCCCCCGAGCAGCGGACCGGCGACGGCGGACACGCCGAACACCGCCCCGATGGGTGCCATGAACTTCGCCCGGTCCCGGGCCGGGACGACGTCGGCGATGATCGTCTGCGACATGATCATCAGCCCGGAACCGCCGAGGCCCTGCAGGAACCGGAACCCGACGAACTCCACCATGGACTGCGAGAAACCCGCCAACGCCGACCCCAGCAGGAACAGCGCGATGGCGACGATGAACAGCCGCTTGCGGCCGACGAGGTCACCGACCTTGCCGTAGACGGGCATGGCCACGGTGATGGCGAGCGTGTAGGCCGTGATGGCCCAGCTCATGTGCTCGAGCCCGTGGAGCTCCCCGACGATCGTGGGCAGCGCCGTACCGACGATCGTCTGGTCGAGGGAGGCGAGCAGCATGACGAGCATGAGGCTGGCGAAGATCCAGCCGATGCGGGGTTTCGCGGCGAGGGGTTCTGCGGCGAGGGGTTCCGCGGTGGTGCTCACAGGGTCCTCCGGTCGGTGGTGGTGAGGGTGCGCAGCGCGGCCCAGGCCGCGCGCGTGGAGGTGAGGGGGTCCGGTTGCAGACCGGTGATCCAGCTCGTCCCGCTGACGCGGGCGAGGGCTCCGGCAACGGCGGCGATCGTCCGCGCCGTGAACTCGTCCACCTCACCCCGCGCCGTGACGGCGGCGGCGAGGGCCTCCTCGCTGGCGGCGATCCGGGCCAGCAGCCCGGGCAGGAGTTCAGGGGACGCGTCGACGAGGCGCATGACCTGCAGCACGCGGTCGCGGTCCGGGGCGTCGCTCTGGGCCTGGGCGACGAAGAGCTGTTCGACGGCGTCGAGGAGCGGCGCCGTGGAGGCGGTGAACTCCTCCAGTGCGCCGGGCCGCCAGGCCATCGCGTCGTGGAAGAGGGCCTCGTCCTTCGTCGCGAAGTAGTTGAAGAAGGTGCGGCGGGAGATGCCGGCCCGTTCGGCGATGTCGTCGACCGTGACCTGGTCCCAGCCGCGGTCCAGCGCGAGGTCCAGGGCGGCCGCGGCGACGGCGGCCGTCGTCTCGGCCCGCCGCCGGTCCCGCAGGGAAGGGGGAGCGTCGTTCACGCTTCAAGTTTGCACTGAGTGCAGACTCTGCGTCAAGTGCAACCATGGAACGCCCAGCGGAGGGCGTCCGGGAGCAGCACCCCGGCGTGCTGCGGGCTGTGTCCCCCGTCCCCGACGACCAGCCGCACGTCCTGCCCGGACTCGGCGAGCGCCGCCGCGACCCGCAGGTTCTCCGCGAACCAGTTGTCGTGGGACCGGTTCCAGCCGAGGTCGCGGTGCGCGGCCTGCAGGAACCACCGGACGGGCCGACGGGCACCCGCCGCCAGCAGCCGCGGGTACGGGTTGCCGCCCGGCATCTGCGCGAAGCTCGACAGGAAGCACACGGCCTGACCGAACCGGTCCGGGCGGTGCCAGGCGGCCGTGAAGGCCGCGTTCCCGCCGCTGCTGCCGCCCACGACGACCGTCCGCGCCGGGTCGTCCGTCAGGCGGTGCTCCCGCCCGACCCGCGCCAGCACCTCCTCGACCAGGAAGGTCGCGTACCGGTCGTCGTCGGCGTCGTACTCGACGTTGCGGTGCTTCGGACCGGGGCCCGCGAGGACCCCCGGGTCCACGAACACCCCGATCGTCGGCGGCACGGCTCCCGCAGCCACGAGGTTGTCCAGGACGACGCCCCCGCGGACCTCACCGTCGGGGTCCAGGTACCACCAGCCGTCGTTGAACACCGCGACGGCCGCCGGTTCACGCGGGTCGAGCCGCGCCGGGACGTGCGTCCACACCGTCCGGGTCGTGCCCGGGTAGACGTCGCTCGCGTCCAGCTGCCACGCGGTGGTCCGACCCTG
The DNA here is from genome assembly GCF_040702905.1 of Kineococcus sp. NPDC059986. Classification (NCBI taxonomy): domain Bacteria; kingdom Bacillati; phylum Actinomycetota; class Actinomycetes; order Kineosporiales; family Kineosporiaceae; genus Kineococcus; species Kineococcus sp. NPDC059986. The sequence goes on along the minus strand of NZ_JBFBND010000003.1, from coordinate 233,203 downwards.
CGGGACACCGGGGCGGGGCGAGGAGTCGGGGCCGTGGGCGTAGCGCACGTCGGACAGGTCCAGCGGGAGCGGGCGGTACGGGACGGTCACCGGTCGACCCTGGCACCGGGGGCGGGTGGCGTCGACGGGATTCCGTCGCGTGCGGGGACGACGCACCGGCCCGCGGCCGGGGTCATCCGCCCTCGTCGCGGCGGCCGCTACCGGGGGGCGAGGTGGCGCGAGGCCCGGGCGTAGGCGGGGAGGGCGCAAGCCAGGACCACGAGGTGCATCAGCACCAGCGCGACGACCGCCGGCACGTTCGTCCCGGGGATGAAGCGCAGCGCGAGCAGCAGGACGTCGGGCACGAACGAGGCGAGCGCCACGACCGGGACGAGCCGGCGCAGCCTGCGCCGGGGGTCCGCGGCACGGCGGTGGACCGCGAGCCAGCCGAACCAGCCGATCACCACGCCCGCGACGGCGAGCGTCGCGTGCGCCGGGAGCATCAGCGGGCCGTAGGACGGCGGCGCTCCGGCGGCGACGGCCGCCTGGGCGATGAGCGCGTCGACCCCGACGGCCACGACGGCCGCGAGGCCGAGGGTGAGCGCGGCGCGAGGTCGGGTGCGTGGGGTGGGGCGGGTCGTCGGCAACGCGGACATCGTCAGTCCTGGCCCGGGGCGCGGTGGCCCCGTGGCCGGCGCCGGTCGATCCCGCGCAGCCCGTAACGGTACCGGACGGTACCGTTAGTGCGTGAGACTACCTCTCGGGGCGAACGGGGACAATGGCTCCATGCCGCCGTCCGAGGTCTCCGGAACCACCGGGAGGCCTCGGGACCCCGCGGTCGAACTCCGGATCCTCACCGCGACGCAGGACCTCCTCGCGGACCACGGGTACCCGGGGACGACGATCGCCGCCGTCGCCGCGCGGGCGCGGTGCAGCAAGGCGGCGATCTACCGCCGGTGGACCACGAAACCCGAACTCGTCGTCGCCGCCGTCCGCGCCGCCCAGCACGTCCCGGAACCCCCGGACACGGGTGACCTCCGTGAGGACCTGCTGGCGGCCGCGATGCACTTCGCCGAGTCCGAGGACCGTTCCGGCGTGCTGCTGGCCAGCGTGCTGAGCGAGATCGGCCGCGACCCGGAGTTGTACGAGGCCGCGCACCGCGTGGTGGGCGGACCCCCGGTCGCCGTCCTGGTCGCCGTCATCGAGCGGTGGATCGCCCGGGGAGTGGTTCCGCCGCACGTGCACGTCCGGCTCCTCGCCGACGTCGTCCCGACGGCCGCGTTCGGCAGCGTGGTCCTGCGCAAGCGGGCACTGGACCCGTCGACGGTCGAGGAACTGGTGGACTTCGTCCTCCTCCCGGCCCTCACCGCCCCCGGTGTCCGCTGACCCCAGGTCGTCAGTGCCCCGCACGGTCGCGCACCGGTCGTCGGCACGGCCCCCCAAGCCACGGGGTCGTCCACGACGACGCCACCGCGGGGTGCGTGACGTTCCCGCACCCCGTCGACCGCCCGGAGTGCCGGGACGCACCGCACCGGCGCGTGCGGTGCGTTCTCAGCCGCGAGGATCCTCCGGCTGCGGGGCGTCCGCGACGACCGCGGGTCCGTCACCCGCGCCGCGCCCTCCTCGACCACGACGCCGTCCGTTCCGCGCCCGACGGCACCCCGCTCGCCCACGGGTCCGCCGACATCCGGCGACGACACGGGAACGGGATCTCCTCGGGCGACAGGGCCTCCCACACCGCGGCGATCCCGGCCAGGGCGGCGCCGCGGTCGGTGTGGCCTACTCGTCCCCCGCCCGTCGTGCGAACCAGTCGGCGTACTCCGTCGTCCGGGCCAGGTGCCGGGTGAGGTCCGGAGAACCGTCGTCCCACCACACCGGCCCGCGCTCCCCCAGCTCGTGCTTGGCCGCGTCGACGCGGGCCCGGGCCGCTTCGCGTCCCGCGTCGTCCGCCGCGTCGCGCTTGGCCCGGCGGGCGGCCATGAGCTCGTCGACGAGTTCCTGGCGACGGTCCTCGGGCAGGTCGGGGTTCGACCTCCGCCACAACCTGCCCCGGACCACCAGGTAGCGACCGTCCGGGGTCACGAGGGGTTCGGCCACGGACCGATCCACCTCGCGCCCATCCCGGGACGCGCGTCGGCTCAACCCGCCGCGGCACCCGGTTCAGAACCGCCGACCTCGACCGCCGTGGATCGGAAGACCCCTCCCGGCACTCCGAGGTCGGAGAAGTCGCGCCAGCCGAGCGGGTAGCGGCCGGACAGGACGACGTCGTTCGCCGGGAAGTCGCCGTCGCCCCACCGCAGTTCCCCCTCCAGCCGGGTCCCCTCGTGGATGCGGAAGGCGCGATCCCGGGTCGTCGCCGCGGACGAGGGTTCGCGCCAGAGGCCAGCGACGTTCGTCAGCATGATCGCGACGCCGTTCTGCGTACTCGTGGACGTCGCCTCGAGGCGTGCGACGTCTCGCACGAAGTGCAGGCGGGCCAGATCGGTGGCGGCGTGGTCCTTGAGGTGGAACTCCTCGCCGGCCACCTGCGCCTGGAGGCGGGACGTGAAGTACTTGAGTTCGATCGACGTGGCCGACGGACCCCGAGGGTCCACGACGAGGACGTCGACGTGGGTGGACCGTTCCGCCCGCACCGGGACCTCCAACCGCACACGCCAGTCCGGACGGGCACGGGCGATGAGGGCAGCCAGACTGTGCTGGAAGTCCGCCTCCGAGTGGAAGACGGGTCGCTCGGTCGCCAGGTCCGCGAGCAACTGGTCGAGTGGCAGTCCGCCGGCGATGAGAGTCACACCGGCAGCCTCCCGCTGGATCGCCGAGGGGAGAACCCGGCGAGTGTCGCGAGCGGCCGGTCCCCCCGCCGGGAACCGGCCGTCGCGGAGCGGTCAGTGCACAGGCGTCCGGGGCCCGGGGACGACCGGCGGGCGCCGCACGAGCAGCGACAACCCCAGCGCCACGAGCGAGATGACCCCTCCCCACACGAAGGCGCCCTGGACGCCGTTCGCGACGGCGTGCAGCTGGTCGGTCCCCGCCGCGAGGCTGTCGGCCGACCGCGTGGACAGGACCGTGACGAACAGCGCCGTCCCCGCCGCGCCGGCGAGCTGCTGCACCGTTCCGACCGTGGCCGAGCCGTGCGCGTACAACTCGGCGCGCAGGGAACCCAGCGCCGATGTGAACAGCGGCGTGAACATGAACGCGAGGCCGATGCTGAGGAGCGTGTGGACGACGACGACCATGCCCGCGGGAGTTCCCGGGTGCAGCGTCGTCAGCAACCACAGGGCCCCGCTGACGAGGACGGCACCCGGTGTCACCAGCGGCCGGGGGCCGTAACGGTCGAACAGCCGGCCGACGACGGGCGACAGGATCCCCATGGTGGCCCCGCCCGGCAGCAGCAGCAGACCGGTCTCCAGGGAGCCGAGCTGCAACACCGTCTGCAGGAAGATCGGCAGCACGATGAGGGTCCCGAACAGGCCCATGAAACTCGTGACGAGCACGACCGTCGACACGGTGAAGGAACGGTTCGCGAACACCCGCAGGTCCATGAGCGGAGTCGAGGTGCGGGTCAGGCGGAGCTGGCGCACGACGAACGTCGCGAGCGCGGCGACCCCGACGAGGACGGGGATCCACGGCGCGACGGGGGCGTGTCCGCTCGCGGACTCCCCGATGCTCGACAACCCGTAGATGAGCCCGCCGAAACCGACGGCGGACAACGCGAGGGAGAGGACGTCCAGGCGTGCGGGCCGGGGCGTCGTGACGTTGCGCACCTTCCAGGCGCCGGCGCCGAGCGCCAGGAGCGCGATGGGCAGCACGATGATGAACATCCACCGCCAGGACAACGAGTTCAGGATGATCCCCGAGATCGTCGGGCCGATGGCCGGCGCGACGGAGATGACGACGGAGATCAACCCCATGGTCCGGCCACGGCTGGCGGCGGGCACGAGGGTCAGGGCCGTCGTCATGAGCAGGGGCATCATGACCGCCGTCCCGCTGGCCTGGACGATGCGCCCGACGAGGAGCACACCGAAACCGGGGGCGACGGCGGCGATGGCGGTGCCGAGGCTGAACAACCCCATGGCGGCGACGAACACCTGACGCAGCTGGAACCGCTGCATGATGAAACCCGTCGCGGGGATCACGACGGCCATGGTGAGCATGAACCCCGTCGTCAGCCACTGACCGGTGGCGGCCGTGATGCCGAGATCGGCCATGAGCCGCGGCAACGCCACACCCATGATCGTCTCGTTGAGGATGACGACGAAGGCGGAGACCAGCAGGAGCCCGATGACGGTGGCGTCACCGGGCGCGAGGCGGTCGCGCTCACCGGGGTCGGCGGGAGCGGCGGCGGGCGGGGCGGACGCGACGGGCTGCAGGGCCGCGTCCTCGTTCGTGGACATGGGTGAGGACTCCTCGTGGTGGTGACAGTCACAACCCTAATGGCAGTCACTGCCAACTCGACAGTCGTTATCCTCATTCCGTGACCACGACGCCCCCCGGCACGGACCTGCGCGAGCGGCGTCGCCTCGCGACGCAGGCCGAGATCGAGCAGGTCGCCCTGGACCTCTTCGCCCGCAACGGCTCCGAGCGCACGACGGTCGACGACATCGCCGCGGCGGCCGGGGTCTCCCCCCGCACCTTCTTCCGCTACTTCGCCACCAAGGAGGACGCGGCCCTCGGCGCCAACCGCGCCTTCGACGCCGCACTGGCCCGGCGCCTGGAGGAGCGCGTCGGGGCCTCGACGTCCCTCGCCGACCTCGAGGACTGCATCGCCGACGTGCTGGCGGCGTTGTCCGCCGAGGCCGGCTCGATCGAGCGGATGCTGCGCGTGCGGTGCCTCGTCATCGAGGACGCCGGCCTGCGCGGGGCCCTCCTGCGCCTGGACGCCGAGCAGACCGTGGCCTTCTTCGCCCGCGTCGCGGCCGCCACCGGCGCGAGCACCGTGGACCTGCGCACCCGCGTCGTCGCCGAGACCCTCGGCGCCGGACTGCGGGCCGCGCTGGACGACTGGGCCGCCCGCCGTGAGCAGGGCGAGGACGCCGACCTCGTCGCCACCTACCGCCGCACCTGCGGCGTCCTGCGCGACGTCACCACGGCCTGACCCGCCACCTGAGCCCGCGCGGAAAACACTCTTTCCGCCCTCAGAACGCGTGTTCCGAGGGCGGAAAGAGTGTTTTCCGCGCGGGGGTCGGGGGGGGTGGGGACGACCCGTGACGGGTGGTCGTCAGAGGGTGAAGGCGGCGGTGAGCTCCTGGAGCCGGGAGGCGGCGCGGGACACCTCGGCGGCCGTGGTGGCCGTCTGCTGCGCTCCACTCGTCGTCTGCCCCGCGGCCGAGGCCACCCCCGAGATGTTCAGGGCGATCTCCTGCGACCCGGCGGACACCTCTCCGACGTTGCGGACCATCTCGCCCGTCGTCGCCGACTGCTCCTCGACGGCCGCGGCGATGGTCGCCTGCAGGGCGTCGATGCGGGTGATGACGTCCCCGATCCCGTCGATCGCGGCGGCGGCCTCCCGCACGTCGGTCTGCGTGGCGCCCACGCGGGCGGTGATCGACTCGGTGGCGCGGGCGGTCTGCCCCGCCAGCTCCTTGACCTCGCCGGCGACGACGGCGAACCCCTTGCCCATCTCCCCGGCCCGCGCGGCCTCGATCGTCGCGTTGAGCGCGAGCAGGTTCGTCTGCTCGGCGATGGAGGTGATGAGCTTGACGACGTCGCCGATCTCCCGGCTGGACGCCGACAGGCGCTGCAGGATCTGGCCCGCCCCCTCGGCGGCCGCGACGGCCGAGGCCGCCGTCGCCGACGCGTCGGCCGTCGAGGTCGCGATCTCCCCGATGGCGGAGGTCATCTGCTCGCCGGCCGCGGCCACGGTCCCGATGTTGGCGCTGATCTCCTCGGCCGCGGCCGACACGACCTGCGCCTGGGCCGCGGACTCCTCGGCCCCGGCGGAGAGCTGGGTGGCGACGGCGGACAGCTCCTCGCTCGACCCGGCGAGGACCTGGGCGGTCGCGGTGATCTCGGTCATCGTCGAGGACAGGGTGTCCAGGGTCTCGTCGACCGCACGCGACAGCTGCCCGATCTCGTCGCCGGCGGCGTACCCGACGCGCTGGTCCAGCCGACCCTGCGCCAGCCCGCGGACCACCGCGGCCGTGCGACCCAGGGGCCGGGTGATGGAGCGGGCGACGAGGACCGCGACGACCGTGGCCACCAGCAGGGCGACGATCCCCAGCCCGATGAGCGCCCACAGCGCCTGGCGGTAGCGCGTGGCCCCGAGGTCGGAGGTGCGGTTCGCGTTGTCCACCTCCGCCTTCTGGATCCGGTCGAGGGTGGTGTTCATGCGGGCGGCCAGCGGCAGCAGGTCGCGCTCGCGGACGGTCTGGAAGCCCTGGACGTCGCCGTTCTGGGCGGCCGTGACGCCCGGTCCGCGCAACTGCCGGAACGACGCGAGGTCCGCCTGGAAGGAGTCACGGTCGGCCTGCGTCGAGACCGGGAAAGTGTCGAGGTAGCCCTTCCAGTTCTGGTCGAGCGTCGCGTCGTCCGCCGCCATCGCGGTCTGCGCGCTCGCGCGGCCCGCGGCGTCCGTCGCCAGCCCCAGCGAGGTGAGGTCGAGCCGGGTCTGGGCGACGCCGTACTTCACGAGACCGCTGTACTTCACGCCCGGCACGACGACCTCGGACATCGACGAGACCGTCGCCTGCGAGGAGTGCAGGACCTGCAGTCCGAGGCCGATCGCTGCCACCAGCAGCAGGCAGACGGTGCCGAAGCCCAGCGCGAGCTTGCGGCTGACGGAGAGGTTGCGGAGACGTGTGGCCATGCACAAGGTTTCGGACCGACCCGGGGGAAGTTGAGGCCGCAACCATTACGGTACCGAGAGTTCCCTCGTCCGGCTGCTGGACGGGCGCTCCAGGGTGCGCTCCGACCGAGACGGTGCATCATCCGCGCTCAGAGCGAGGCGCCCCCGCACACGACGACGGACTGCCCCGTCACCGACCTCCCCGCCGGCCCCAGGAGGAACCCGACGAGCTCGGCGACGTCCCCCGGATCGACGAGGGCGCCGAGCGGCGGGACCCTCACGGGGGTGCCGGCGCGGCCGGGGTCGTGCGTCATGGCGGTCTCGGTGGGCCCGGGGGCCACGACGTTCACCGTGATGCGGCGCGGGGCGAGCTCCTGCGCCCAGCTGCGGGACAGTCCGGTCAGCGCGGGCGTCGGTGTCCGCGTAGCACTGCAACGCGGTGGCGACGTCCTGGACCGTGACGGGCGACCCGTCGGAGTAGCAGGCCTCCGGACGCAGCCGGACCGTCCACCGCGTCGGCTCGGTCAGCTCGAAGCTCTCCGCGAGGACCAGCGCGGGTTCCACGTCGGTGCCGATCTCCGTGAGGGCCTGGCGGACCGCGCGCTGCACGGTGACGGCCGCGTCGAACTGGTTGAGCTTGTTGTCGAGGCTGACCAGGGACCGGTTGAGCGCCAGCGTGAGGGTGTCCGGGCCGGGGGCGCCGGTGGGACCGGCACAGGCCGTGAGCCCGCCCAGACCGCCGCCGGCGAGGCCGAGGCCCGCCCCACCGGCGAGCAGCGTGCGGCGGCTGAGCGGAGAGCGACCGGGTGGTCGGGGTGGCGCGGCGGTCATCGGTGACCCCTCATCTCGGCGGGACGGGCGGGCTCGTCCTGTGCGGCTGGTGATCGGGTGCTGGTCGGTCTGCGGGCGCCGGTGCCGGGGGTGCCGGACGGCGTCGTCCGACGAGCACTGTGCCACCACTGCTCGAAACACGCAACGATCTGGCGCGAAACGCGCAGGCTGTGGAAGCATGGCCGACGAAGCGGCACCAGAGAGCCACGAGGAGGTGACCCGTGCCCGCGCCCTCCACCGTTCCCCCCGCCCCGACGAGCACTGCTCTGCGCCGTGTGGTGGCCGACGACCTCTCCGGGGCCGCCGAGGTCGCGGGCACCCTGCTCGCCCGTGGCCGGGACTGCGAGGTCGTCCTCGACGGCCGCGCCGTCACCCCCGCGCACGACGGCCTCACCACCGTCGTCGACACCGACCACCGGGCGGTCGACCCCGCGTCGGCCCGCAGCGCCGTCCGGGCCGCCTCGGCGGCCGCGGCCGGGCCCACGCTCGTCGTCGTCAAGCTGGACTCGCTGTGGCGCGGCAACGTCACGGCCACCGTGGAAGCCCTGCACGACAGCGGCTTCCAGGTCGTCGTGGCGGGCGCGCTGCCGTCGCTGGGCCGGACCGTGCGCGAGGGGCGGCCCTTCGTCGGGGACGTCCCGCTCGCCGACACCGCACTCTGGGCCCTCGAACCGCACCCCGCGCCGCGAGCCGTGGCGGACCTGCTGGACGGGCTGCTGGACGGGCCGGTCAGCACCGTCCCCCTCGCCGTCCTGCGCGCCGGCTGGGCACTCGGCGGGCAGGAGCTGTCGGTGCTCGACGGGGAGACCGACGCGGACCTGCGGGCGGCCGCGACCGTCGCCGTGGACGCCGTGGTCAGCGGCCGTCGCGTGGCCCTCGTCGGCAGCGCCGCCCTCGTCGCCGCCGTCGCCGACACCACCTCCGCGCCACCCTCGGGCACCTCCGCGCCCGCCGTGGCCCTCGGCCACCGGCCGGTGGTCCTGGCCGTCGGCAGCGGCTCGGCCGCAGCGACTGCGCAGACCGCGCACCTGCGCGCAGCCGCCCTCGTGGACGAGCACACCCACCTGCTGACGATCGACCCGGCGGAGCCGGTCGCCGACCTCGCCCGTCGCGTCGGGCGGACGCACCCCGCCGCCGACCTCGTCCTCACGGGCGGTCAGACCGCCCGCGCCGTCCTCGACCACCTCGGCGTGCGCCGGCTGCGGCCCGTCGCCCAGCCCGAGCACGGCATCGTCGTCAGCCTGACCGACGACGGTCGCCTCGTCGCCACCAAACCCGGCAGCTTCGGGCAGGACCCGACGCTCACCGACCTCGTCCGGCTGCTGCGCGCTCTGCGCAGCGGCGTCCCCACCGCACCCCAGGAGATCCCGTGACCCCCTCGACCGCCGTCATCGACGCCCGGCCCACGATCGCCGTCACGATGGGCGACGGCGCCGGGGTCGGCCCCGAGGTCACCGTCGGAGCCCTCCTCGACCCCGCCGCCTACCGGGACGGGCGCCCCGTCGTCGTCGGGGACGCCGGGCGGCTGCGCCAGGCCGCACGGGCCCTGGGCGTCGAGGCGGACGTGGTGGTCGTCGAGGACGTCGCCGCCGCCGAGTTCACCCCCGGCCGCATCAACGTCGTCGACCCGGGTCTGCTGCCCGCGGACCTGCCGTGGGGCGAACTGTCCGCGCAGGCCGGTCACGCCGCCCACGAGTACGTGCGCATCGCCTGCGAGCTCGCGATGGCCGGTGAGGTCCAGGCCATCTGCACCGCACCCCTCAACAAGGCCGCACTGCACGCGGCCGGTCACCTCTACCCGGGGCACACCGAACTGCTGGCGCACTTCTGCGGCGTCGAGGAGGTGTCGATGATGCTGACGACTCCCCGCATCAAGGTCATCCACGTCACGACCCACATCGGGCTCCTCGACGCGGTCGCGCGCATCGAACCCGGCCTCGTCGAGCGGACCATCCGTCGCGGTGCCGAGGCGCTGCGGCGCGCGGGGAACCCGAACCCCCGCATCGGCGTCTGCGCCATCAACCCGCACGCCGGGGAGAACGGGCTGTTCGGGTACGGCGAGGAGGCCGAGAAGATCACCCCGGGCGTCGAGGCCGCGCAGGCGGCAGGCGTCGACGCGGTCGGCCCGCTGCCCGCGGACACGGCGTTCTTCCTCGGCGGTCGCGGTGACTACGATCTGATCGTCGCGATGTACCACGACCAGGGCCACGGCCCCGTGAAGGTGCTCGGGATCGAGGCCGGGGTCAACATCACCGTGGGGTTGCCCGTCATCCGCACGTCGGTCGACCACGGCACGGCGTTCGACATCGCGGGAACCGGACGGGTGGAGGTCGGCAGCATGGTCGAGGCGTTGCGGCAGGCCACGGAACTCGCGGGTGCGCCCGCCCCGGCGGGGGCGTGACCCGGGCGTGAGCGAACCCGCCACCGCGTCGGGGACCGAGGCTCGCCGCCGGGAGATCCTGCACCTGGCCAGCACCTCCGGACTGGCCAGCGTCGAGGAGCTCTCGGCACGGCTCGGCGTGACGGCGTCCACGATCCGCCGCGACCTCGCGCGGTTGCGGGACGAGGGCCTCATCACCCGCACCTACGGCGGTGCCGCCCCCTCGATCGCGCACCCCGAGCAGTCGCTGCGGCAGCGCACCGGGGAGGCGTTCGAGGCCAAGCGCGGCATCGCCCGCTGGGCCGCAGGCCAGGTCCGGCCCGGTGAGACCGTGATGCTCGACGCGGGGACGACCGTCGGCGCCCTCGCCCACGAACTCCGCCGGTGCGCCCCGCTCACCGTCGTCACGACGGGCCTCACCGTCCTGGACGAACTCGCCGACGCCGACGACGTCGAGGTCGTCTCGCTCGGAGGTTCCCTGCGCCACCTCAGCCAGGGTTTCGTCGGGCCCCTCACCGAGGCCGCCCTCGAGCGCGTCACCGCTGACGCCGTGTTCCTCGGCGCCGACGGGGTGAGCGCCGAGGACGGGATCTGCGAGGCCGACCAGCAGCAGACCCGCCTGAAGGAACTCATGGCCCGACGCGCCGACCGCGTGCACGTCCTCGCCCACGCGGCCAAGCTCAGCCGCCGCCCGTTCCACGCGTGGGCGCCGATGCCCGCCGGGTGGACCCTCGTCACCGACGCGGGTGCCGACCCCTCCGCCCTCGCCCCGTTCCACGCGGCGGGGGTGCGGGTCGTGGTGACCGGGGCGGACGGCGCCGAGGTCCCCTGAGCGGGCACGTCCGCGCTGTCCCGCACCGCGGCCGGGACACCGGTGCCACGTCTGGTCCGACCCCCGCGCGGGGTCCCGGGTCCTGCCGCACCGTCACCACCCGTGGTGGGAGGACGCAGGGACCGCGGGTGTCAGTACGTCTCCGCCGTCACCGGCCACAGCACCCCGACGAGCCACTGCGCCAGCAGCACCAGCACGACGAGGACGAGCACCAGCAACGGCCCCAGCACGCGCAGGTCCCTCACGTGGTCCCCTCCCGACTCACCCCTGACGCCGGGGATCCTCCACCACGTCCCGCCAGGAGTGCTGCGGCTCGAACCCGAGCAGGTCGCGGGCCTTGTCGATGCAGTAGAACGTCTCGTCGCGCCCCATCTCGCGCCGCACCTCGACGCCGCCGTAGAACGTGTCGATGACCTCCTGGGTCGTCGCCGCGACCGACATGTCGGCGTTCGCGACGTTGAACACCTGGAACCCGAGACCGTCGGTCTGCATGGCCTTGAGCGTCGCCTGCCCGAGGTCGCGGGTGTCGATGTAGGCGAAGACGTTGCGGCGCCGCAGCGACGGGTCCTGCAGGAACGGCGGGAACTTCTCGGCGTACTCGTGGGGTTCGATGACGTTGTTGATGCGGAACCCGTAGACGTCCGCCCCGGTGCGGGCCTGGAACGACCGCGAGACCACCTCGCCGGCCACCTTGGACATCGCGTAGGAGTCCTCCGGCACGACGGGGTGCTCCTCGTCGACGGGGACGTAGAGGGGTTTGCGCTCCCCCTGGGCGAAGCAGATCCCGTACGTCGTCTCCGAGGAGGCGAACACCACCTTGCGGATGCCGAGGCGTGTCGCCGCCTCCAGCACGTTGTAGTGCGCACGGATGTTCGTCTCGAACGTCGTCGCGTCCGGGGCCCGCAGGATCGTAGGGATGGCGGCGAAGTGGACGACGGCGTCGTAGGCCGAACCCCCGGGCGTCCGCGCCGGACCGTCGAGGTCCGCGGTCGTGGGCATCCCCGCCAGCGCCGAGTACACCTGACCGGTGTCGGTGAGGTCCACGTGCAGGTCCGTGACGTCGGGGTGGCCCAGCGGGGTGAGGTCGGCGTTCGTGACGTGGTGCCCCTGGGAGGCCAGGTAGGGCGCGACGTGGTGGCCCGCCTTGCCGCTGCCGCCGGTGAAGAAGATGCGCATGCGACCAGCCAACCACCACCGCCGGAGTTCGCCAGGCCAGAGCGGCGGGACTACGGTCGCCCCGTGGACGCAGCCCCTCTCCGACTCGGCGTCGTCGGCACGGGATTCCGGACCGGGCTGTTCCTGGACCTCGCCGCCCGGGTCCCGCACCTCGTCGAGGTGACGGGCGTCCTGGGCCGCAGCCACGCCTCCGCCGAGGCCGCGGTCGCCGGCCGCGGGGTGCGCGCCGCCGACGACCTGACCGGGCTGCTGGGGACCTCACCGGAACTCGTCCTCGTGGCGGTGCCCGTCGCCGCGGCCCCGGCGGTCGTCACGGAACTCGTGGCCCACGGCGCGCGGGTCCTCACCGAGACGCCGCCGGCTCCCGACCTCGACGGGCTGCGGGCGCTGTGGGCCGCGGTCGGCGCCACCGGCCGCGTCCAGGTCGCCGAGCAGTACCTGCTGTTCCCCCACACCGCGGCCCGGCTGCAGGTCGCGCGGGACGGCCTCCTCGGGGACGTGACGTCGGTCCAGGTCTCCTCCACCCAGACGTACCACGCGACGTCGGTGCTCCGGGGTTTCCTCGGGGTGGGCGCCCAGACGGCCCGAGTCGTCGCGACCGCCACCACCACCCCGCTGGCGGACCCCGTCGCCCGCCCGGGCTGGACCGGCGACCCGGCCCCGCGGCCGCAGACCACGACGGTGGCGACGGTCGACTTCGGGGACGGGCGCACTGGGCTCTACGACTTCACGCAGACGCAGACGCGGAACCCGTTGCGCACGCGCCGGTTGGTGGTGCGCGGCAGCCTGGGGGAACTCGTCGAGGACCGGGTCGTGCGGCTGGCGGACGCGACGACCGTCCTCACGTCGTCGCTGGAACGCCGGCAGACCGGGCACCAGCAGGACGTCCAGGGGCTCGACCTGGACCAGATCTCCTTCGAGGGGCGGGTGGTGTTCCGCAACCCCTTCGTCGGGTCGCGGCTCTCGGACGAGGAGGTCGCGCTCGCCACGCTGCTGGTGCAGGCGCGGGACTGGGCCCGCGGCGCAGGGCCGGAGCCCTACGCGTTGGCCGCCGCCGCGCAGGACCACCTGCTCGGCCTCGCGATCACCGAGGCCGCGCGCACGGGGCAGCCGGTCACGACGACGCGCGAGGCGTGGGCGGACGCGGTCGCGTGAGGGCTGTCGTCCTGGGGGTGAACGGGATGACGGGCCGCGCCGTCGCCACGGAACTCGTCGAGGCGGGCCACCAGGTCGTGGGGACCGGCCGCTCCGGGGAGCGGTTCCCCGCCGCGCTGCGCGAGCGCGGGGTGGAGTTCCTGCGTTCGGACCGCGACGACCCGGCTCAGGTCCGCGCCGCGCTCGGGCCGGGGGCGGACGTGGTCGTCGACGTCGTCGCCTACACGGCGGCGCACGCCCGCAGCGTCCTGGCCGTCTCCGCGGGCATCGGGTCGGTCGTCGTCCTGTCGAGCAAGGCGGTGTACGTCGACGCCCTCGGGCGCCACTCCAACAGCGACGACCCACCGGACTTCGGGAGGCCCGTCGTCGAGGGGAACCCCGTCCTCGCCGCGGACTTCTCGGGGGAGTACGCCTCCCGCGAGGGTTACGGGCCCCACAAGGTGGCGGTGGAAGAGGTGTACCGGTCCGCCGACGTCCCGGTGTCGGTGCTGCGCCCCTCCCGCGTCCACGGCCCGGGAGCGGCGGAACCGCGGGAGGCGTGGGTCCTGGACCGGGTCCTGGCAGGCCGGCGGGTGTTCCGGCTGCCCCACGCCGCGGACGCCGGGAACCACCCGACGGCCGCGGCGAACCTCGCGCGCCTGGTGCTGCGGTGCACGGAACGTCCGGCGCACCGTGTGCTGAACTCCGCCGACCCGGGAAACCCCACCGCGGCCGAGGTCGTGGGTGCGGTCGCCGCGGCCGCGGGGATCGAGGTGGAGGTCGTCGACGACCCCGACGGCGAGCCGTCGCCGTGGAGTTCGTGGCCGCCCTTCTTCCTCGACACGAGCGCGGCCGAGGCCCTCGGGTACCGGCCGGTCGCGACCCACCGGGAAACGGTCGGCGCGTGCGTGGACGAGCTGCTCGCCCGGCGGGCGGCGACGTCCTGACGGGTCAGGCCGTCGGCACCCAGAACCTCAGCTTGACCCCGCGCCGGTCCTGGAACAACCCGCCGTTGGCCTCGATCACCCTGCGGGAGGCCACGTTGTCGTCGTCGCACGTGACGAGCACGCACTCCAGGCCCAGCGCGTTCGCGACCGGCAACGTGGCCGCGAGGATCGCCGTCGCGTGCCCGCGGCGCCGCACGGCGGGGGCGACCCAGTAGCCGACGTGACCGCCGAGGTCGCGCAACCGCGGGGTCAGCCGGTGCCGCACCTGCACCCGGCCGAGGAACTCCGTCCCGTCCACCCACCACAGGTTGGTGGAGGGGACGAAACCCTCCGGTCGCGGTGTGCCCTCGCGGGCATCGGCGACGAGCCGGTCGGTCCAGGCGTCGAACTGCCCGTCGTCCATCCGCGCGACCCCGGTGTAGGCCGGGTGGTCGTCCCACTGCCCCGACCGCGCCGCCCGCCGGACCGAGTCCGCCACGGACGAGCGCGGGACGACGAGGGCGGGCACCTCAGGACAGGCCCTGGAGCGCCGGCGCCCCGGGCGGGTAGTAGGAGCGCATCCAGCTCGGGAACTCCTGCAGGATCCGGTCGTACAACTCCGCGTCGTCCACGGCGTCGAGGTCGTCGAGGGCGAAGAACCCCGTGTTGTCGTACTGCCGGTCGGCGAGCGTGTCGAGCTTCTCGAGGATCCCGTAGTTGCTGCGGCCGATGCCGATGAACTGCCAGAACACCGGTTCGCGCTCGACGGCCCGCAGCGCCTTCTCGGTCCCCTTGTTGTCGGTGACCCCGCCGTCGTGGAAGAACAGGACGAGGGTGGGGATGTCGAGGGGTTCCCGGGCCACGTAGCGGGCGACGTCCTCGATGACGGCCTTCTCGTTGTTCCAGCCCTCGGCCTCGGTGTACCGCTTGGCGGTGTACGTCTGCAGCCACTGCGGGAGTCCGCCGATGGTGATGTCCTCCAGGCGCTTGGCCCGGCCGCCCATCGCCCAGGCCTGCATCTCCGCCCCGTCGTCGACCTGGGCCGCGACGGGCGCCACGCGTTCGACGGCGCGGGAGAACACGCCCTTGCGGTACAGGGAACTCGTGCTGCCGGAGACGTCGAGCACCACCACGACGCGGCAGCGCAACCCCGTCATCCGGTGCTTGGTGAGGACGATCGCGACCTGCTGCTTGCGCAGGTTCAGCGCCTTGCGCATGTCGACGGGCAGCTTCTCCTCGCCCTTGGTGAACGACACCGCGGGGGCCGCGGGCGCGGCGGCAGGTGGGGCGGCAGCGGGTTCGTCGACGTCCACCCCGAAGTCGGTCGCCAGCCCCGCGAGCCCGTTGTCGTACCCCTGGCCCACGGCGCGGACCTTCCACGCCCCGCCCCGCTGGTACACCTCCGCGAGCACGACGACCGTCTCGGCGCCGAGCCGGGACGGTGTGAAGTCCAGCGTCGAGGACCCGTCCTCGACGACCAGTCGCACGGTGGTGCCCGCGAACGTGGCGCCCTCGGACTCCGGACTGGCCACGACGACGACCCGGTCGGCGCCCGGGCGCAGTGCGGAGAGGTCGAGCGCGACCTCCCGCCCGGCCAACCGCACCCCGGGCGCGGACGGCTGGTTGAAGAACACCATGTCGGCGTCGCCGCCCACCTTGCCGTCGGGGTTCACGACGAGGGCGGTCACGTCGACCGGCCCCTCGACGCGCACCCGCAGGGACGAACCGGTGAGCGGGGCGTTGCCGCCCTCGGTGAGCGTGGTCACGTCTCTGTTCTACCCGACGGCACGGCCGGTCCGGGCAGACAGGGCGGGTGCCAGGTGACAGGGTGCGGGCATGTCCACCTGGTTCATCACCGGCTGTTCGACCGGTCTGGGGCGCTCGCTCGCCGAAGCGGTCCTCGCCCGCGGCCACCGCGCCGTCGTCACCGCCCGCGACGCCTCGAGGGTCGAGGACATCGCCGCCGGGCACCCCGACTCCGCCCTGGCCCTGTCCCTCGACGTCACCTCCCCCGAGCAGGTCACCGCGGCCGTGCGCGCGGCCGAGGAACGCTTCGGCGGCATCGACGTCGTCGTCAACAACGCCGGGTACGGCTACCGCGCCGCCGTCGAGGAGGGCGTCGACGCGGACGTCGAGACGCTCTTCGCGACCCACGTCTTCGGGGCGGCGTCCGTCCTCAAGGCGGTCCTGCCGGGGATGCGCGAGCGCCGCAGCGGCACCGTCCTCAACGTCTCCTCCATCGGCGCGCACGTCTGCCCGCCCGGGTCCGGCTACTACGCCGCGGCGAAGGCGGCGCTGGAGGCGATGTCCCGGTCGCTGCGCGCCGAACTGGCCCCGCTGGGCGTCCGTGTGAGCATCGTCGCCCCCGGCGGGTTCCGGACCGACTTCGCGGGCCGCTCGCTGACGCAGTCACCCGAGCCCATCGCCGACTACGCCGACACCGCCGGCAAGCGGCGCATCGAGAACGACACCGCCCACGGCACGCAGCCGGGCGACCCGGCCAAGGCCGCGGCGGCGATGATCGCGCTGGCGGAGGCGGAGAACCCGCCGTCGGCCGTCTTCCTCGGCTCGGACGCACTCTCGGCCATCGAGCAGGTGCTCGAGCAGCGGCGCTCGGAGGTCAACGTCTGGCGCGAGCTCAGCACCAGCACCGACTTCTGAGGCGCGTCCCGTCCGGATGTCGTCCACGGCGGCCTGTGGTTGCCTGACGGCATGACACGCATCGGGACCTCTGACCTCGACGTCCGCCCGCTGAACCTTGGCGGCAACGTCTTCGGCTGGACCGCCGACGAAGCCACCTCGCACGCCGTCCTCGACGCCTTCGTCGAGGGCGGCGGCGACTTCGTCGACACCGCCGACGTGTACTCCGCCTGGTCCGACGGCGGCGCCGGGATCTCCGAGACGATCATCGGGAACTGGCTGGCCAAGACCGGCAAGCGCGACCAGGTCGTCATCGCGACGAAGGTCGCGAGCAAGGCCGACCGCAAGGGCCTGGGCGCCGAGAACATCCGCAAGGCCGTCGACGAGTCGCTGCAGCGTCTGCAGACCGACCGCATCGACCTGTACTGGGCGCACCAGGACGACCGCGAGACCCCGCTGGCCGAGACCCTCGGGGCGTTCGACGAGCTCGTCACCGCCGGCAAGGTCCGCGCCATCGGCGCCTCGAACTACACGGGCGCCCGCCTCACCGAGGCCCTGGAGACGTCCCGGCGGGAGGGCTTCGCGAGCTACGTCGCCGTCCAGAACCACTACAACCTCGTCGAGCGCGAGGAGTACGAGCGCGACGCGCTGCCCGTCGTGGAGGCCAACGGCCTGGCCTCGCTGCCGTACTTCTCGCTCGCGTCGGGCTTCCTCACCGGCAAGTACCGCCCCGGGCAGCTGGCCGAGTCGCAGCGGCAGGCCTCCGCCGCGGCCTACCTCGACTCCCCCCGCGGGCCCCGCGTCCTCGAGGCGCTGGACGCCGCGGCCGCCGCGCACGGCGTCGACGTCGCCGCGGTCGCCCTGGCGTGGTTGCGGTCGCAGCCGACGGTCGTCGCCCCGATCGCGAGCGCCCGGACCGTCGAGCAGCTGCCCCCGCTGCTGGCCTCGATGGAGCTCGAGCTGAGCACCGAGGAGATCGCCGCCCTGGACCGCGCCTCCCGCTGAGCGGGGACGCCGCACAGGAACGACACGTTCCCTGCACGTGCTGGGGTACGCACCTGCCCGACGCGTGCCCCAGAGTGGAGGGGTGAGCACGACAGCCGCACACCAGCCCTGGAGCCCACCACGTCCCGCGTCCGCCCGGCGGACCTGGTCCGTGGTGGCGCTCGGGGCGGCGTGGTGGCAGCTCGTCGCCCTCGGCGTCCTCTACGTCGTGTGCGTCCGGACCGCCACGGGCCAGCTCCGGGAGAACCGGCTGCACACCCTGGCCCTGGAGAACCGGGGCTCGGAGACGGGCTGGCTGCGAACGGCGTTCGACCTCGTGGACCGGTTGCAGCCGCACCACCTCGTCCTGGGCGTCGCCCTCGTCGGGCTCGTCGGCCTGGTCCGCGGTCGGGTCGGCGCTGCGCTCAAGGGGGTCGTCGTCGCCGCGGGCACGCTCGGCCTCACGGAGCTGCTGAAGCTCGTGCTGCTGGAACGCCCGGACCTGCTCGAGCACGGCTCCTCGGCCAACAGCCTGCCCAGCGGCCACACGTCGGCGGTGCTCGGGCTGGCCCTGGGACTGCTCGTGGCCGGACCGCGCTGGGCGCGCCTGCCGCTGGCCCTCGCGGGCGCTGTCGCCGGCGGGGCGATGGGGACGTTCGTCATCGCCGACGGCTGGCACCGCGTGAGCGACGTCCTCGCCTCCGCGCTCGTCGGCTCCGTCGTGTTCTGCCTCGTGCAGGTCCTGCCCCAGCGCGAGCACCGGCGACGGGCCGCGCTGGTGCGCCTCTCGCTCGTCGTGCCGGCGGCCGCGGCCGCCGCTCTCGTCGTCGTCTACGCGGGCGACGCCTCGCTCACGACGTCCTACCTCGTGGCCGGGGCCGTGGTGACCCTGACGGTGCTCGCGGCGACCCAGGCGCTGCCGCGGGAGGTGGCGCGCAGGGGCTGAGGGCAGGATGGGGGCATGTCCGAGCACACCCACGGCCTGCCCGAGGACCCGACCCCACCCGACGCCCCGCGTGAGACGAGCGAGGGCCCGGACCCCCGCGTCGTCGTCGTGACGCCGCAGGGCATGGGCATCGCCGAACCGCCCGAGGACGGCGAACCGGGCCCGGCGGACATGGTCTCCCAGCCCGCGAAGGTCATGCGGATCGGCAGCATGGTCAAGCAGCTCCTGGAGGAGGTGCGGTCGGCGCCGCTGGACGAGGCGGGGCGCAACCGGCTCGCCGAGATCCACGAACGGTCCCTCAGCGAGCTCGAGGACGGCCTGTCCCCCGACCTCGTCGAGGAGCTGCGGCGCATCGCCCTCCCGTTCGCCGAGGGGCAGACGCCCTCCGAGAGCGAGCTGCGCATCGCCCAGGCCCAGCTCGTCGGCTGGCTCGAAGGCCTCTTCCACGGCATCCAGACCGCGCTCGTCGCCCAGCAGATGGCGGCCCAGGCGCAGCTGCAGGAGATGCGCCGCGCGCTGCCCGGCGGCATCGCGACGGCCGGTCCGCAGGGGCGTCCCGGCGGGGACGGCATGCCGCGCGTCCAGCCCGGTGGGACGGGGCAGTACCTCTGAAGCTCGCGTTCTGGCGCCGCACGCCCGACCCCCTCGGCGAGGGGGTCTGGGCGCGCGCGGCGCACTCCGCCGACCGGGCCGTGCGCCGCGTCGAGATGGTCGTCGACGGCACCCCGCCCGGACCGGCCCGCGACGCGCTGGAGGAGTTCCTGCCCCGCGTCGACCTCGTCGCCCGCGCCGTGCGGGCGCGGTGCCTGCGCGCCCAGCAGGAGGCGCCCTCCTCGGGTGACCTGCTGGTGCCCGGCGGCCCCGACGGGGAGCACCCCGAGGTCCACCGGCGCCTGACCCGGACCGCGACGGCGTGCGCCCAGGTGGCGGAGGCCGCGGCGATGGTGCGCGTCGCCGGCGGGGACGGCGCTCCCGTGGACCCCGCGCTGCTCGCCGCGGTGGAGCGTGCCGTCGTCAAGGCCGAGACGCTCGCCGACCTGCGCTGATCCCCTGGCGAGGGAGTGGAGGCACACACGCCTTGCCCCGACGTCGCCGCGCTGGAGACCTGGAACGACTGCCGGCCAGCGTGAGCGACAGCGCGTGCAGGAGGGGCCCTCAGGCCAGGCGTTCCCGCAGGACGGTGCCCACGGGGACACCGAGTCCCGTGCAGGCGTCCCACCCCGGACCGGCGGCGTAGTCGCCGTTGTCCCCCTCGGTGATGTCGCGGAAACCCTCCGGGGCCGTCCCGGCGGCCGCCCCCGCGTAGAGGCGGGGTTGCAGCAGACCCAGCCCTGAACCCCGCGCCGCCACGAGCCGAGCCACCAGCGCCGCCCACAACGGGGCCACCGCGCTCGTCCCGCCGATGACCTGGTCCGCGCCGTCGACCCGCACGCGGTACCCCGTCGCCGGGTCCGCCACCCCCGCCACGTCCGGGACACCGCGCCCCGTCCCGCCGCCACCGGCGCGGGTCGGCACCCCGACCCCGTCCTGCCACGCGGGCAGGGGGAACGCGGCGCTGACGCCACCACCCGTCGCGCCGCGGCCGTTCCAGACGACCTCGCTGGTCACCGTGCCGTCCGCGCGCGCGTGCAGACTCGTTCCCCCGCAGGCCAGTGCGTGCGGGCTGGCGGCGGGGAAGTCGGCGTGCGCGGCACCGTCCTGGACACCGTCCGCGCTGCCGTTGTCGCCGGCCGCCACTGTGACCGTCACGCCGAGGGCCGCGGCGTCGGCCAGGGCGTCGTCGAACGCCGTGCGCGCCTGCTCGGTCCACGAGTCCTCCGGACCACCCCAGCTGATGCTGACGACGGCGGGGGTCGGGTCGGCGTGGACGGCCTCGGACAACGCGTCGAGGAAACCCCGGTCGGTGTTCGGCGCGAAGTACACGACGAGCGCCGCCCCAGGGGCCATCGCCCCGGCCACCTCGAGATCGAGCATCACCTCACCGTCGGCGCCGTCGGCCGAACCGGGGGTGTTCGCCCCACCGTCGACGCCGACCGCGCGGACGGCGGGTGTCGCCAGCCCCAGCCCGGCGAAGTACGCGTCGAGGTCCTCGGTGCGGTACCCGCCGCCGAGTTCCAGGACGGCGATCTCCGTCCCGGCCCCGTCGCCCTCGGGGAACTCGTAGACGCGGGCCAGGTCCAGGGGCGAGTAGCTCGTCGTGGGCGACGCCGCGGGGGCGAGCCGGAACTGGGCGCGGGCGGTCGGGCGGTCGTCCAGGCCGAGCACCGCCGTGACGACCCCGTCGAGCCCCTCGGGCAACGACACCGTGCCCTCGCGCTGGCGGTGCCGCACCTCCGCACCGGACGGCGCCTGCGACGTCACCTCGCGCAGGTCCACGTCGAACAGCCGCGTGACGGCGTCGACCGGTCCGCTCACCTGCACCCGGCGGCTCGCAGCGTCGACCGACGCCACCGTCAACCCCGCCCCCTCGACGACCGAGCGCACGGTCTCCACGTCCGCCGGGTCGGCGCCGAAACGCTCGCCCAGGTCGGCGCGCGTCAGGTTCTCGGACGAGGTGACCACGTCGGCCGGCAGCCCGGCGCGGCGGCGCAGCACGAGCGTCACGTCGACGACGGCGTCCGCCGCGAGGGGGACGGCGTCACGGGCGCGGGGTGCGGCGGCGCGGGTACTTCCGGCCAGCGGCCGGTGCGCGCGCGACGGGTTTCCGGACGAGGTGTGTTCCGTCATGCGCGGCACTGTGCCACCGGGCTCCGACACCCGCGCGGCGTCGCGTCCGGGCGCGCTCGACCGAGCAGGGTTCCGCGGGGAGGGGGCGTCGTCAGGGGCGCCGAGAGCCGACGAGGAACTCCACGGCGGCGGCCGTCACCTCCGCGGTCACCTCGTGGCCGCCGTCGAACGGGAACGGGGTGCACACCCCGGGGGCGAACGCGGCGACGACCTCGTCGACACCGTCGGCCGGGAACAGGGGGTCGCCCGATCCCGCGGTCAGCAGCACGCGCTGACCGGTCAGCGTCGCGGCCAGCGCCGGCAGGTCACCGGCCGGCAGCAGCCCGGGCACGAACCAGGCGGGGTTGTGCGGGATCCGGTCGCGCACGAGGGAGGCGACGGTCGCCGCACCGCAGCTGACCACCCCGGCCGTGAGCCGTGGGTCGAACGCGAGGGAGAACAGCGCCACCTGTCCGCCCAGCGAGTGGCCGATGATCCCCAGGGGGACGTCCGGGCCGACCTCCTGCTCGAGGAACGAGGTGGCGACGGCGACGTCGCGGGTGTGCTGGGCCTGCAGGCAACTCCCCTGGGCCACGCGGTGGAACGCGTCGAGACGTTCGTCGGCCACGGGGTCCGCGGTCCACCCGCGGTGTCGTTCCTCGAACCCTGCGAGGTCCGGCGCCAGGACGACGGCGCCGGCCTGCGCGAGCCGCAACCCGTAGGCCAGGTGCGGTGCACCGGCGATCCCGGCGACCTCGCTCTTGCCGCGGTCGAACTCCCCGCCGTGCTGGTGGACGGCGACGACCGCGACGCCACACGGCCGCTGCGGGGTGAGGAGCCAGCAGGGCACCTCACCGTCCGCGGTGACGAGGACGACGTGCTCGACCGCGACGTCGTCGGCACCGGGGGGCGCGGGCGCCGGGCGGCGTCGCACGTCGAGCGGGGTGTGGGTCGGAGCGGGGGCGAGGCCGAGGAGCCGCTGCACCATCGCGCGGTCGGGGGTGTCCACCATCCCCCGAGCCTTCCGTGACCGGGTCCCGGGCGGTACACCGGGGTGCCGGGTGGGGTGTCAGGCGGGGCGGAACCCCGCCTTCGGCGCCAGCCGGGGAGCCACGGGCCCCGGGGTCACGACGGTGTCGGGGGTGAGCACGCCCCCCTCACCGCCGGGTCCGGCGGGCCCGAGGGTTCCGGACGGCGTCGGCGTGGGCACCCGGTAGAGGGGCGCCACGAACTCCCGCGGGGTGGTGCTCGCGGACTGCACCGCGGGAACGGCGGAGAACGCCGGCTCCGGCGCGGACGTCCCGGCGGAACTCCCCACGAGCAGCGTCCCGGCCAGGCCGACGAGAGCGGCCACGACAGGTCGACGGTGCTTCACGGGTTCCTCCTCGTGCCGGGCGGGTGGTCTCCCATCGGCGGGACGGGGCCGTCCCTTGAGCCGTCCGGGTGACGACGGACCCCAGCCCCGCTCCCAGCGCCAGGGCGACGAGGTGCCCGACCGCGGTGAAGTCCGGGTCCACCACCAGCGCCACCAGCAGCCCCCCGGCCACCACCGCGAGGCCGGGCCGGCGCCACCGCGACGGACCCGAGGCCACGAGCAGGCCGGCGACGCACGCGAGGCCGTAGCTCACCCCGACGTCCACGGCGCTCGCGACGGACGGGTCCACCCACCCGACCCGCACCCCCGTCAGGAGGAACCCCGCCACGACGAGCGTCGCCCCGACGTGACCGAGGGCGAAGGCGCCCACCGTCGCGCGCCGGCCGAACCGTCGCTGCGCCGCGGCGAGGACGGGCACGAGCGGCAGGAGCACCAGGAGCCCGGTCCCGGTCGGCACGACGAAGGCGCTGAGCAGCAGCACGCGGAACGGGTGGACGGCCAGGTTGTCCAGGTTCGTGCTGGCCGCCAGGACGGCCGCCGCCCGCTGCCCCGCCGGCAGGAACCGCAGCACCGCGGCCACGGCCAGGACGAGTCCGGCGTGCACGAAGCCGACGTCGGCCCCCCGCAGCCGTCCCCGCCACCGCACCAGGGCGCCCGTCGCGCCGAGGGGGCGGACCAGGACGGCGGGGGCGGTCGGCGCGAGGATCGTCACGGTCCGACCGTGCTCGGCGTGCCTGTGCGGGGGCCCGGTCCCGGCTGTCGGTGTCGTTCGACCCGTCGTCAGGACGCACAGCCGGCACCTAGCCCGCATCAGGCTGGCTTCAGGTTCCGTCACCGATGGTGGTCCGGTGAGCTCGCGCACTCCTGCGTCGAGCCCGGAGGAACCCGAGGTGACCAGATGAGGGCAGCGCCGTGAGCGTGGTGCTCCCCCCGTCGGCGCGGCCCAGCGCGACCGACCCGGCCGGGACCGGACTCCCGACGACGCGGGCCCGCCGCGACGGCACCGTCCGCGCGCTGGCCGGTGCCGCGCTGTGGGGGTCGCTGCTGCTCGTCACCTACTGGTGGACCGCCGGTCGCGGTCTGCAGGACCTCGGCGGCTGGGCCACGGGCCTCACGTCCCTCGGGCGGCTGACCGGGCTGCTGGCCTCGGTCCTGCTCCTGGCCCAGGTGGTCCTCATGGCGCGCGTCCCCCTGCTGGAGAGCGCGTTCGGGCAGGACCGGCTCGCGCGGATCCACCGCTGGGTCGGGTTCTGCTCCTTCGACCTGCTGCTCGCCCACCTCGTCACGATCACCTGGGGGTACGCGTCCGGGGAACTGCACCAGGTCCCGGCGACCGCCTGGGACCTCGTCGTGGACTACCCGGGGATGCTGCTGGCCACCGCCGGCACGGTGGCCCTCGTCCTCGTGGTCGTCACCAGCGTGAAGGCCGCCCGCCGCCGGCTGCGGTACGAGTCTTGGCACCTGCTGCACCTCTACGCCTACCTGGGCGCGGGTCTCGCTCTGCCGCACCAGCTGTGGACGGGCACCGAGTTCGTCTCCTCCCCCGTCCGCACGGTGTTCTGGTGGACCCTGTGGGCCGTCGCCGTGGCGGCCGTGCTCGTCTGGCGCGTGGGACTGCCCGTCGTCCGGAACCTGCGCCATCGGGTGCAGGTCACGCGCGTCGTCCCCGAGGCACCGGGTGTCGTCTCCGTGCACCTCACCGGCCGGGACCTGCACCGGTTGCCCGTCGAGGCCGGGCAGTTCCTCGGTTTCCGGTTCCTCGACGGCCCCGGCTGGACCCGCAACCACCCCTACTCCCTCTCAGCGGCCCCCACCCCGCACGCCCTGCGGATCACGGTCCGCACCGATGGCGACGGGGGTCGCCGGCTGGCCACCGTCCGTCCCGGGACGCGCGTCCTCGTCGAGGGCCCCTACGGCCGGCTCTCCGCCCGGACCCGCACCCGTCGGGGGGTCACGTTCATCGGTGCGGGGGTGGGCGTCACCCCGCTGCGCGCGCTGGCCGAGGCCCTGCCCTACGCCCCCGGTGAGGCCGTGCTGCTGCACCGCCACCGGGACCACCCGTTGTTCGCGGCCGAGTTCTCCCGGCTGGCCGCGACCCGCGGTCTGCGGGTCGTCGACCTGCCCGGTCCCCGCCGCGGCGCGGGTTCCTGGCTGGGCCGCGGCACCCCACCCGTCGACGACGTCACCGCCCTGCGCTGGCTCGTCCCCGACGTCGCCGGGCACGACGTCTTCGTCTGCGGCCTGGGCGGGTGGGCCGCCGACGTCCGGGCCGCCGCCCTCGGTGCGGGCGTGCCCGCCGACCGCATCCACGTCGAGGAGTTCGGATGGTGAACCCCGTGTCCCCCCAGTCGCCGCACGGCCTGCCCGCCGGGAGCGCGTTCGGAACCCCCACCGGCGGCGGGGGGTCGACCCGCCGCATCGTCGTGGCCGGGATGAGCACGCTCACCGTCCTCGTGCTCCTCTTCGGCTACCACACGTCCACCGAGGGCGTCGGCACCCCCGCGACGGTCGCCGTCGCCGCGGGGAGTTCCGTCGGCAGTTCCTCGGGGAGTTCCGCCGGGGGTTCCGCGGGCACCTCGACGGGGAGTTCCGCGAGCGGCAGTTCGACGGTGACGGGGTCGGCCGCCGACACCCGCTGGGGACCGGTGCAGGTCGAAGTGACCGTGACGGACGGCAAGATCAGCGCCGTCAAGATCCTGCAGCAGCCCGACGGGAACCGCCGCGACGAGGAGATCAACGCCCAGGCCCTTCCGGTCCTCGTGCAGGAGACGCTCAGCGCGCAGAGCGCGAACATCGACATGGTGTCCGGCGCCACCGTCACGAGCACCGGGTACGTCCAGTCGCTGCAGAGCGCCCTGGACCAGGTGCACGCGTGAGGACGACGGCCCCTCCGCCCGTCCGGCGCGTCGAGGTCGTCATGGGTTTCCCCGTCAGCCTGGCCGTCCGCGGACGCCACGCCGACGACGGACCGGGCCGTTCCGCGTGGGCCGCGGTCCTGGCCGACCTGCGCCGCGTCGAGGCGGAGTTCAGCACCCGCCTCCCGGGTTCCTGGACGAGCCGTCTGGACCGCGGCGCGGTGGAACCCGAGGACTGCCCGGAACACGTCCGCGAGGTCCTGGACCTCGCCGAACGGGCCCGCCGGGAGTCCGGTGGCGCGTTCGACGTCCGCCGCCGCACCGCGGACGGTTCCGTGCGCCTCGACACCGACGGCGTCGTCAAGGGGTGGGCCCTGGAACGTGCCGCCGCCCACCTGCTCGCACTCCCCGACACCGGGTTCTGCCTGTCCGGCGGTGGGGACATGCTCTGCCACAGCGGAGACGGCGGCCCCGCGTGGCGGATCGGGATCGAGGACCCCCGCGACCCCCACCGCGTCCTCGCGACCGTTCCCGTCCGCGACGGCGCGGTCGCCACCTCGGGGACGGCCCACCGCGGGCAGCACCTCGTCGACGCCCGGACGGGGTCGCACCCCTCCCGCGTCGCGCAGGTGACGGTGGTCGCGGACTCGCTGACGTGGGCCGACGTCGACGCCACCGCCGCCTACGCCCGGGACGCCGACGCCGCGCGTTGGCTCGGCACCCGGCCCGGCCGCACCGGTCTCGTGGTGTGGGCGGACGGGACGACCGCGACGGTCGCCGGACCGCTCAGAGCAGCTTCCTGAAGTACACCGCCGACTCCTCGTACTCCAGCGCCCCGTAGAACTCCGCGGCCCGGCGGGTGGCGAGGGCGACGTACGCGGCCCCGGCGCCGCACGCCCACGCCTCAGCGGCCTCGACCAGCACGCGGCCGCACCCGGTCCCCCGGAACTCCGGGTCGACCACGACCTCCTCGACCCACCCGACGTTCCCGTTCGCGTGAAAGGCGGGGTGGACGAGGGCGTGCACGTACCCCACGACCCGCCCCTGGCCCGTCACCGCGACGAGGAGGGTGGCGGTCTCGTCCCGCAGGACGTGCGCCAGCGAGCGGGCGAACGCGGCCCGCTCGGGGACGAAGGACGTGGCGAGTTCCACGGCCAACGGCCACAGGGCCTCCTCGTCCTCCGCGAGGGCGGGGCGGACCAGGACCTGCGCGGTGTCGGTGCTCACCGGACCGTTCTCCCACGCCACACCGCGTCCGCGGAACCCCCGGGAAAACTCGTGGTCCGCGGCGCAGGCCCGTCGCTACGGTCGATGTGTCCAGTCCCCCGAGCGAGGGTGAGCCGTTGTCCATCCGGTGACGTTCCCGAGAGCTGATCACTCGCGCGCGGCCTCGTGCCGCGTGCTGCTGGTGCTGCCCACGAACTCACCGAACGGTGTTCCCCCATGCCCACCCTCACCTGGGCGGTCACGCCCACCCGCCTGCCCCTCGTCGTCCGCCGCTGCCACCGCTGCGGAGCGGAACGGTTCCGGGCCGGCGGCAGGTTCCGCGTCAACGCGAACGGCAAGCTCCTCGACGCGTGGTTGCTGGCCCACTGCACCGGCTGCGGTGACACGGCGGACCTCACGGTGTTCGAGCGGACCCACGTCCGCACCGTCGACGCGGAACTGCTCGACGGCCTGCACGGCAACGACCCCGACCTCGTGTCCGCACTGCTGCTGGACCCCGCGACCGCCCACCGGAACCGGTACGCCCTGGACTGGGACGGCGCGTGGGTGCTCGACGCCGGCACCGCACCCCCACCCCGCGCGCTCCCCGGGGAGGACCTCGAGGTCACCGTGGAGTTCCTGGCCCGCATCCCGGCGCGGCCGGTGCGGCTGCTCGCCACCGGTCTCGGGCTGCCCCGTGCGGCCGTCGAGCGCCTCGTGGTGGACGGACGCATCGTCGCCGCGGTGGACCTGCGCGCCCGGCGGTCCAGCGGGTTCGAGGTGCTCCTGGAACCGTGACCCGGGGAATCACACCCAGTTGGGGTTCAAGGTCAGGGGCGCCGACGGATCGGCCATCCAGGCGTCGAACTCGTCGACGGTGACGAACAGCGGCTGGCCGTTGAAGCAACGTGCCACCTCGGCCAGCCGCTTGAACACCTCCTCCGGTCCGGCGCAGGCGACGGCGATCAGCGCGTCGTCCAGGAGAGGGCCGACGGTGGTGCTGACGTAGGCGTTGCGTTCGGCCCCGAGCGCACCTTCGGCTTCCCCGAGCAGGATCGCCGCGGCGAGAGCGGAAGCCGCTTCGTCCTCCAGAGCGTCCAGGAGTTCCCCGTCCACGGCCTGCCCGGCGGCCTGCTCGGTGCGCAGCGCCTCAGCTGCCGCGCGCAGGCCCTGGCTGATCAGGGTCGCCGCGGCCTGCCCCACCACCGCCCCCACGAGGCCACCGACGACCGGGACGGGGATCGCCGTCTGACCCAGTCCGCTGCCGACCCCCACCAGCGTGGCGCGCAGGGCGGAGTCGCAGCAACGGGCGGCCAACTCGGCGGAGTCGATGTCCCCGCGGGCGAAGGCCAGACCGGCGGCGGTGACCTCCACGAGGGCGGCCGCCGTCGCCGAGGGGGCCGATCCTCGGCCCAGCGCCGACGGCAAGACGCCGGCCTGGGCGGCGATGCCGACGGCCTTGCCCAGTCCCGCCCCCGAGGCCGAGCGCACCGCCCCCATCGCAGCGGCCCCTGCGGCAGTGGCGGCGGCCGCGGCGGCCGAGGTCTCCCCTGCCCGGATCCGTGCGGCCTGCTGCGCGGCGGCGATCACCCCCGCGACGACGGCACCGGTGGCGGCACCGATCGCCAGGGACGCAGCGACCTCGCGGGAGGCGACGGCAGCTGCCTGCTCGGTCCCCCACCGCGAGGCGTCGCCGGAGGCGCGGTGTGCCTCCGCGGTGGACACCGGGCGGCTGGTCACGGTCGTGGCGCGGCCGGCGGCGTCGGTGGTCTCGATGTGGAGGGTGTCGGTGACGTGTGCGCGGGAGTCGACGTAGTCGTCGAACGTCAGCCCCTCGGGGTTCATCCTCAACCGACGGTCCAGCAGGTCCTGCACTCGGCGCAGCTCGTCCGCGCCGACGAGGCGCTGCATCCCCTGGTAGTCGCGGCGGGAGATTCCGCTCGCCGTGGTCGTCGCCGTCCCCATCAGCTTGGCCTGCGCCGCAGCCAGCAGGCGGCCACCCCCACCCGTCGCACCGTCGACGATGTGCAGATCGGCTGCCGCGCTCTGCGATCCGCCGACGGCCCACTCCGTGGTCGAAGCGCGGACCGCCGCCCCCTTGGCGATGGCGTCGTGGTTGAACGACGCCTCGTGCATCACCTCGAAGAGGTGTCCTGCGCGTTGAGCCGTGCCGACGTTGCGGTAGCGCTGTGCGACCTGCCGGGCGAGTTCGCGGATCCGCAGGGCCTCGACGGTCTGGGCGGCCTGCCGCCGGGTTCCCGCGTTCACCAACGCCCAGGCGGCGGACTGCACACCGGCTCTCACCGCGCCCTCTGGCACGGTCCGTGGAGTCGACTCCGCACGGACCTCACCTCCCCCGGAACGGCGCCCGCGACGGTGCCCACGCCCGGGTCCTGCAGCGTCCGCCGACGTTGCGGACGGACCGGACGCCGACGGAGAGGTTTCGGAGCGGGGTTCGGCGTTCCGTCCGGGGTCCTCGTTCACGACGCGGCTCCCGCAGCCGTCTGACCGACCGCCGCGGACGCCGGGGTACCCGCCGCCTCGGTGTCGACTGGTGCTGCGGAGAGGCCACCCTCGTCGGTGAGGTCCTGCAGACGCTCCCGGGCGTCGTCGACGACCTGCCCCGACAGGTCGGTCACCACCCCGTCCTCGTCGACCAGGGCGGTGGCCATGACCGAGATCGTCGTCGTCATCAGCGACACCGTCGTGGCCACCTGCGCCCGCTGGGCCGGGGTGCAGAGCGCGTGGTCGTCCTGGGTTTCGACGAGGGACCGCAACTGCTCGAGGTGGACGCCGGCTTCGGCCTGCAGGTCTCGGAGCAGGGTCCGGACCTGCCGGCTGCGGGCGATGACCGTGGCGGTCCTCGCCTCGGCCCGGCCCAGGTCGACGTCGGCTGCGGCGAGCGTCTCCGCCCCCTCGCGCTGACGGCGTCGCTGCCGTCGTCCCTGCCAGACGACGACCCCGACGGTGGCCAGCACCGCGGGGGCGGCGACGAGACTGCCCAGGACGAGGGTGCCGGCAGCGACCCCACCGCCACCGGCAGCCAGGGAACCGCCACCGAGCGCGGCCAGGGTGGCGCTGGTGGCTGCAGCCCCGGACAGACCCGAGATGGCGGTGCCGGTGGACGCCGCCGCGAAGGCTCCGACGGCGGCGAACGCCCCCGCCCCCGCTCCGGCGCCCACGCCGAGTCCGCCCGCGAGCGCCCCGACGGTGTGCAGCGCGCTCAACCGCACCTGTGTGACCTCCACCTCCGGGGTGTGCCCGGCGGTGGGCAGGTCGATGCCTGCGAGCTCGGCGAGGTCGACGTTCTTCATGCGGGAGAAGACGTCCCGGAAGGGCACCAGGACCTGGTCGTAGACCTCCTGGCGCCGCTGTTCCTGGGCACGGCTCTCGCGCTGTGCGCGCGTGACCAGAGCGGCGTGACGGTCCTCGAGCTCCTCGTGCCGGCTCCGGTTGGAGCGCGCCAACCGGACGGCCTCGGCCCAGGCGATGCCCACGACGTCCTCCTCGATCCTCCGGTCCCGGGACGGTCCTCCGGCGCAGACGGTCGGCCGGACAACTTCTAGAATGCGTACTGTCGCCACGGACCGCTGTCGATTCGCTCCTCCCAGTGCCCATCGGCCACGGTCCGGGGACGAGGAGCCTCCACGCGGTGCTCCGGAGGCTCGTGTCGGAGGTCGGTGACACGTTGTGTCCATCCCGGCGCACCGCCGGGTGGTGACCGCGGACGACACGACCAGGGGGAACGTCTCGTGCACATCGACAACGCTCGTGAACTGAAGGCCCGACTGCTCTCGGGGGTCGTGCAGGCCTCCTCGCTCGAGACGCCGACGGGCGTGGCGAGCGTCGGCATCAGCGTGCTGCCGCGCTCCGGTGGTGACGGACCCCGGTACGGACTGGCCGTGCGCTACTCCGGCAACCGCGGCGAGGTCCTCGCCGACAGCGCCCGCACCCTGGCCGCGGGGGCGGCCGGGGACGAGGTCGACATCCGCGAGATCGGCCTCGTGAAGGCGCTCAGCGCGCCGACCGAACCCGGGATCTGGGCACCGGAGGCGTTGCAGCGCAAGGTCCGACCGCTGCACCCGGGGTTGTCGATCGCCCAGCAGGACGTCACCGCCGGAACCCTCGGCGGGTTCGTCACCGTCGCCGGCTCCGACGGGCTGTACGTGCTGTCGAACAACCACGTCCTGGCGAACTCCGACCAGGCCGCGCTCGACGACCCGGTGCTGCAGCCCGGCCCGTACGACGGCGGGCAGGCCGGCGACCGCGTCGGGCGCCTCGCCCGCGCCGTCCCGCTCGAGGCCGGGGGCGGCAACGCCGTCGACGCGGCCATCGCGCTGCTCGAGGACGACCTCGCGGACGTCGACCTCACCTACCCCGTCGGCCGCCTCACCGGCTGGACCGAGCCGGACGACGAGGTCGCCGTGGAGAAGGTCGGCCGGACGACGGGCTGGACGAAGGGCCGGATCAGCGCCATCGAGCTCGACGACGTCGCGGTGCAGTACCCGGTCGGGGTCGTCAGCTTCGACGGCCAGATCGAGGTGACCGGTGACGCCGGGGCGTTCTCGGCCGGGGGCGACTCCGGCTCGCTGGTCTACCGGCCGGACACCCGGCAGGCCGTCGGGCTCCTCTTCGCGGGCAGTGAGCGGGGCGGCGACAACGGCGCCGGGCTGACGTTCTGCAACCCGATCGGCCTTGTGCTCAGCGCGCTCGGTGCGACACTGGTCGTCTGAGCACGCGCGGCCCCTGGTCCTCCGGCGGTCGCGGCGGACGGACCAGGGAGCCGTGAGTGAGCGACCGAGACGCTGCACGAGCCGCGAAGTCGCAGGTGCAGGACATCATCGGCGGGGATCCGCGCGTCAACGGGGTGGGCCTGACGCACGTCGGCCCGGACTGGGCCGTCAAGGTCAACGTCGTCGACGACCAGGACTACCCCGACCTGCCGGACCACGTCGAAGGGGTCCGCGTCGTCGTCCGGGGTGTCGGCGGGATCAGCGCCCACGCAAGCTGAGCAGGCGCTCCAGGACCTGGGCGACCCCGTCCTCCCCGCACGGCGGGGCGACGTCGTCGGCCGCGGCCCGCGCGTCCGGGTGGCCGTCGGCCATGCCGTAGGACCGCCCGGCCCACCGCAGCATCTCGAGGTCGTTCGGCATGTCCCCGAACGCCACGACCTGCGGGGCCTGCAGACCGCGCTGCGCGGCCACCTCGGCGAGGGTCGTCGCCTTGCTCACCCCGGCGGCCATGATCTCGATGAGCGAGTCGGCCGCGTTGGAGTGCGTGACGTTCACGATGCCGTCGAGCTCCCGCGCGGCGATCGCGACCATCTCGTCGCTCAGCACCCCCGGGCACTTGGCGAGGATCTTCACGACGGGCGGGGCGTCGACCAGGAGTTCGTCGAAGGCGGCGACGCGCTGCTCGAGCCCGCTGTCGAAGCGGGTCGCGTACTCCGGCTCTCGCCGGAACCCGACGACGGCCTCCAGGGCGAACCCGATGCCGGGCAGCACGGGCCGCAACCGCGCCACGACCTCGCGCAGCACGTCGGGGGCGATGGGGTGCTCCAGGACGACCTCGCCGGCGTCGAGGTCGTAGACGAGCGCACCGTTGGCGCACACGACCAGACCGCGCAGCCCCGCCTCGTCGGCGAGCGGGGTGACCCAGCGCGGCGGACGGCCCGTCACGGGGACGACGGGGATCCCGGCCTCGGCGCAAGCCGCGAACGCCGCGAGCGTGCGGGCGCTCACGGGACGGTCGCGGGGGATGACGGTGCCGTCGAGGTCCGTGGCGACGAGCCCCCAGCCCCGAGCGAACGCGCGTTCGGCGTCCTGCTGCGGGTTCGTGCCACCCCGGTCCACGTCGACGTCGGCCAGCGCGGGCACCTCGGGAGTCACCACCCCATCCTCGCACCCGCGCCTCGACCGCCCGGTCAGCGCGGCGCGGGCCCCTTGCGCTGCGGGAGGAACTGCTCGGCGCGGGCGACGGCCACGCCGATGCGCGGCAGGTCCGCGGTCCGGTCGAAGCAGACGAAGCGCGGCACCCAGCGCGGCTGGTACTTGGCGTTGGCCCGGTAGAGCTGCTCCAGCTGCCACGAGCGGGACAGCAGCAGCAGCGTCCGGTACCAGAGGCGCAGGACGGGACCCGCGCCGAGGCGGGACCCCCGTTCGAAGACCGAGCGGAACACCGCGAAGTTCAGGGAGATCCGCTCCAGGCCGTGTTCGGCGGCGAAGGCGACGACCCGCGTCACCGTGAGCTCGACCGTCCCGTTGGCGGCGGCCGGGTCACGGCGCATGAGGTCCAGGGAGACACCGTCGGACCCCCAGGGCACGAAGGTCAGCACCGCCGTCAGGGCCCCCTGCGCGTCCCGGCAGGTGGCGACGAGCAGGTCGGGGTCGGCCGGGTCCCCGATGCGGCCCAGCGCCATCGAGAACCCCCGTTCGGCGCCCTCGCGCCACCGCTCGGCCGCGTCCACGACCTCGGCGAGCTCGCCGGGCCCGAGGTGCGACTGCCACCGCACCGCGACGACGGAGCCGCTGCGCTGCAGGCGGTTGACGGCCTGACGGACGCCGCGGACCGACCGGCCCTCGAGGGAGAAGTCGGTGACGTCCAGCACGGCCTCGTCCCCCACCTCCAGGGCCTGCAACCCCGCGCGGTGGTAGGCGGTGGCCCCCGTCTCCGAGGCCCCCACGACCGCGGGGATCCACCCGTGCCGCCCCAACTGCTCCTGCCACGCCCCGATGGCCGCGGGCCAGGACTGCGGGTTGCCGACGGGGTCGGCGCTCGCGACGCTCACCCCGCCGATGACGCGGTGGACGACGGCGGCCCGGCCGTTCGGGGCGAAGACGGCGGTCTTGTCGCGGCGCAGGTTGAAGTAGCCGAGCGAGTCGCCGCACTCCCCGCGGGCCAGCAGGGCGCGCAGGTCGTCCTCGGCCGCCCCGAGCGCGGAGGGGTCCGCGGGCGGCCGGAACAGCAGGAAGGCGGTCGTGAGGACGGCGAGCGTGCCCGCGACGTTGAGCAGGACGTCGACCCACGTCGGGACGACGACACCGCTGGGGAAGACGACGTAGCTGTCGACGGACACGAGCATCCCCGCCCCGGCGTACCAGAGCCGTTCCAGGGCCGACCCCGACGCGGTGTCGCACACCCCGACGAGCACCGCCCCCGCCAGCAGCAGCAGCGCGGCCCCGGCCAGCCCGCCGCGCACGGCCCGGCGCACGTCGACGGGGTCGGGCAGCACCGTGAACTCGGGCCGCGCCAGGAGCAGGGCCACGGCCAGGAGCGCCTGCACGGCCAGCTCGGCCGGGGCCCAGAACCCGTCGAGGAGGTCGGAGGCCACCCCGAGGAGCAGCGAGGCGACCGCCGTGACGAGGGCCGCCCACCAGGCGGCGCGCTTGCGGCGCGCGAGGGACCGGGCGACGAGCAGCATCGCGGCGCCGTACCCCAGGCTCGGCCAGGAGGTGGCGAAGACGACGTCGGTCAGGACGTCCGGGGCGGAGGCCGCGTCGGCCAGCGGTTCGGACAGGGCCGTGAGGCACGAGAGGGCACCGGACACCACGACGGCGGCCGTGACGACCGTGGCCAGGAGGGCCCGGACGGAGTGGACCCGCGAGCGGGCGGTCCCGCCCCGACGCGGTGCGGCCTCCGACGCCGGGGAGCCCGGGCGTGTGGAGCTCGGGGGTGCGGCGTCCGGCGGGGTCGCGCTCACGGTCGTCGTCTCCGCCCGTCGGTCGTGTGGTCTGGTCGCCGGGTGCCGGGCTCGTCCCCCGACGTCGGCGCTGCCGCGACCGTCCGGCACCCGGGACCGACCTTCCGGACCCCGCCGCCCGGCCGCCCACCTCCCCCGAGGCGCGGGCCGGCCGAGCGGCGTCGATCCCGTCGGCGCCCCACCGTGGGGGCGGGTGCCGACCCCTGGATCCTGCCCGGCACGAGGCGTCCACCCCACCCGCCGAAGGTGCGGTGCACGGCCCGGGCACCCCCTCCTTCCGGAGGGGACGAGGCCTCCCGGGCGGCTGCCATCCTGGGCCGGTGCCGGTCGCGCTCCTGTCGCCCGAGCGCCGGTCCGCCGCGGCGGAGTTCCTGCGCAGCCCGTGGGGACGGGTCCTGACCCAGGTGGTCCTGCTCATCGCCTCCGCCGCCGACGCCGTGTCCAAGGGCGTCTCGTGGTCGAGCCGGACGGCGGTCGTCGTCACGCTGCTGGCCCTGGCCGGGGTGCTGCTGCGCCGCCGGTGGCCCCTCCTGGCGCTGCTGGCCTCGCTGCCCGGCGTCTGGTGGTCCACGCTGCAGGTGGCCCCGGGGGTCCTGCTGGCGAACTTCACGTACCGACGGCAGCGTTCGGCGCTGCTCGTCGTGGCGGCCATCACGGTCGCGCTGACCGTCGCCAACACCGTCATCTACTGGTACCCCGGACCCGGGTTCCTCGTCCTCAACCTGCAGTCGGCCATCTACTTCGCGGGGTACGTCGGCAGCGCCAGCCTCGTGGGGCACCTGCTGCGCGTCCGCCGCGAACAGGCCGAGCGGCTGCGGGAGCTGCAGCGCGGCCGGCACCGGGAGCGGGCCCTCGCCGAACGGGCGGCCCGGGCCGACGAGCGGGCGCAGCTGGCCCGCGAGATGCACGACGTCGTCTCCCACCAGATCTCCCTCATCGCCCTGCAGGCCGGTGTGCTGCGCGTGACCTTGCGCGGCCCGGCCCCCGTCCCCGCGGCGCTGCGCACGACGGAGACGATCCGCAGCCTCGCGGTGCAGGCGAACGACGAACTGCGGCAGGTCCTGGGGGCCCTCACGAGCGAGGAGGTCGCGGCGTCGCTGGAGGCCGTGCACACCGTCGACGACATCACGCAGCTGTGGGAACGCTCGGGGGTCCACGGCCGGCTGCAGCTGCCGGGCTCGACCGACACGGCCGACGTCCCGGCCCCGGTCCAGCGCGCGGTGTACCGGATCGCGCAGGAAGCGCTCACCAACGTCCGGCGGCACGCCGACGGGGCCGACGTCCTCGTCCGCGTCCGGCTGGACCGGGGTCGCGGGCCCGGGGTGCGGTCGGGGGTGCACGTCCAGGTCGAGAACTCCGCCCCCCGGGGGTGGGCGCCGGCGACCACCGGCCCCTGCGGGTTCTCCGGCGGCGGGGTGGGCCTGGCCGGCATCAGCGAGCGGGCGGCCGCGCTCGGCGGGTCGCTGCAGGCCGGTCCGACCCCCGATGGCGGGTTCGCCGTGACGGCGTTCCTGCCGTGCCCGGTGCTGCGGGGGGTCCCGGCCTGAAGAAGCCCCGGTCTGACGGAACCCCGGCCTGACGAGGGCGGTCAGACCGCCCGCCGGGCGCCGCCACCCGTCGACTTCGCCCGGTACATCGCGACGTCGGCGGCGTGCAGCAGCGCCTCACCCCGACCCCGACCCGCGGCCGCCGGGTCCTCGGGGGCCGTCGTGCCCGGTCCTGCGACCCCGATGCTCGCGCCGACCACGACGTGCAGGCCCTCGACCTCCCGCGGCCCGAGCTGGGCCAGCAGCTCGGCCGCGACCGCGTCGGCCCGCGCGGTGTCGACGCCGGTCAGCAGGACCACGAACTCGTCCCCGCCGAGCCGGGCCGCGAGTCCGTCCGCTCCGACGACGTCCTCGAGCCGGGCGGCCGTGTCGCGCAGGAGCAGGTCGCCCGTGCGGTGGCCGAAGCGGTCGTTGACGGCCTTGAACCCGTCGAGGTCCAGCAGCAGGACCGCGAGCGCCTCGCCCGCGGGGACGCGGTCGACCTCGGCGAAGAACGCCCGCCGGTTGGCCAGCCCCGTCAGCTCGTCGAGCAGGGACAGCCGGTGGCTGCCGAGCAGCGAGACGAGCAGGCGCGTGAGCAGGACGAGCTTGGCCGCGACCGTCGTCAGGGCCACCACCTCGAACACGAAGGCCACGGTGGACGTCGCCGGGTGCGCCGTGCGGAGCCAGGCCGCGGTCATCGTGAGGCAGAAGACGCTGATGGGGGCGGCCACCGTGGGCCAGCCCAGGTCGACCACCACGCGCGGGCCCGGACGGTGGCGCGCGACGGTCCGCAGGAGCAGGGCCACCGCCAGCACCCGCAGCCCAGCGGCCACGGCGGGGGCCACCGGACCCGTCGCCGACCCGGTGCCCAGCTGGACGAGGTGCACGAGGTCGACGAGCTCGGCGCCCAGCAGCACCGCGAACACGGCGAGGACGCCGAGCGTGCGGCGGCGGTCGCCGCGACCGACGAGCCCGCAGTTCGCGGCGGCGAAGGCGACGAGGACGAGGAGCAGGGCCGGGCGGACCGACCAGGCGAGCGCCGTCGTCGTGGTCATCCCGCGCGCGGTGAGGGCCGGGACGGCCGTCGCGGAGAGGATGGCGGCGAACCCCGCCAGGCTCGCGACGCCGTCGAACCAGGCGTTGACGTGGGGCAGGACGGAACTGCGCTGGTAGTGCAGCAGGCGCAGGTTCCCGGCGAACAGGACGGCGTAGGCCCCGACCGCGCTGAGCACCGTCACGACGAGCGGCACGAGGGTGGGGGGCGCCGACAGGGTGGGCGGCGGACCGCTCGCGGGGACGAGCAGGCTCCAGGTCCCGGGCGCACCCGTGAGCAGCAGCGCCGTCCCGCACCCGAGCCACCGCCAGGTGCGCCGGTCCGGCGACAGCCAGCGGGTCGCGACGGCCAGCAGGGCCAGGGCGGGGACGGCGAGGGCGACCACCGCACCGGCCGTGGGCCGGTGCCACACGAGGGCGGTCGTCGCGACCGCGGCGAGGACCCCCAGCGGCAGGACGCCGGCGGCACGACGGGGTGGACCACCGTCCCGGGCGGCTCCTGCCACCGGGACGGCGGGGTGGAACGAGGTCACCGACGCGGCCCCTGCGGGGACCGGAACGCCGCGACCCGGGCCCGCGCCGTGACCTGCGCGCGCAGGTAGACCTCGGCCACGTCCGCCGCGGTGTCGGGGGCGGTCTCGCCCTCGGACCCTGCGAGGACGAGCGACTCGTGGCCGCGGACGGCCGTGAGGGCAACGCCCAGCGGGCCGGCGCCGGCCACGAGGGCGTCCCGGACCGAGGGGTCGAGCGCGCACCCGCGGGTGAGTTCGACGGGGTCGAAGGCCAGCGCCTCGGCCGCCCCGGAGAGCAGCCCGACGGTGAACGCGGGTTCGGCCGCCGTGGGACGCAGGGCCCGGCAGGCCTCGGCCCGGGCGAAGATCCACGCCAGGGTCTCGTCCGGCACGCGGGCGGACCCGGAGCCGGCGAGCAGCACGAGCAGGACCCAGCCCATGAGTTCACGTCGGCCCAGCATGACGACGGCCTGGCGCAGCGAGGTGATGCCCCCGCGGGGGGCGTGCGCGGCCGAGCTCACGGTCTTCAGGACGCGCAGGCTGAGCGCGGGGTCCTGCGAGAGCAGGTCGACGACCTGGCCCACGTCGGCGTCGGTGTCGGACAGCAGGGCGACGAGCTGGACGCACGTGAGGTGCGAGGGCGTGAGGGTCTGGCGCTGCAGGACCTCCGGCCGGTGCAGCAGGTAGCCCTGGAAGAGGTCGACGCCCAGGTCGAGGCAGACGTCGAACTGCGCCTGCGTCTCGACGCGCTCGACGACGAGGACGGCCCCCGGGTTCACCCGGCGCACGAGGTCGAGGACCTCCGGCAGCCGTTCCCCCGTCACCTGCAGGTCGATCTTCACGTAGTCGGCGTGCAGCACGGCGGGGATGCGCGAGGTCTCGCCGTCGAAGTCGTCGACGGCGATGCGGAAACCCCGTCGCCGCAGGTCGACGAGCCCCGCCATGAGACGACGGTCGACGTCCACGTCCTCGAGGAGTTCCAGGACGACGGATCCCGGGGGGAACGGCAGCTGCACGCGACCGGTGAAGAACGAGCGCGTGGCGTTGAGGAACAGGGGACGACCGCCGGAGAGCTCCTCGACGCCGAACTCGCCGAAGGTGGCGGCCACGACCTGCGCGGTCGCGCGGTCGTGCTCGGCTTCCCCCGACAACCGGGCGCGGTTCACCGTGCCGGTCCGGTGCAGCAGCTCGTAGCCGAAGACCTCGCGGTCGGCCGTGTGGATGGCTTGCAGGCCGAGCGAACTCGTCGTGCCCGCGCGCGCTCCGCCCAGGTCACCGTCCACTGACACCGTCACGTCGAACTCACCCCAGGATCTCGCGGGTCACCGCGAACTGCTCCGTCAGGACACCGCCGATGACCGCCTGCGTCTGGTTGATCTCCCCCACCGCGGAACTGATCTGGGCCAGCGACGACGTCACCGCACCCACCCGCGCCTGGATCGTCGCGACCCGGCTGCCGACGCTGCTCGTCGCCCGCTCGGTCTCCCCCGACAACTCCTTGACCTCCTCGGCCACGATCGCGAAACCCCGACCCGCCTCACCGGCCCGGGCCGCCTCGATCGTCGCGTTCAGCGCCAGCAGCTTCGTCTGCGCCGCGATCGCCTGGATCGCGCGCACCACGTCGTTGATCTCCGCCGACGCCTCCTCCAGCGCGGCCACCTCGGCGTTCGCCTCCGCCGCCAGCGCCTCACCGTGCGCGGCGACACCCGTCGCGGCCACCACGTTGCGCTCCACCTCCTCGATGGAGGACAGCAGGTCACCACCGGCCTGCTGCAAGCGGTCCGCGGCGGCGAACCGCTCCATCGCCTGGCCGATGAGGAACGCCGTGTTCGCCAGCGCCGCGCGCCGGCTCTCCGACATCACCAACGTGCGGGTGGCGAAGAAGTCCATCGTCCCCACGACGCGACCACCGACGACGACGGGCAGGCACACCCCCGACTTGACCCCCGCGCGCTGCGCCACCGGCGCCCGCACGCAGTCGGTCATCTCGCCGAGGTCCTCCACGAACACCAGCTCCTGCGCCGCCCACGTGCGGCCCGACAACCCCACGCCCTTGGCGAACGAGGCCGACAGCGTCACCTGACGGAACTCCGCCCCGACGTCCCCGGACTCCAGCTCGAACCGCAGCACGTGCCCCGAGACCGGACCGGTCTCGTCCAGCCGCCAGAACGAGCCGTACTGCCAGTCGAAGTCCGCGCGGATCGTGTCCAGCGCCACCTTCAGCGCCTGCGGCTTGCTCGTCGCGCCGGTCAGCTCACGGATCAGCGTCGAGACCGCCGCCACGTCCTGGGCCGCCTTCTCCTGGCGCACCGCCTCCGACAACCGCGCCAGCGTCGAGGACACCAGCGTCGCCACGGTCCGCAGCACCGCGGACCGTCCGGCCGACAGCGTCACCCGGTCCGTCGTGAAGAAGTCCATCGTGCCGACGACCTGCCCGGAGTCCAGCACCGGGAAGCAGATCCCCGACCGGATCCCGGCCCGCTGCGCCACCGGCGCCCGCACGCAGTCCGTCAGTTCCCCCAGGTCCGCCACGTGCACCAGGTCCCGCTGGCGCCAGGCCCGACCCGACAGTCCGACGCCCACGGCGAACGACGCCGACAGCGTGACGCGGCGGAACTCCTCGCCGGCCGAACCGTCGACACGACCGCTCTCCTGCGCGAAGACGAGCACCGGGGACGACCCCGCCCCGGAGCCCGCGCGCTGCTCCAACCGCCAGTACGACCCGTACGCCCAGCCGAAGCGGGACCGGATCGTCTCCAGCGCGGTCTTCACGGCCGCCTCCGGCGTCCGCGCCTCCTGCAACCCGCGGACGAGATCGGTGACGGCCTCCAGGTCTGCCTGGGCCGCCTGGACGAAGTCGGCCGCCTGCTCGGTGGAACGGCGGGACGCGGTGGTGCGGAACATGGTTCTCCCTCTCCGTCCCGCGGCGCCCGTGGGGCCAGGGACGCCTGGTACGGCGCCGGGTCGTTCCAGCCCTGGAGTCATCGGCCGGACGGGCGGATCCCTTGACCGCTGGAGAGCAGGTCCTCGCGAGGGGGTGGGGTCAGGCGGTCGGGCCCACGGCCACGAGGCCCTCCAGCACCTGCGCCAGCCCGTCGTCGTCGACGGTCCCGGTCACCTCGTCGGCCACGGCCTGCACCTCGGCGGGGGCGTTGCCCATGGCGACCCCGCGCTCGGCCCAGCGGAGCATCTCGACGTCGTTGCGGCCGTCGCCCACGGCCAGGGTGCGGTCCGCGTCGACGTCGAGGCGCAGCCGGACCTCCTCGAGCGCGCTCGCCTTGGTGACGCCGTCGGGGGCGAGGTCGAGCCAGGCCGTCCAGCCGACGGAGTAGGCGACCCCGTGCAGGCCGACCTCGTCGACGAGGCGGGAGAACTCCGCCGACGTGTGCTCCGGGCTGCGGATGATGACGCGCATGACGGGTTCGGCGAACAGCTCGTCGAAGGGGACGATCTGCATCTCCCCGGTGAGCTCCCCGTGGGGGAAGGGCGCCGTCAGCTTGTAGCCGCGACCGAGCACCTCCACCGCGAACAGCCCCGTGGGCAGGTGCTCGCGCAGCAGCTCGGCCACGCCGGAGGGGTCGAAGGTGTGCAGCGAGACGACCCGGTAGCCCTCGGCCGCGGCGGGGTCGAGCTGGACGGTGACGGCCCCGTTGGAGCAGACCGCGAAGCCGTGGTGGAGCCCGAGGCGCTGCAGCACCGGGAGCGTGCCGTGCAGGGAGCGGCCGGTCGCGACGACGACGTGGGCCCCGGCGGCGGCGACCCGGCTCACCGCCTCGCGGACGCGGTCGGACAGCGACTCGTCCAGGTCGACGACGGTTCCGTCGACGTCGAGCGCCACGAGCACGCCCTGAAGGCCCCCACTCACGTCCGGCAGCCTACGGGGTGGGTGCGGCCCGTCGCCGCACGAGCGCCGTCAGGTCCCGCTGCGGCCCAGCCCCTCCGCGGCGGCGCGCTCGAGGTGCTCGCGCACGTCGGCGGGCAGCTCGGGCACGTCGAGGGGCACCGACCCCGAGCGCAGGGACTGCGTCGCCAGGGCGCCGGTCGCGACGGCCTCGCGGGCCGCGACCGGGGACAGGAGGGTCGGGGTGCCGTCGGCGACGTGGGCCAGGAACTCGGCCATGGTGGCGACGTCGGCGTCCTCGTGGCCGGAGGAGACGCCCCCGATCGGGTGTTCGCGGTCCCCCGTGGCCGACCACTCGTGGCGGCGGTTCCACACGCGCACCACCCCGCCGGCGGTGTCGCCGAAGTTCTCCAGCCGGCCCTCGGTGCCGATGACGGTGTAGTTGCGCCAGTAGTCGGGGGTGAAGTGGCACTGCTGGTAGCTCGCCGCGACGCCGTTGCCCAGGCGCATGAGCACCATCGACAGGTCCTCGACGTCGACGACGGGGTTCAACCCCGTCTGCGCCGCGGGTGGCCAGTTGTCCATCGAGAACCAGTCCCGCATCGTCTCCCCCGGCCGTTCGCGGCGGTCGGTGATCCCGCCGTAGACCACGAGGTCGCCCATGCCCACGACGCGGCGGGTCCAGGACCCGGCGAGGTGGTGGACCACGTCGATGTCGTGGCTCGCCTTCTGCAGCAGCAGGGATCCCGTGCGACGCCGGTCGGCGTGCCAGTCCTTGAAGTAGAAGTCGCCCCCGTGGCCGACGAAGTGGCGCACCCACACCGCGCGGACCTCGCCGATCTCGCCGCCGTCCACGACGGCCTTCATCGTCCGCACGAGCGCGGAGTGCCGGAAGTTGTGGCCGACGTACAGCGGGGTGCCGGTGGCGACGGCCGTGGCGAGCACGCGGTCGGTGTCGGGCAGCGTCGTGGCCAGGGGTTTCTCGAGGTAGACGGCGATCCCGGCCCGCAGCAGGTCGACGGCGATCTCGGCGTGCGTGTGGTCGGGGGTGGTGACGACCGCGGCGTCGACCCCGGCCTCCGCGACCAGCCGGGTGTGGTCGGGGAAGACCTGCGCGCCCGGGAACAGGGCGGCGGCGCGGTCGCGGCCCGCCGTCGTCGTGTCCGCGACGGCGGTGACCCGGGCCCCCTCCCGCACCCGTGGGACGTGCAGGCCGATGGGGGCGCGCGCCCCCGGCCCCCACGACGGCGACGGACAGCTCAGCGGGCACGGGTGCCTCCCTGCGGCGGCGCCCCCGCGAGCACCACCTCGACCCCGGCGCCGGCGAGGTCGGCGGCGAGGTCGGCGGGCACGGGGCCGTCGGTGACGAGCGTGTCGAGCCGGTCCAGCGGGAGCATCCGGGCGAACGTCGTGCGCCCCAGCTTCGTCGCGTCGGCCGCGACGACGACGCCCGCGGCGGCGGCGGCGAGGTGGCGGCTCGCGTCGGCCTCGCCCTCGTGGACGGTCGTGGCCCCCGACCGCGCCGTGAGGCCGTCGACGCCCAGCACGGCGACGTCGAGGTTCACGTCGGCCAGACCGGCCGCGACGAGGGGTCCGACGAGTTCGTAGGACCGGGACCGCGGCACCCCGCCCGTGACGACGATCTTGACGTGCTCGCGCACGGACAGCTCGTAGGCGATGTTGAGGGCGTTGGTGACGATCGTGACCCCGACGCTCCCGTGCCGGTCGCTGGCGCCGAGCGCGCGGGCGACCTCCGTCGTCGTCGTCCCGCCGTTGAGCCCCACCGCGGCACCGGGCGGCACGAGCGCGGCGACGGTCCGGGCGATGGCCAGCTTGGCCTCGGCCTGGCGCGGGATCCGGTACTGCAGGGGCAGCTCGTACCCGGACCCGAGGACCGCGGCGCCGCCGTGGGTGCGCGTCACGAGCCGCTGCTCGGCGAGGAGGTTGAGGTCGCGGCGGACGGTCGCCGTGGACACCCCGAGCGCCTGCGCGACCTCGGCGATCGAGACGTTGCCGCGGTCGGTGACGAGCTCGAGCGTGCGGTTGAGGCGGTGCTGCGCCGACACGGACGGTCCCCTCCCGCGTGGTCCTGCGCGGCGTCCCTCCGGACGGGGACGCCGACGGGGTCAGCATGGCACGATCCTGTTGACCGCTGTGCGCAGTCCTGATCGAATGAAGCTCTGAACGCGCAAGAACGATCAACGAGGGAGGCGGTGCCCGTGCCCGGCACCCGCCCGCACGTGGTCGTCGTGACCCCGAACCCGGCGCTGGACGTCACGTACACGGTCGAGGCCCGGGACGTGGCCGCACCGGGTGGCACCGTCCGGGTCGGGTCGGTGCTGCGCCGCGCGGGCGGCAAGGGCCTCAACGTCGCGCGCGTCCTGCACGTGCTCGGCCTGCCCGTCACGGCCGTGCAGCCCCTCGGCGGCGACGCCGGCGCCTGGATCCGTCGCGAGCTCGCCGACCTCGGCCTGCCCACCGACACCGTCGACGTCCCGGCTCCGACGCGCAGCACCGTGACGGTCGTGCCGACGACCCCCGACGGGTCGCCCGACGCGCACCCCACCGTCTACGCCGAACCGGGACCCGTCCTCGACGCCGCCGCGTGGGACGCCGTGTGCGTCCGGGTCGCGGCGCGGTGCCGGCCGGGGGACGTCCTCGTCGTCGCGGGGTCGCTGCCCCCGGGCGCGGCCCGGCTCGGACCGCTCGTGAGCGCGGGACGCGCGGCCGGGGCGCACGTCGTCGTCGACACCGGCGGGACCGCCCTGCTGGACGCGGCCCGCGCCGGCGCGGACACGCTGGCCCCCAACGCCGCCGAGGCCCGGAGCGCGACCGGGACGCCCACCGTCGACACCGCCGTCGCCGCCCTCCTGGACCTCGGTGCCGGCCGGGTCGTCGTCTCCGACGGCGCCGCGGGCCTGCTCGCCACCCGACGTTCCCCCGCCGGGACGGTCCGGCAGCCCGCGGTGCCCCACGTCACCGGGAACCCCACGGGCGCCGGCGACGCCGCCACCGCGGGCCTGGCCGCGGCGGTGCTGGCCGGGGCCGACGACGCGACCGCCCTGCGGTGGGCGGCCGTGCTCGGCGCGGCCGCCGTCCTGCGCCCCGGGGCCGGCGAGGTCGACCCCGCGGACCTGCCGGTGCTCGACGCCCGCCTCGACACCCGCACAGGCCGGACCCCTCGAACGGAGCCCCCGTGGTGAACGACCGTCCCGA
Organism: Kineococcus sp. NPDC059986; assembly: GCF_040702905.1. Classification (NCBI taxonomy): domain Bacteria; kingdom Bacillati; phylum Actinomycetota; class Actinomycetes; order Kineosporiales; family Kineosporiaceae; genus Kineococcus; species Kineococcus sp. NPDC059986. The sequence goes on along the minus strand of NZ_JBFBND010000003.1, from coordinate 188,602 downwards.
CGCCGTGACGCTGCTGCGGCACGCCCGTACCGCCCGGCAGGGGGTGGGCGCCTTCAACGTCGTCCTGCTCGAGCACGCCGAGGCCCTCGTCGACGGCGCGCAGCGGGCGGGGCGGCCCGTCGTCCTGCAGATCAGCCAGAACTGCGTCGCCTACCACGGAGCGCTGGCGCCCGCCCTCCGCGCGACGCTCGAGGTCGCCCGCACCGCAACGGTTCCCGCCGTGGTGCACCTCGACCACGCCGACGACGTGGCCCTCGTGCAGGAGGCCCTCGACCTCGGCGTCCACAGCGTCATGTTCGACGGCTCGCGGTGGCCGCACGACGAGAACGTCGCCCGCACCCGGGAGGTCGCCGGGCTGTGCCGGGCGGCCGGGGTCCCGCTGGAGGCCGAGCTCGGCGAGGTCGGCGGCAAGGACGGCGTGCACGCGCCCGGTGCGCGGACCGACCCGGCCCAGGCGGCCGCGTTCGTCGCCGCGACGGGCGTCGACAGCCTCGCCGTCGCCGTCGGGTCCTCGCACGCCATGACCGAACGCACCGCCCGCCTCGACCTCGACCTCGTGGCCGCCCTGGCCGCCGCCGTCCCCGTGCCCCTGGTGCTGCACGGGTCCTCGGGCGTTCCCGACGACCAGCTCGTCGCGGCGGTGCACGCGGGCATGACGAAGGTGAACATCGCGACCCACCTCAACGTGCTCTTCACCCGCGCGGTGCGCGAGGCCCTGACCGCCGCACCGGACCTCGTCGACCCGCGCAAGTACCTCGCCCCGGCACGCGAGGCCGTGGCCGTCGAGGTGGCCCGGCTGCTGCTCGTGCTCGCCCCGTCCGGGGAGAACCGCCCGTGAGGAGCGCCTCGGAACCCCTGGGCGCCTGGGACCGCCCGGACCTGGGCGTGGAGGAGTTCGTCGCCGCGCTCACGGCCCACCCCGGGGACGTCGCGGCCCGGTTCGCCGCGCTGGGGTTCGGCGCCGACGTCCTGGCGGACACCCTCGCCGACGTCCCCCGCAAGGTCGCGGCCTACGGCACCACCGGTGACGTCGCGATCGACGTCGGCTGGTTGCGCGGTCTCGCCCGGGCCGACGTCGTCGCGCTCGGGCGGTTGCAGTTCGAGCGGGTTCCGCACGAGGGCCGGCACGCCGTCCACGTCCCCGAGGGCGGACCGCTCACCGACGCCGACCTGGACGTCTCGTTCTCCCGCGCGCGGGACCTCCTGCGGGCGGACGGGTTCAGCTGCCACTCCTGGCTGCTGGACCCGCTGCTCACCGACCTCGGACCCGACAGCGGCGTCGTCCGGTTCGCCCGGCGGTTCACCGTCGGGCCGGTCGAGCGCGACACCGCGGCCGACCAGGCCGTCGCGAAGTTCGTGTTCCGGAGCACGCCCGACGCCGTGCGGGCGGGGGACGTGGTCCCCCGCACGCGGGTGGCGCGGCTGGTCGCCGACCACCTGCGCGCGGGCGGGCACTGGGCCCAGCCGCCTGGGTTCGGCTGACCGGTCCTCAGCGGACGGGCGTGAGCACGTCCAGCCCGAGGAACGGCTGCAGCGCAGCGGGAACGCGGATCGAACCGTCGGCCTGCTGGTGGTTCTCCAGGATGGCGACGAGCCAGCGGGTCGTGGCGAGCGTGCCGTTGAGGGTCGCCACCGGACGCGTCCCCGACCCCTCGGCGAGGCGTTCGCGCACCCCGAGGCGGCGGGCCTGGAACGTCGTGCAGTTCGACGTCGAGGTGAGTTCGCGGTAGGTCCCCTGGGTGGGGACCCACGCCTCGCAGTCGAACTTGCGGGCCGCGGAACTGCCGAGGTCCCCGGCCGCGGTGTCGATGACGCGGTACGGCACCTCGACGGCCGCGAGCATGTCCTTCTCGAAACCCAGGAGGCGCTGGTGCTCGGCCGCGGCGTCCTCGGGGCGGCAGAACGAGAACATCTCGACCTTGTGGAACTGGTGCACGCGGATGATGCCGCGGGTGTCCTTGCCGTACGACCCCGCCTCGCGGCGGTAGCAGGCCGACCAGCCGGCGTACCGCTTGGGACCGGCCGACAGGTCGAGGATCTCGTCGGCGTGGTACCCCGCGAGGGCCACCTCGCTGGTCCCCGTGAGGTAGAGGTCGTCCTCCTCGAGGTGGTACACCTCGGCCGCGTGGGCCCCGAGGAAACCGGTGCCCGCCATGACCTCCGGCTTGACCAGGGTCGGCGTGATCATCGGGCTGAACCCGTTCTCGACGGCCTTGGCCACGGCGAGGTTCAGCAGCGCCAGCTCCAGCCGCGCGCCCACCCCGGTGAGGAAGTAGAACCGCGACCCCGACACCTTGGCGCCGCGCTCGGTGTCGATCGCGCCGAGCAGCTCGCCGAGTTCGAGGTGGTCGCGCCAGGCGTCCAGACCCTCGGGCAGCTCGGGCGGGGTGCCGACCTCCTCCAGGACGACGTAGTCGTCCTCGCCGCCGGGCGGGACGCCGTCCTCGACGACGTTGGGGATGAGGCGCAGGGCGGCCTCGAACTCCTCGGCGACCGCGGCCTGCTCGGCCTCGGCCGCCTTGACCCGCTCGGAGAGTTCCTTGACCCCGGCGAGGAGCTGCTGCTTCTCCTCGCCCTTGGCGGCCGCGACGTCCTTGCCCCGGGACTTCTGCTCGGCCCGCAGCTGCTCGAACTGCGCGATGGCCGTGCGGCGCCGGGCGTCAAGGTCGAGGACGCGGTCGACGGCGCTCTCGTCCTCGCCGCGGGCCCGCTGGCTGGCGCGGACGGTGTCCGGTTCGTCCCGGAGGAGTCGCAGGTCGATCACAGCACGACACTAACGGGTCGACCCCGGCCGGTCCGACCGAGTTCCCGCCCCGTCCGCGCCCACCCGGGCGGCCCGCTAGCGTGGCCGGATGACGGTGGCGGACCTGCTCGACACCGGCGCGGTCGCCGTCGTCCTCGCGCTGGCCCTGGTGGTCGTGTTCAGCCTGTTCGCGCGCGAGCGCCGGGCGACACGACGGCTGCGCGCCGCCCAGGCCCGGTTCGCCACGCCCCACGCGCTCCCCGAGCAGCGGCGCCGGGCGGCGATCGTCGTGAACCCGACGAAGTTCGCCTCCCTCGACGAGCACTCGCTGCGGCGCCGCCAGGCCTACGTGGCCGCCGTCTTCCGTTCCCACGGGTGGGAGGACCCGGTGTGGTTCGAGACCACGCCGACCGAGCACGGCCGCTCCCAGGCGCGGCAGGCCGTCGAGCAGGGGGTCGACCTCGTGCTGGCCGCCGGTGGTGACGGCACCGTCCGCTCCGTCGCGGAGGGGCTGGCGGGGACCTCGACGCCCATGGGGCTGCTGCCGGCCGGCACCGGGAACCTGCTGGCGCGCAACCTCGACGTGCCGCACACCGACCTCGCCGCCGCCCTCGACCTCGTGTTCGCCGAGGGGGACCAGCGGGTCGACGTGGGCTGGCTGGAGGTGGACCGGACGGGCCACGACCCCGACCCCGAGCGGCACCTGTTCCTCGTCATGGCGGGGCTGGGGTTCGACGCGGCGATGATGGCCGGTGTCGAGGACCGCCTCAAGCAGCGGCTGGGCTACGGCGCCTACGTCGTCTCCGGTGCCCGGGCGCTGTGGGGTCCGCAGGCCAAGGTCCAGATCACGGTCGACGACGGGGCGCCCACGCCGTCGCGCACGCGGGCCGTCATCGTCGGCAACTGCGGCAAGCTGACGAAGCAGCTGGTCCTCATGCCGGACGCCGAGATCGACGACGGCGTGCTGGACGCCGTCGTGCTGTCCCCGCGCGGCGGGATCGGCTGGGGCGAGGTGGCGTGGGCCATCGCGACCCGGGACCGGCGCGGTCAGCGGCGGGTGCAGCACCTGCGCGGCCGGCGGTTCGAGGTGCGCTGCGCCGAACCGCAGGAGGTCGAGCTGGACGGCGACCCCATCGGGACCGCCCGGCGGATCACGCTGACCGTGGAGCCGGGAGTGCTGCTGGTGCGCTGCCCGCCGCTGCGTCCGGGGGGCTGACCGTCCGTGCCGTGAGGGCGTGCGCGGCGAAGCGGGCCGCGGCGTCCGCGGCGTCGCGCAGCACCGCCGGCAGGTCCGGCTGGGGCCGGCGCCAGCACTGCGACAGGACGTGGCGGACGCCGTCGGCGGTGACGACGGGCACGGCGAGGACGGCCGCGGCGCCCCACCGCCGGGCCAGCTCGCCGTCGACCACCGAGCTGGTGCGGACGTCGGGCACCCAGACCGGCCGGTGGGTGGCGAGCGCGCGGGCGACCGCGCTGCGGGCCCGCTCGTCGTACACGACGCCCTCGACGGCCCGGGGGGCGTCGCCGTGGTGGCCCAGCACGGCCCAGCGGCCGTCCACCGCACGGCGGCCGACGAGCACGGTGAAGTCGGGCCGGGTGAGGTCGTGGACGCGGCGGGTGAGCACGTCGACGACACCGGCCTCGTCCTCGGCGCGGTCGACCTCCGCCGTGGTCTGCAGGAGCGCGTGGACGCGGTCGAGCTGGCCGGCCGCGTCGACCCCCTCGAGGTGGTCGGCGAGGACACCCGCCAGCAGGCGCAGCTGCTCCCGTTCGGTGTCGCCGACGACGAAGGGACGCCGGTCGTAGGCGCACAGCACGCCGAGGACGCGGCCGAGGGCGTCGAGGACGGGGGCCCCGGTGTAGTGCCGGACGCCGGACGCGGCGATGTCGCCGCCGGCCGTGCGCTCGTCGTCCGCGCAGTCCAGTTCGAGCAGGTCGCGCCCCAGCACGGTCCACGCGCACGGGGTCCCGTCCCGCGGCACCCGCGTGAAGGTGTGGCCGTGCGCGGCCAGGAGGTGGACGTGCTCCTCCGTCACGACGTTGAAGCTGGCGAACTCGGTGCCGAGGAGGCGGGCGGCGAGGGCCGTCGTGCGGCGCACCAGACCGAGGGAGGCCGCCGTGGCACCCAGGACGTGGTGCGCGAGCTGGACCCGTTCGGCCTCGTCGGCCGGTCGCGGGGCCGGGACCGGGCCGTTGACCTGCCCGTCGGCCTGGGCGGGGAAGTCGACCGGGGGCCGGACGACGGTCGTGAAGACCTCCTCGGCCGGCACCGGGCGGGCGAAGTGGAAGCCCTGCAGGACGTCGGCGCCGAGCCCGCGGACGAGTTCGGCGGTGCGGGCGTCCTCGACGCCCTCGGCCACGACCTCCATGGACAGCCGGTGGGCCAGGTCGACGAGCGCGCGGACGATGGCCGCGTCCGCGGGGGCCTGCGTGGCGGCGGCGACGAAGGTGCGGTCGATCTTCAGCTCGTCGACCTCGAGCTGGCGCAGCATCGTCAGGGACGTGTAGCCGGTGCCGAAGTCGTCGATGGACACCCGGGCGCCGGCGGCGCGCAGGGCGGCGAGGACGGCCGCCGCCCCGTCCGGGTCGGCCAGCAGCGCCGTCTCGGTGACCTCGAGCGTCAGGACGCCGCGGTCGAGCCCGTGCGCGGCGATGACCCCGCGGACGGTGTCGAGGAGGGAGGGGTCCTGGACGAGCGCGGCGGACAGGTTGACCGCGACGCCGACGTCGTGACCGGCCAGCCGCCACGCGGCGCACTGGGCGGAGGCGTGCTGCAGGACCCACGTCGTGAGGGCGACCATCGTCGGGGTGCCCTCGGCGAGGGGGACGAAGGCGCCGGGGCCGAGCAAGCCGCGCTCGGGGTGCTGCCAGCGGACGAGGGCCTCGACCCCGACGACGCGGTGGGTGCCGGCCTCGACGAGGCGCTGGTAGTGGACCCGCAGCTGCCCGTCGGCGATGGCTGCGGGCAGCTCGGCCTGCAGCGCCGTCGCGGCGGGGTCGGCCGTCGGCTGCGTCGTCGGGGAGGGCGCGCTGGTCACGTCCTGTGCATCGGCGCACCGACCAGACTTCTAGATGATCCGTCCGGGTGGTCCCACGGGTGGGGGATCGTCGTCACGTCGGGCCGGTGGGTCCGGTGCTCCGCTCCGACGACCCGGAACCCCCGGGCCAGCACCCCGGACCAGCGCGTGGGGGCGGTGCGTCAGGAGGCGGCGCCGGCGCGCAGCCGCTCCAGCCAGCTGCGCGCCTCCTCGAAGTCGCTCTCGCTGGGGCCGGAGCCGGTGATCGTCCGGCCCCCGTCGGCGCGGGGGTAGCTGCCCACGAACCGGACGCTCTCGGAGACGCGGTGCAGCCCCATGAGGGCCTCGCCCACGCGGGCGTCGGTGACGTGCCCGTCGCAGTCGATGGAGAAGCAGTACCGGCCGAGCGCGTCGCCGGCGGGGCGGGACTCGATGCGGGTCAGGTTGATGCCGCGCGTGACGAACTGCTCGAGGGCCTCGACGAGAGCGCCGGGGCGTTCCTCACGCAGGAACACCACGAGCGACGTCTTGTCGTTCCCCGTGGGCGCCGGAGTGGTGCCGGCGCCGGGGCGGGACAGCAGGACGAACCGCGTCTGGGCGCCCTCACGGTCCTCGATGCCCTCGGCGAGGACCTCCAGTCCGTGCCGGACGGCGGCGAAGGGGGCGCAGATGGCGCCCTCGAAGCCGGCGGGTTCGCCGCCCGCCAGCTCGTCGGCGAGCGCCTGGGCCGAGGCGGCCGTCGACGTCGCGGGCACGTAGGCGACGCCGGGCAACTGCGTGTGCAGCCAGCGGCGGACCTGCGCGTAGGCGTGCGAGTGGGTGCTGACGCGCGTGATGTCCGCCAGCCCGACGCCGGGCTTGGCGGCGAGGACGAACGTCACGGGGATGACGACCTCGGCGACGACGACGAGCGGGTCACCGGCCGCGAGCCCGTCGAGCGTGGCCGGGACACCACCCTCGACCGAGTTCTCGATGGGCACGCACCCGACGTCGGCCGCACCGCTGCGGACGGCCTCGATGGTCGCGTCGACGCTGGCCACCGGCTCGGCGGGTGCGTCCCCGACGACGGTCCGCAGGGCGGCCTCCGAGAACGTCCCGACGGGTCCGAAGAACGCGTAGCGCAGCACGGTCCCGCACAGTAGCCGTCCCCCTCCCCCGACGGGGACGACCCGGGACCGTGCGGGGCCTCAGCCGGCCCGGCGCAGCTTCCGCTTCTCGGTGCGACCGCTCCAGATGGCGTCGCGCTGGTCCTCGGTCAGGCCTCCCCAGACCCCGTAGTTCTCGCGGTGCGACAGCACGTGCTGCCGGCACTGGCGGAGCACGGGGCACTCGGCGCAGATGGCCAGCGCCGCGGCGTCGCGGTGCTGGCGCGCTGCTCCGCGCTCCAGCTCGGGGTGGAAGAAGAGCTCGGTGTCGGCGTCCCGGCAGGCTCCGGAGAGCTGCCACTCCCAGGCGTCGACGGTGGGGCGTAGTCCCTTGCTGGTCTCACTCACGGCATTGCCCCCCTCAAGTGGTGTCACGCGGTGGTCGCGCGTGGACCTGTGATGCCCTGTGAGGGGAAAATCTAAACGCTATGCGACCGATCCGTCACTACCCGTGATTGAGTCGGGGTGTGTCGCACCCCCAGCCGCCACAGGACGACGACCGCGGCACACGCCCACCACAGGTCCCCGTTCTGCACGAACCGCGCCAGCGCCGTCGGCACGCTGCGCTCGGCGAGCAGGTTCGCGCCCCACCACGGCCACGCGATCCACAGCAGCACCAGCCCCACGACGGCGGCCACGACGCGGGCCCGCACCCGGGCGTCCGCCACGAGGGCACCGAGCACGACCACGCCCCACAGGTAGTGGTGCAGCCAGGAGACGGGCGAGACGAGGAGCGCGACGAGACCGCACGCCGCGACCTCCCCCACGAGGTCCCCGCGCCGGTGCAGCGCCCGGGACAGCGCGAACCCCGCGACCGCAGCTGCGAGCGCCAGGACGCCCCACAGCGCGGTCGTGGCCCCGTCGGACAGGTAGAGCCGCAGCAGGAAGCCGCGCAGCGACTGGTTCGACGACCCGGCGTTGGGGCCGAGGCGGTCGGAGTTCAGCAGCGCCGACGTCCAGAACTCCAGGGACCCCTCGGGGGCGATGAAGAAGGTCGCGACCGTCACCCCGATCGCAGCCAGCACGGCGTTGCGCAGCTCGCGCCACTGCTTCGTCACCGCGAAGTGGACGAGGAAGACGCCCGGCGTCAGCTTGATCGCCACGGCCACCCCCACGAGCGCCCCGCGCGGCCAGTGCACCGTGAACCGGCCGATCCGCAGGCCGTCCGTGCCCTTGACGAGGTCGAGCAGGCACAGCGTCACGAGGACGACGTTGACCTGCCCGAAGCGGATGTTCTCCCCCACCGGCGAGATCCACACGCACGCCGCCGCGACGAGGCCGTGGGCCAGGCCCGTGAAGCGGCCTGCGCGCTCCAGCAGCGGCCGGAACGCCAGCCCGACGATGACGTAGAGCAGCACGAGCTGGAACGCCGTCCACCCCCAGCCGGCCACCGACCACGGCACGAGCGCCAGCGGGATCGACAGCACCGCCGAGAACGTCGGGTAGGTGAAGGGCAGGAGCTGGGGGACCTCGGTCTCGAAGAGGTAGACCGGCCGGCCGATGAGCAGCGAGCGCCCGGCCTCGCGGTAGACCTCCAGGTCGACCTGCCACTGGTCGTCCGGGTAGGCGACGAGGTACCGGTGCACGATCGGGGCGACGGCGACGAGGACCACGAGGACGCCCAGCGCGCGCCACCACCCGGCGCGCCCCCGGCGACGCGCACCCCTCTGTCCGGCCGGCTCAGCGGTCCCCTGCGTCAGCACCCCCCGATCCTCCCCCAGCGAGGCACAGGTCCCGACCATCCCCACCCCTAGCCTGGGCGGGTGCCCCACCCGACCACCCCCCGACCCCGGGCGGAAAACACTCTTTCCGCCCTCCCCACCCCCCGTGCAGGGGCGGAAGAGATGTCCTCCGCCCCGACCGTGGTGGCGGGGGTGCTCGCCGTCGTGGCGGTCCTGGCGGTGGTCCTCGGGGCGGGCGCGGCGCCGGCGCGGGCCGCGACGACCGGGGAGGGCCGGGCGCCCCTCGTCCTCGTCGGGTTCTCCGGGGTCCGCTGGACCGACGTCTCCGCGCAGGCGACGCCCGCGCTCGCGTCCATGACGTCGGGTGCGATCGGGACGGTGGCCGTCCGCAGCGTCTTCACGGCGGCCTGCCCGGCCGACGGCTGGCTCGGGCTGTCCGCGGGCCGGCGGGCCACCGACTTCGACGGGTCGTCCTCCCAGCACGCGAGCGCCGCCTGCGCCGCCGTCCCGGACCCCCTCGTCACGGACGACGCCCTCACGGGGCCGGCGACGGTCCCCGGTTTAGAGGAGTTCCGCCGGATCGCCGACGGCGACACGTTCAGCGCCGTCCCCGGCACGCTGGGCGCGGCGCTGTCCCCGGTGAGGACCGTGGCCGTGGGCCCCGGCGCGGCGATCGCGCTGGCCGGCACGGACGGCCGGGTGCCCGACTACGTCCCCGCGACCACGCCCGCCGAGATCGGCGGGTACGTCCAGGACGCCCTCGAGAACGGCGCGCGCGTCGTCGTCGTGGACGCGGGCGTCGTCCGCGACCCCGCCGACCTGCCGTCGCAGGAGAAGGCGCCCGCGCAGTCCCGGGCGGAGCAGGTCGCGGCCGTGGACGCGAAGCTCGGCGCCGTCCAGCGGGCCGTCGCGGCCTCCACGGGCCGCGACGCCACGACGCTGCTCGCCGTCTCCCTCGCCGACGCGGGCGCCACCGCGCACCTGCAGTTCGGGGCGGCCACGGGCCCGCAGCCGGGGTCGGGCGACTACGACGGCTACCTCGGGTCCCGCTCCACCCGGCAGACGGCCATCGTGCAGACGACGGACCTGACGTCGACCGTCCTGGCGCTGGCCCTCGGCTCCGACCACGGGACCCCCGGACTCGTCGGCGCCCCCGTCACGAGCACCGACGCCGGCACGTCGGCCGCCGACCGCGAGGAGAAGGTCCGCGACCTCGACGCCGCCGCACAGGCCGTCCAGCCGCTCGTCGGACCCTTCTTCACGGTGTGGGGCGCCTCGCAGATCCTGCTCTACGGCGTCGCGACGCTCGCGCTGCGCAAGGCGTGGGGCGGCAGCGCGGGACGGCGGCGCATCCTGACGGGGCTGCGGGTCCTCACCGTCGTCTTCGGCGCCGTGTGCGCCTCGACGTTCCTGGCCAACACGATCCCGTGGTGGCGGGCGGGCGACTCGACCGGCAGCCACCTGCTCGCCGTCACGGGGGCCGTCGCGCTGTACGTCGCCGTCACCACCGCGCTCGCCCTGCTGGGCCCCTGGCGCAAGCACGCCCTCGGCCCCCTGGGGTTCGTCGGCTTCGTGACCGCGACGGTCCTCGCCGTCGACTGCGCGACGGGGTCGCGGCTCATCACCTCCAGCCTCAACGGCCTGCAACCCGTCGTCGCGGGCCGGTTCTACGGCCTGGGCAACCAGCAGTTCGCCCTGTTCGCCACGGGTGCCCTGCTCTTCACGGTCGCCGTCGCCGACTGGCTCGTGCGCACGGGCCGGCGGCGTGCGGCGGTCGTGGTCGTCGCGGTCGTGGGGTTGCTGGCGACGTACGTCGACGGGGTCCTGGGGGCCGACTTCGGCGGGCCGCCGGCGATCCTGCCCGCGTTCGGTCTGCTGGCCCTCGTCGTCGCGGGGGTGCGCATCACCGTGCGGCGCGTGGTCGTCATCCTCGGCGCGACCGTCCTCGTCCTGGCCGCGATCTCGGTGGCCGACTGGCTGCGCCCCACCGACGACCAGACGCACCTGGGCCGCTTCGTCCAGACCCTCCTGGACGGCGGTGCGTGGCAGGTCGTCGAGCGCAAGGGCGAGCAGAACCTGCGGATCCTCTACAGCAACTGGATCCTCAGCCTCGTCCTGGCGCTCGCGGCGGTGTTCATCGCCGTCGTGCTGGCCCGGCCGCGGGTGCTCGGCGTCTCGGTCCTCGAACGCGCCTACGCACGCCACCCCGTCCTCAAACCGGGGCTGGCGTGCCTGCTCGTGCTGCTGGCCATCGGCTTCGCCGTCAACGACTCCGGCGCCGCCGTCCCGGCCGTCGGGGCGATGCTCGCCGTCCCGCTGCTCATCGCGTGCATCACGCGGATCGTGGAGGACCACCCCGAACGGACCTGACCCGCCCTCCGCCATTGACAGGTTTCCTGTCGACGGGCGACGCTGTGCCCACCACCGACGGAGCCGTCGGCGGCCGGACACGGAGGTGCGACATGACGGACGCTCTACCCGCGGGCCTTTCAGGCCTGGTCATCGACGGACGGCACGTGGAGACGGCCGAACGGCTCGACGTCGTCGACCCGGCCACCGGCCGCGTCGTCGCCGACATCTCCCGCGGCGGCCCCGAGCACGTCGACGCGGCCGTCGCGGCGGCACGGGCCGCCGGGGAGGGACCGTGGGTTCGCACCACGGGCCGGGACCGCTCGAAGGTCCTGCTGCGCATCTCCGAACTCATCCGCGAGAACGCCGAGGAACTCGTCCGTCTGGAGAGCCTCGACGTCGGCAAACCCGTCGGCCTGTGCCGGCCCGTGGACGTCGAGACGGCCGCCGAGCAGTACGCCTACTGCGCCGCGCTGGCCCAGACGATGGACGGTTCCGTCCGCTCGACGCCGTTCCCCGCGCACGCCTACACGGTCCGCGAACCGGTCGGGGTCGTCGCCGCCATCACACCGTTCAACTTCCCGCTCGTCCTGTCGAGCACGAAGATCGCCCCCGCCCTCGCCGCCGGGAACACCGTCGTCCACAAACCCGCCGCGGACACCTCGCTCAGCGCGCTGTTCATGGGGCAGTTGTTCCTCGACGCGGGCGTCCCGGCCGGGGTCGTCAACGTCGTGACCGGCGCCGGGGGCGTCGTCGGGGAAGCCCTGCTGCGGCACCCCGGCGTGGACAAGGTCGCGTTCACCGGCTCGACGGAGGTCGGCCGGCACGCCGCGGCCGTCAGCGGCGAGAACCTCACCCAGGTCACGATGGAACTCGGCGGGAACGCGGCGAACATCGTCTTCGCCGACGCCGACGTGGAGTCCGCCGTCGGGGCGGCCGTGAAGGCGTTCGTCTTCAACACCGGCCAGTTCTGCATGGGCGGACCACGACTGCTCGTCGAGCGCCCGCTGTACGAGACGGTCCTCGGGATCCTCGCGCAGGCCGTCCCCGGGGTTCCCCTGGGCGACCCGCGCGATCCGGCGACCGTGGTCGGTCCCCTCGCCTCGGCCCGCCAGCGCGAGATCGTGGAGGGGTACGTCGAGCAGGCCAAGGCCTCCGGTGCCCGCGTCGTGTGCGGGGGTGGACGTCCCGACCTGCCCGGCGACCTCGCGGACGGGTTCTTCTACTCCCCCACCGTCCTCGCGGACGTGAAGAGCACCGATCCCGTCGTGGCCGAGGAGGTGTTCGGACCCGTCCTGACGGTGCAGCCGTTCGACTCCGAGGACGAGGCCGTCGAGATGGCCAACGGAACCCCTTACGGCCTGGCCGCCGGGTTGCAGACGCGCGACGTCGCCCGCGCCCACCGCGTCGCCTCCCGGCTGCGCGCCGGGATCGTCTGGGTCAACGACTGGGCCCTGCTGGACCCGGCCGTGCCGTTCGGCGGGGTCGGCGCCTCGGGGTTCGGCCGCGAGTACGGCCCGGAGGCGCTGGCCTCCTACACCCGCACCAAGTCCGTCGTCGTCTCGCTGGCCTGAGGGGGATCCGTGCCCACCACCACCGAAGCCCTCGTCGCCGAACCCGGCGGACCCTCCGGCCGGACGGTCTTCCGCACCCGCGAGGTCGACCTCGACGACCCCCGCCCCGACGAGGTGCTCGTGCGCATCGTCGCGGTCGGGGTGTGCCACACCGACCTCACGGTCGCGTCCGGGGCCCTGCCGTTCCCATTGCCGGGGGTCCTCGGCCACGAGGGCGCCGGGGTCGTCGAGGCCGTCGGGTCCGCCGTGCGGGGTTTCTCCGTCGGCGACGAGGTCCTCACGTCGTTCACGTCCTGCGGCACCTGCCGGAACTGCCGGCAGGGGCATCCCGCCTACTGCGCGACGTGGTTGCCGCTGAACCTGCTCGGCGGCCGCCGGGCCGACGGCAGCCCCACCATCACCCGCGGCGGCGAACCCCTCGGCGGGCACTTCTTCGGGCAGTCCTCCTTCGCCCGGCACGCCCTCGTCGACGAACGCAGCCTCGTGCGCGTCCCGGCCGGTTCCCCGCTGCCGACGCTCGCCCCGCTGGGCTGCGGTTTCCAGACCGGGGCGGGTGCGGTGTGGAACGCGCTGCGCCCCGGTCCGGGCGACGCGGTCGTCGTCCTCGGGGCCGGGGCCGTGGGACTGGCGGCCGTCGCGGCCGCCGCGCTGACCCCGGCCACGCGCATCGTCGCCGTCGACCGCGTGGCCCACCGGCTCGCGACCGCCCACCGGTTCGGGGCGACCCACGTCGTCGACTCCTCGGCCCTGGAGGGCGACCTCGCCGCGACCCTGCTGGACCTCACCGGCGGTGGCGCCGACGGCGTCGTCGACACCACGGGCGTCCCCGCGCTCCTGCGCGCCGGGATCGACGCGCTGGCCCCGCGCGGCACGGCGCTCGCGGTCGGGGCCCCGCCGTTCGGGACCGAGGTGCCGGTCGACGTCAACGGTTTGCTGCCGGGCCGGCGCGTCGAGGGGATCACCCTGGGCGACGGGGACGGCGCGTCCCTGGTGCCGGCCCTCGTCGACCTGGTGACCAGCGGCCGAATGCCCCTGGGCGACCTGGTGCGGACGTACTCCTTCGAGCGGTTCGACGAGGCCGTGGCCGACATGCACCGCGGGGCGACGGTGAAACCCGTGCTCGTCCCCTGACCCCGGGAGCCCTAGGGTTCCCGATTGCCGGACGGTCGGGCCACCCGTTGACTGGGCAGCACCGACCCCCAGGAGGACCGCATGTCGTCCCGCCCCCAACCCTCGGTCCTCGTCTCCGGGGCCGGCGTCGCCGGGCCGCTGCTCGCGCACTGGCTCGACCGCGCCGGGTTCACCGTCACGCTCGTCGAACGCGCCGCCGACCGGCGCGAGGAGGGGCAGAACGTCGACGTCCGGGGCGCGGCCCGCGAGGTGCTGCGCCGCACCGGCATCGAACAGGCCGCCCTCGTCGAGCACACGACGGAGGAGGGCACGGCGTTCGTCGACGAGCACGGCCGTCCCCGCGCGGCGCTGCCCGCGGCGCAGGGCGAGAGCGACGGAGCCACGGCCGAACTGGAGATCCTGCGCGGCAAGCTGTCCGGCCTCCTGCTGGACCTGCCGGCCGAGCGCACCGAACGCCTCTTCGGCGACCACGTCACCGCCCTCGACGAGCACGCGGACGGGGTCGCCGTGACCCTGGCCTCCGGGCAGCGCCGCGACGTCGACCTCGTCGTCGTCGCCGAGGGCGTGGGGTCGCGGACCCGCCGGCTGGTGTTCCCCGGCGACCCCGTCCGCCCGCTCGGCATGTACTGCGTCTACGTGACGGTCCCGCGCACCCCGCAGGACGACCGGTCCTGGCGCTGGTACAACGCGCTGGAGGGCCGCAGCGTCCACCTGCGTCCCGACAACACCGGCACGACGCGTGCGCTGCTGAACTTCCTGTCCCCCACCCGCGGCCTGGCCGACCTCGACCCCGCCGCCCAGGTCACCGTGCTGCGCAGGGTGTTCCGCGACGCGGGCTGGGAGACCGAGCGGGTCCTGGCCGCCCTCGACGACACCCCTTTCCACTTCGAGGACCTCGCCCAGGTGCACCTGGACCGGTGGAGCTCCGGCCGCGTCGTTCTGCTCGGCGACGCGGCCCACTGCGCGTCCCCGGTCAGCGGCATGGGCACGACGCTGGGCCTCACCGGCGCCTACGTCCTGGCCGGGGAACTGGCCACCGCGCACGCCCACGGCCGGCCGCTCACGGACGCGACCGCGACCTACGAACGCCGGATGCGGCCCTTCGTCACCCGGGCGCAGGACCTGCCGCCGGGAACCCCGGCGATCGCGAACCCGCGGTCGGCCTGGCACCGGCAGGCGCTGTGGACGGGGCTGCGCGTCCTGACGAGCCCGCCCGTCCGCGCGCTCGGCGGCCTCGCCGGACGGTTCACCCGACCCCCGGCGGACACGTTCACCGTCCCCGACTACCCCGCCCTGCCCACCGCGGCGGCCTGAGGGGCCCCCGGGCCCCCGGGCCCCCGGGCGCTCGGGCGCTCGGGTGGCGGCCCGGTGAGGTCCACCTACCGTTGTGCCGTGAGTCCACGGCCCGAGTCCCCGGCCGGGACGGACCGGTCGACCGACTGGACCGCTCCCGCCGCGTGGGACGACGCCGCCGTGGGACGGGCCGTGCGCGCCGGTGACGAACGCGGGCTGCGCGAGGCCTACGAACGCTTCTCCCCGCTCGTCAACGGCCTGGCCCGGCGCCGGCTCGGCGAGCAGGACGCCCAGGACGTCGTCCAGTCCGTCTTCGTCGCCGCGTGGCGCTCGCGGGAGAACTACGACCCCGACCGGTCCTCCTTCGCGGCCTGGCTCGTCGGCATCACCCGGCACCGCATCGCCGACGCCCTCGCCCAGCGCTACCGCTCCGAGGTCGTCACCGAACCGGAGCAGCTGCGCGGCGGGGACGCCGCGGTCCTGCACGAACCCCTGCCGCAGGACGCCGCCGCCGACCGCGTCGTCCTGCTCGCCGAGATCGACGAGCTCGGCGAACCGCAGCGCACCCTCGTGCGCCTGGCCTTCTTCGACGACCTCACCCACGCCCAGGTGGCGGCCCGGACGGGCCTGCCGCTGGGCACGGTCAAGAGCCACCTGCGCCGGTCCCTGCACCGGCTGCGTTCCCGGCTGGAGGCCGACCGTGCGGCCGGCTGAGGGCACCGGGGTCCCGCACCTCGACGAGGACGAGGCCGCCCTGGCGGGTCTCGGCGAACCGCTCGGCGCGGTCGCGCACCAGCACCTCGCGGACTGCGAGCGGTGCCGCGCGGAGGTCGCCGGCTGGGCGCGCCTGGGGGCCGCCCGGGCGGCCGAGGACGTCGAGGCGCTGGCCCCGCCGGCCGGGACGTGGGACCGCATCGCGCACGAGGTGGGTTTCGGCGAGGGCACCCCCACGGTCGCGGGACCGACTGTCGTGCAGACGGTTGCGGCACCGTTGGACGAGCACCGCCGCACCCGCCGTCCGGCCCGGCGGCGCCGGTTCTCCCCCGCCGTGGCCGCGGCCGCCGTCGCCGGCCTGCTCGTCGGCGGGGTGCTCGGCGTGGTCGGCGCACGGACGACCGAGGGCTCGGACCCCGTCGCCGTGCGGCCCGCCGTCGTCTCGTCGGCGACGCTGCGCCCGGTCGGGTCCGGGGGTGCGTCCGACGGACCGGGTGGGACGGCGGAGGTCGCCGACCAGGACGGCGCCGTGCGGCTGCACCTGGCCGTGCACGGGGTCCAGGCGCCGGCGCAGGGCTACCTCGAGGCGTGGCTCCTGGACGCCGACGGCGGCATGGTCTCCCTCGGCACGATGGCCGGCGACGACATGACGGTCACCGTCCCGGCGGGCATCGACCTCTCCCGCTTCGACGTCGTCGACGTCTCCCGCGAACCGCTCGACGGGAACCCGGGGCACTCCTCCGACAGCGTCCTGCGCGGCACGCTGTCCAAGGAGGCGTGAAGGTCCGGCCCCCGGGGTGGTGGTCCGGCGCGGGACGACGGGCGTACAGTTGTTGCGAATCGTTCCCATCGTCAGGAAGCCGCCGCATGCTGTCGCGCCGTTCGACCCTCGCCCTCACCTCCGCTCTGGCCGCCACCGTCGCGCTCGGCGCGTGCGGCAGCGGGGACAGCACCTCCGCGGCCGCGTCGTCCGCGGCGGGCACCGGCCTGAGCATCGTCACCTCGACCAACGTGTGGGGTTCGGTGGCCAGCGCGGTCGCCGGCGACGACGCGACCGTGACGTCGATCATCAGCGACCCCAACGCCGACCCGCACAGCTACGAGGCGAACACGCGCACGCAGCTGGAGCTGTCGAAGGCCACCGTGGTCGTCGAGAACGGCGGCGGGTACGACGACTTCGTCGACACCATGCTCAAGGCGTCCTCCGCCAAGGCCACCGTGCTCAACGCCGTCGACATCTCCGGCAAGCAGGCCGCCGCGGGCGGGGAGCTCAACGAGCACGTCTGGTACGACGTCGAGACCGTCCGCAAGGTCGCCCGGGAGATCGAGGCCACCCTCGCCAAGGCCTCCCCCGACGACGCGACGGCGTTCGAGACCAACCTCAAGACCTTCGAGGGCGGCCTCGACACCCTCGAGCAGAAGATCGCCACGGACAGGGCGACGACGCAGGGCAAGGGCGTCGCCATCACCGAACCCGTCCCCGGGTACCTGCTCCAGGCCCTCGGCGCCGAGAACAAGACGCCGGAGAAGTTCTCGGAGGCCATCGAGGAGGAGACCGACGTCCCGGTCGACGTGCTCCAGGAGACCCTGGCACTCTTCAGCGGGCACCAGGTCCAGGCGCTGGTCTACAACGAGCAGACCACCGGCCCCCAGACCGAGAAGGTCCTCGACGCCGCGAAGAGCAACGGCATCGCGGTGGTGCCCGTGACCGAGACGCTCCCCGAGGGCAAGGACTACACGACGTGGATGACCGGGAACGTCGACGCGATCACCGCGGCGCTGACGCAGAAGTGAGGGCGGGCACTCCCGCCCTCCGGCTCAGCGGCGCCTCGCTGGCCTACGGCGAGCGCCGGCTCTGGTCCGGTCTCGACCTCGACGTCGCCCCCGGCGAGTTCATCGCCGTCCTCGGTGCCAACGGCGCCGGCAAGTCCAGCCTGCTCAAGGTGGCCCTCGGCCAGCAACCTCTCGAACGCGGGACGGTCGAGGTCGTCGGCCGCCCGGTGCAGCGGGGGAACCGGCGCATCGGGTACGTGCCGCAGCAGAAGGGCCTGGACCCGGGCACGCCGCTGCGCGCCCGCGACTTCGTCCGGCTGGGGCTGGACGGCCACCGCTGGGGACCGCTGCTGCCGTCGCGGCGGGCCCGGGAGACGGTCGACCGCGTCCTGGAGGCCGTCGGGGCCACGAGCTACGCCGACGCCCCGGTGGGACGGTTGTCCGGCGGGGAGCAGCAGCGGCTGCGGGTCGCGCAGAGCATCGTCGGGGACCCCGACCTGCTGCTGGCCGACGAACCCCTGCTGTCCCTGGACCTGAACCACGCCGCCGCCGTCAGCGCGCTGTTCCACGAGTCCCGGCTGCGCACCGGTGCGGCCGTCGTCTTCGTCACCCACGACGTGAACCCCGTCCTGCCGTACGCCGACCGGGTGCTCTACCTGGCCGGCGGCCGGTTCCGCGTCGGGACCCCCGACGCCGTCATGAACTCCGCGACGCTGTCGGAGCTGTACGGCTCACCCGTCGAGGTGCTCCGCTCGGGCGGTCGCGTCCTCGTCGCCGGCGGCGCGGCCCCCAGCGAGCACCCGCACGCCCACGACCACGAGGAGGCGTCCTGATGCCCAGCTCCATCGCGTGGGACCGCATCGTCGACTTCTCCGACTACGGCGCCCTGCTGGCCCTCGTGCACAACTCCCTCTACGCCGGGGCGCTGCTCGGGCTCATCGGCGGCCTGGTCGGGGTGTTCATCGTCGCGCGCGACCTGCCGTTCGCCGTCCACGGGATCGCCGAACTCAGCTTCGCCGGGGCCGCGTTCGCGCTGCTCGTCGGGGTGAACGTCGTCCTCGGTTCCCTCGTCGGGTCGGTGCTGGCCGCCGTCCTGTTCGGGGTGCTGGGCAACCGGGCCCGCGAGCACAACTCGGCCATCGGCGTGCTCATGCCGTTCGGGTTGGGGCTCGGCGTGCTGTTCCTGGCCCTCTACCAGGGCCGGGCCGCGAACAAGTTCGGGTTGCTGACCGGGCAGATCGTCGCGGTCGACAACCCGCAGCTCGTCTCGCTCGTCGTCCTGTCGGCCGTGGTCCTCGTGGCCCTGCTGGTGATGTGGCGGCCGCTGCTGTTCGCCTCGCTCGACGCCGACGTCGCGGCGGCCCGCGGCGTGCCCGTGCGGTTGCTGTCGCCGGTGTTCATGCTCGTGCTCGGCCTCGCCGTCGCCATGAGCGTGCAGATCGTCGGCGCGCTGCTGGTGCTGGCCCTGCTCGTCACGCCCGCCGCGGCGGCGACGCGGATCAGTTCCTCGCCGTTCGTCGTGCCGCTGCTGTCGGTGGGTTTCGCGCTGACGGCCATGGTGGGCGGGATGCTGCTGGCGCTGGGCTCGTCGGTCCCGATCAGCCCCTACGTCACGACGGTCTCGTTCACGATCTACCTCGTGTGCCGGCTCGTCGCCCGGCTGCGGCGGTCCCCCGCGCGTCCGGAGGCGACGCGACCCGTCATGGCCGAGGTCGTCTGAGGCTCCGCCACCACGGTGGGACGGGCGCTGGGTAGCCTTCGGGCATGCCGCACCTGTTGCACCTGGACTCCTCCGCCGACCTCGCGACGTCGCGGTCGCGCGCCCTCACGGCGGCCTTCGCGGAGGCCTGGACCGGTCGCGGGGCCGAGTTCACCGTCACCCACCGGGACCTGCACCGCGACCCGCTCCCGCACTTCGCGACGAACGAGCAGCACTGGCCGGCGGCCGACCGCCTCCCCGGCGCACAGGTCCCCGCCGAGCAGGACGCGCTCACCGCGCAGGTCCACGCCGAACTCCTCGCCGCGGACGTCCTCCTCGTGGGCGCGCCGCTCTACAACTACACGGTGCCCTCGACGTTGAAGGTGTGGCTGGACCACGTCCACATCCCCGGCGCGCTGGCCGGGGAAGGTTCGCAGCCGCTCGCGGGCCGGCCCGCCGTCGTCGTCAGCTCACGCGGGGCGACCTACGACGCGGGCAGCCCGACCGAGGGCTGGGACCACGGTGTCCCGGTCCTGCAGATCATCCTCGGCGCCTCCCTCGCCATGGACGTCCACGTCGTCCAGACGAGCGCGACGCTGGCCGACCGGCTGGCCGACCTCGCCGACCTGCGCGAACGCGCCGACGCCGAGTTCGCGGCCGCCCGCGAGAGCGCCCGCGAGCTCGCGCTGCGCCTGTGAACCCTCCCCGACCGACGACCCGTCAGGGCAGGATCGCGTCGACGTAGCCGCCGTCCACCCGGACGGCGGCTCCCGTCGTCGCCGAGGCCAGCGGGGAGGCGAGGTAGCACACCATGTTCGCGATCTCCTCGGGTTCGATGAGCCGCTGCAGCAGCGACTGCGGGCGGAACCGCGTCATGAACTCCCGCTGCGCCTCCTCCCACGGGCCGTCCCCGACGAGTTCGCGGACGAAGTCCTCGACCCCGCCGGTGTTGGTCGGCCCGGCCAGGACGCTGTTCACCGTGACCCCGGTGCCCGCGACGGCCTTCGCGAAACCCCGGTGCACCCCGAGCAGGGCGGTCTTCGAGACGCCGTAGTGGATCATCTCGGCCGGCGTCACGACCGCGGAGTCGCTGGAGGTGCAGAGCACCCGGCCCCAGCCCTTCGCCGTCATCGCGGGCAGGTGGTGGCGGGTCAGGCGGACCGCGGTGAGGACGTTCACCTCGAAGTAGCGCCGCCACTCGTCGTCCTCGATCGTCAGCGGGTCCGCCGCACCGAAGATGCCGAGGTTGTTGACGAGGACGTCGACGGCGGGGACGGCGGCGACGAGGTCCGCGTGGCCGGCGTCGGTCGTGACGTCCCCGGCCACGGTGCGGACCGTGCCGTCGACGGTGGCGGCGGCGGCGGCGAGGCGGCCGGCGTCGCGACCGGTCAGCACCACCTCCGCCCCGCACCGCGCCAGCCCCTGCGCGATGGCGAGGCCGATGCCCGAACTGGAACCCGTGACGAGAGCCGTCCTGCCCGTGAGGTCGACGCGCACAGGGGATTCCTACCCGTCCCGCACGGTCCGTGCACACCCCCCTCGGGTGGTGGTGGCTACGGTCGGCGGGTGCTGCCGCAGGGGTTGTCGATGCTGTGGGAGTCCGGGGACGCGACCGTGGCGCTGCGCGCGCGGTTCGGGTTCGCGGACCTCGCGGCCGTCCGGACGTGGCTGGGCGTTGCGCTGCAGGACGTCTGGGACGTGCGGCTGCGCGCCTGCCCGCGCGTCGTGCTCAGCGGCGACGGTGCCGTCGCCTGGGTCGCCTCCGACGGCGGTCCGCTCGTCGTGAAGTGGTCCTGCGACGCCGACCGGTTCGCCCGGCTCGCGGCCACGACGGCGCTGCTGCCGGGCCTGGTCGCCGCGGGGATCCCCGTCGCCGCCCCGGTCGCGACCCGGGACGGCGCCCTCCGCGCGGTCCTCGCAGCCCCCCGCGGTCCGGTGTCCGTGGGGGTGTTCGCCGAGGTCGCGGGCGACTGGCTCGACGTCACGGATGCCGCCGCCGTGCGGGACGCGGGCGGCTGGCTGGCCCGGACCCACGCGGCACTCGCCCCGGCGGACGGTCTGGGGCCGCGGGCTGCGGGTTCCCTGCCCGACCGCGTCGCGGCGTGGCTCGCGGACGGCGACCCCGGGCACGTCCCCACGGCGTCGGCGCGCCTCGCCGAGCTCCTCGCCGCCGCACCCGACCTGCCCGGCGCCCCGCAGGTCGTGCACGGGGACTTCCGCGCCGCGAACCTCCTCACGCGCGGCGGCCGGGTCGTGGGGGTGCTCGACCTCGACGACGCCCACCGCGCCCACCCCGTCGAGGACCTGGCCCAGGCGAGCGTGTACCTCGCGACACGGTTCCGGGAGTGGCGGCCGACGCCGCCCGCGGTGCGTCGGGACCTGCTCGCCGGGTACTCCTCGGTGCGACCGCTCACCGCGACGGAACACCAGTGGCTGGACCTGCTCGTGCGGTGGTTCGGGCTGTGCGCGGTTCCGGAGCCGGACGACGGGGGCGGGTGGGCGGCCGCCGCCCGGGAACCGGTGCTGTGACCCCCGCCCCGCAGCTGCTGCGCCGGTACCTCCTCGCCGCCTCGTCCTGGACGCTCACGAGTTCGATGGTGGAGGTGACGCTGCCGCTCGTGGCGGTGGTCGCGCTGGGCCAGGGGTCGACGCAGGTCGGGCTCCTGACCGGGGCGGTGCTCGCGACGGCCCTCCTCGTGCAGGTGCCCGCCGGGGTGTGGAGCGACCGCCGCCGGCGGCACTCCCCGCACCTAGCCGCGCTCCGCCTCACCGACGCCGCGCTCGTCCTGCTCACCGCGGTCACGCTGTGGCTGGGGGTGCTGACGTTCCCCCTGCTGCTCGTGGCCACCGTGCTCCACGTGGTGCTGGCGACGGTCGCGGGCAGCCTCGGCTACCACCTCGTCAACCTGTTCACCGACAGCTCCACCCGCGGCCGCGCGATCGGACACCTGCAGGCCGCGCGCGAGGCGACGTCCGTTGCGGGACAGTCCTTGGGGCCGGCGCTCCTCGCCGCCTGGGGCGCCCCGGCGGCCCTCGCGAGCGCAGCGGCCGGAGCCCTCGCCTCCGCGCTCGTCGGGCTGGGGCTGGTGCGCCCGGAGTCGGCCCTGCTGCCGGTCGAGGAACCGCGGGTGGGCGGGGACCGCGGGGTCCAGCTCCGCGCCGGTCTGGGGTCCGCGGCCCGGCGGTCCGCGACCCCGCTGCTGCTCGCCGTCGGGGTTTCCGTCGCCACCTCGTTGACGGTGCCCGTGCACCTCCTGTTCCTGCTGCGCGACCTCGCGGTGCCCGTCCGCTGGACCGGTGCCGTGGTGGCCGTGGGCAGTTCGGGCGCGGTGGTGGCCGGTCTCGTCCTGGACCGCGTGCGCCGGGCCGCGGGGACGACGCGCACGTGCCAGGCGGCCGCCGTCGTCGCCGCCGCCGGACCGGCCGTGCTGCTCCTGGCGCGGCCCGGCGCCCTCGCCGCCCCGGCGGTGGGGGTCAGCGAGTTCCTGTCGGCCTTCGGCGGGGCGCTGCTCGTGGGGGCCCTGATGTCCGACCTCCAGCAGTCGGTGGACGCCCGCTCCCTGTCGACGGTGCTGTCCGCCGTGCAGGTCGCGCTGCAGGGCGGCGGGCTCGTGGGCATCGCCGTCGCGACGGGTCTGGCCACCGCGCTCACCCGGCGGCACGTGGTCGAGTTCTCACTGGGGCTGCTCGTGGCCGTCGTCGCCGCCGGCCTCCTGACGGCGGCACGGTCCCGCCCACCGCGGTGACACTCCCCCGGGGACGGGTGCAGCGCGGTCAGACCCGACGCGCCAGCAGGACCTCCAGCTCGGCGAACCACTCGCGCACCAGCCGCTCCCGGTCCGGGAGGGAGTCGTCGCGGTCCCACCGCCACGTGGTGATCATCGCCATCACCAGGACCCGGCTCGCGTGCAGGACGGCCGGGTCCAGCCCCGGGTAGTGGTCGGCCACTTCGTCGGGCGCGTGGGCGACGTCGAACTCCACCGGACCCCGGCAGCACGTCTCCAGGTCGACGAACCGCGGGCCGGCAGGGGTCGCCACGAGGTTCCCGGCGTGGGGTTCGCCGTGCAGGAGCTGCTCGCGGCGACCGGCGCGCAGGAGCGTCGTGGTCGCCCCGGCGAGGGCGTCGAGCAACACCGCCCGCTGGGCTTGCGGGAGCTCCGGGGTCCGCTCGGGATCGGAGAGGAGGCCGCGGGCGACGGCGACGCGGTCGGTGACGTGCGGCACCTCGACGGTGAGGTTCCGCGTCCCCGCGTGCAACGCGCGGAGCGCCTGCGCGTAGTCGGCCGGGAAGACCTCCCCGCCCGCGGTCGGGAGGTGCGCCCACAGCGTGACGACGAACTCGTCGTGGACGTGGGCACGGGCGGGGACCCGGGGGTCGGGGGCGCCGACGGGCGCGACCGCGGACAGGGCCAGGCCGAGGTCGAGTTCCCGCTGGGCTTGCTCGACCGGACCGACGGCGACCCGGGCCACGACGTCGCAGGGCAGCAGGCGCAGCGTGAGCGCGTTGGCGTCGTGGAGGACGTCGACGTCCTCCACCCGCAGTCCGAGCGAGGTCGCGACCGCCGTCGCCGCGTCGACCGCGCGGGCCGCCCGGTCCTGTCGCACGCATCCCCCTCGGACGTCCCGACGCTCGACGGTACGCGAGCTGGTGCGGTGCGTTCCACGAGCTTCCCGGGGTCGAGAGGTGTCGGAACGCGACGCACCAGGCGAGCCGGTCCGCGTCTCAGAACTCCTTCGCGAACCACACCTGCGCGTGCGGGTTGTCGTTGTACCGCTCGACCTCCTGGAAACCCGACGACCGGTAGAGGGTGCAGGCGGCGGTCAGGGCGGCGTGCGTGTCGAGCACCAGCCGGCTCGCGCCGCGTTCGCGGGCCCAGTCCTCGCACCAGAGGAGCAACCGGCGCCCGAGGCCGGTGCCGCGGGCGGCGGGGGTGACGAACATCCGCTTCACCTCGACGGCGCCGTCGGGCAGGGTCCGCACCCCGACGCAGCCGAGCCGTTCCCCGGCGACGACGAACGCCCCCTGCGGCGGGACGAGGGTCGTCAGGTCGACGTCGAGCGCGGCGGGGGCGAGCGGCGAACCGGTGGCGGCGGCCGCCTCGGCCCAGAACTGCTCGCGCAGGAACCGCCCGGCCGGTCCGCCGGGCGGTTCCTCGTGGAGGGCGGGGATCGTCACCCGCC
This sequence comes from Kineococcus sp. NPDC059986, assembly GCF_040702905.1. Classification (NCBI taxonomy): domain Bacteria; kingdom Bacillati; phylum Actinomycetota; class Actinomycetes; order Kineosporiales; family Kineosporiaceae; genus Kineococcus; species Kineococcus sp. NPDC059986. The sequence goes on along the minus strand of NZ_JBFBND010000003.1, from coordinate 164,301 downwards.
CATGGTGTCAGCCCTGGCGGGCCTTCCACCGGGGGTTGCGCTTGTTGACGACGAACACCTTCCCGTGCCTCCGGACGACGATGGACCCCTCCTTCTGCTTGAGGGACTTCAGCGACCCCACGACCTTCACGTCGTCTCCTCCCGAACTCTCACCAGCTGGACTTCGTGACACCGGGCAGTTCCCCGGCGTGGGCCATCGCGCGGAACCGCACGCGCGAGACGCCGAACGTGCGGAGGAAACCCCGGGGGCGGCCGTCGGCGGCGTCGCGGTTGCGCAGCCGCGTCGGGCTCGCGTCGCGCGGCAACCGCTGCAGCGCGAGCCGGGCGGCGGCCCGCTCCTCCTCCGGTCGGTGGGGGTCCACCGCCGCGCGTTTGAGCTCGGCGCGGCGGGCGGCCCACCGCTCGACGACGACGCGACGCTGCTCGTTGCGCGCGATCTTCGACGTCTTCGCCATCAGCGCTCCTCGCGGAAGTCGACGTGCCTGCGGACCACGGGGTCGTACTTGCGGACGACCATGCGGTCCGGGTCGTTCCGGCGGTTCTTGCGGGTCACGTACGTGTACCCGGTCCCCGCGGTCGACCTCAGCTTGATCACCGGACGGACGTCGGCGGTCCTCGCCATCAGATGCGCTCCCCTCGCGCTCGGATCTGCGCCACCACGGACTCGATGCCGCGCTGGTCGATGGTCTTGATGCCCCGCGCCGACACGGTCAGCGTGACCGTGCGCCCCAGCGAGGGCACGAGGTACTTCTTGCGCTGGAGGTTGGGGTTCCAGCGCCGGGTGGTCCGGCGGTGCGAGTGCGAGACGGACTTCCCGAACCCGGGTTCCGCCCCGGTCACCTGGCATCGAGCCGACACGTCATCTCCTCTGGTCGCCGTACGGTCTGTGCAACACTACCGCTACTGACAACCATTCCCGACAAGAGCCACCAGGAGACCTCCGTGCGCCCCGCCGTCCACCCCACCTACGAGGCCGTCGTGTTCCGCGACAAGTCCGCCGGCACCGCGTTCCTCACCCGCTCGACGATCGTCGCCCGCGACCTGCCGACCGTGGAGTGGGAGGACGGGCACACGTACCCGGTGTGGGACGTCGACGTCTCCGCCGCCAGCCACCCGTTCTGGACGGGGACCGCCCGGGTGCTGGACACCGAGGGCCGCGTAGAGAAGTTCCGCCGCCGCTACGCCCGATCCTGAACGACCCGCGACCGCGCGGTTGTCCCCCCACCGCCCGCGAGGCAGGGTGGGGCCGTGCCCGCACCCGCCGTCGTCGAGGTCGACCACGTCACCCGCACGTTCGGCGCCGTGACGGCGCTCGACGACGTGAGCCTGCACGTCGAGGCCGGCGAGGCCGTCGGCGTCCTCGGCCCCAACGGCGCCGGGAAGTCGACCCTGCTGTCGCTGCTGGCCGGTCTGCGACGCCCCGACCGCGGCACCGTCCGCGTGGCCGGCGGAGACCCCCGCGAACCGCGCGCCCGCGCCCGGATCGGCGTCACCCCGCAGGCCACCGGGCTGCCGCAGACGCTCAAGGTCCGCGAGGTCGTCGACTTCGCCGGGGGACACCACCGCGACCCCGTGCCCCGGGCCGACCTGCTGGAACGGTTCGGGCTGACCGACCTCGCCGGGCGGCAGTGCGGCGGCCTGTCCGGCGGTCAGCAACGGCGCGTCGCCGTGGCACTCGCCTTCGTCGGTCGACCCCGCGTCGTGCTGCTCGACGAACCCACGACGGGCCTGGACGTCCCGGCCCGGCTCTCGCTGTGGGAGGCGGTGCGGGGGTTCGTCGCCGACGGCGGCACGCTGCTGCTGACGTCGCACCACCTCGAGGAGGTCGAGGCCCTCGCGCACCGCGTCGTCGTCGTGGACCACGGCCGGGTCGTCGTGGCCGGCACGGTCGAGGAGGTCCGCGGCCGCACGGAGGTGCGCCGGGTGCGGTTCCGGGCCCGCGACGTGCCGGACGCGCTGCTGACGGGGGCGGAGGTCCTCGTCCGCGACGGCGACCGCGTCGAACTCCTCGTCCCCGACGCCGACGGGTTCGTCCGCGACCTCGTGCGGCGCGACGTCCCCTTCCGCGACCTGGAGGTGGCGACGGCCTCCCTCGAGGAGGCGTTCCTCGCCCTCACCGGCACGCCCGGGGAGCCGTCGTGAACCGGTCCGCCGGCCCCGCGCGGCTCACCTGGCTGCACACGCGCTACCAGGTGCTCGAAACCCTGCGGGTCCCGGTCGTCGTCGTCAGCACGGCGGTGTTCCCGGCGCTCATCTTCACCGTCTTCGTCGTCCCGCAGGCGGGGGAGATGTCCCCCCTCGCCGCGACGGCCGCGACGGCGCAGCTCGCGGTGTTCTCCGCCATGAGCACGGCGCTGTTCACCCACGGCGCGGGGATCGCCGAGGACCGGGCACTGCCCTGGGACACGCACCTGCGCACCCTGCCCGTCGGCGCCACGCCGAGGTTCCTCGCGCGGGTCCTCATGGGGGCGTTCTTCACCCTGCTCGGACTCGTTCCGCTCGTGCTGCTGTCGGCGCTGCTCACCGACGCCACCGTGACGGTGCCCCGGTTCCTCGAGGGCCTCGTCGCCCTGCTCGCCGCCGGGGTTCCGTTGCTGGCGCTGGGGTTGGCGATCGGCTACTCGTTGCCCGCCAAGGCCGCACTGGCCCTGGCCCAGGTCGTGCTGCTGCCGCTCGCGTTCGCCGGCGGGTTGTTCCTGCCCCCGGAGACCATGCCGGACTGGTTGCAGTCGATCTCCGTCTGGACCCCGACCCGCGCGGGCCGCGACCTCGTGACGAGCGCCGTCACCGGCCTGGACGTCGGAACCCGGGTGGTGCCGGTCCTCGTGGGGTGGGCCGTCGTGTTCGGGGCCGTGGCGGTGTGGGCGATCCGGAGGGACCAGGGTCGCCGGTTCCGCTGAGGGACAGCTGGTTCACTGGGGTTCGTCCGCCGCCCCGCCGTCCCCGCACGTCGTCCCGTGGGCGGCCTGCACGCGGGGGTCCTCGGCGGCGAGCCCGGTGCCCACGGTCGTCCGGTCGCCGTTCTGCGCCAGCGAGTGCTCGGCGCTCACGGTCACCTCCGTGCGCGTCACCGTGAACGTGTTCCCCGACCCCGAGACGGCGTTCTCGCCGAACAGGTGGAGACCGTCGGACTGCGGTGCGCACACCAGCCCCGTGCCGTAGTCCGTGAACCCCAGGCTGAACGAGTACGGCTCCCCGGTGACGCCGCGGACGACTCCCAGGCTCGGACCCTCGACGCGGTAGACGTAGAGCTGCACCGACCGGCCCGTGTCGAGGAACACGACGGGGGCGCCGGAGGCGAGGACGGCGGCGCTCGCCGAGGCGGCCTGCGGGGCGGCGGACGTGAAGTCCACGACCGACGTCCCGTGCGACGTCGTCGTGACCCCGAGTTCCCGCCGTCCGTCGACGTCGGCCAGCCACAGCGTGTCCGGCTTCCCGTCCCCGTCGAGGTCGACCGTCGTCGCGGTCCCGGCTCCGGCGGGGATGCCCGTCGTCGCCGCACCGCCGGAGGACACCGTGGGGGGACTCGACGGAGAGGTGGACGGCGAGGGGGACGGAGGCGGGGACGACGTCGTGGGGGTTCCGCTCGTCGTCCCCGGACCGGCGGTGACGGTCGCGGTGTCCGAGCACCCCGCCACCAGCGTGAGCGTGGCCAGCACCGTCAGAGCGGCACCCCGCGTGCGCATCGTCGTCCTCCCGTGTCCTCGAGCAACCGTCTCAGTGTGCGCCCGGAGGCCCGCCTCCGGCACCCGGACACCCCTGCCCCGCGGGCGGAGAGCACACCCTCCGCCCCGGGAACGCCCCGTGCGGGGCGGAAAGCATGTTTTCCGCCCTGAAGAGGGGCCCTGCGCGGGCGGGGGGCGTGCTCTCCGCCCGCCGGGGCGGGGGTGGGAGGGTGGGCGGCGTGAGCGAAGAGCGGGTCCGGACCGAACGCCTCGTCCTGACGCGGCCGGTGCCGGCCGACCTCGACGACGTCTTCACCCTCTACTCCGACCCGGCGGTGTGGGAGCACCTCCCCAGCCGCCGGCACACCGACCCCGCGACGACGCAGCGCCTGCTGGACGTCGTCGAGGAGGGCTGGCAGCTCATGGGACTCGGCAGCTGGGTGGCGCGCGACCCCGACGGGGCGCTCGTCGGGACGGGCGGGTGCGACCTGCGCCTGGGGTTGGCGTGGAACCTGGGCTACCGGCTGGCGCGGGCGTCCTGGGGGCAGGGGTACGCGCAAGAGATCGTCCGCGCCGCTCTCGCCGCGGCGCAGCGGGTCCGGGCCGACGTCCCGGTGACGGCGTACCTCCTGGAGCACAACGTCCGCTCCAAGGCCGCGGCCGAACGCGCCGGGCTGGACCTCGTCTGGCGGGGTCCGGACGCGGGGAACCCCGACCGGGCGGCCGTCCGGCTGCTGTACGCCGACCGTCCGCTGAGCGCGATCGTCGTGCGGGAACTCACCGCGACCTGACGCGCGGGCTGCGGGGGCGCGCCTTCACGTGCATCCGTTCCCCCTGCCGCCCGAACAGGACGAGGCACTCCGTCGGCATCGTGCCCGGGTTGCTCACCCGGTGCGGCAACCGGGTGTCGAACTCCGCCGCCTCCCCGACCCCCACGACGAAGTCGTCGTCCCCCAGCCGCATCCGCAACCGTCCCGCCATGACGTACACCCACTCGTACCCCTCGTGGACGTTCAGCTCGTCGGAGTCCTCCCCCGCCCCCGGGTCGAGGACCTGCTTGTAGGCCCGCAACCCGCCCGGGGCCGCCGACAGCGGCAGGAACGTCACACCGTGGTGGGAGGTCCGGGACCGGCGACGACCGCGTTCGACGGGCGGCCGGACGAGTTCGTCGAGCCCCACCTCGAAGTGCTCGGCCAGCGGCAGCAGGAGTTCCAGCGTCACCTTCCGGCCGCCGGACTCCAACCGCGACAGGGTGCTGATCGAGATCCCCGTCGCGGCGGCGACCTCGGCCAGGGTGCGGTCGGCGTCGGTCCGCAACCGCCGCAACCGCGGGCCCACCGCGGCCACGGCCGCCCGCACGTCCACCGCTCCAGCCACGTCGTCCAGGGTTCCCGCCACCCGGGTCATCCCAGCGCTCCTTTGCCGGAACGGCAACACGGCCGGGGTCGCGAGCCGGTCCGGGGTGAGGCTGGGGACATGCCTGGAGAAACCGGAACCACCCCGCTGGACGTCCTCGTCGTCGGCGGTGGCGCGGCGGGACTCGCCGCCGCCGTCGCCCTCGGCCGGGCCCGCCGCAGCGTCACCGTCCTCGACGCCCAGAACCCGCGCAACGCCCCCGCCCACGGCGTCCACAACTTCCTGACCCGCGACGGGATCGCACCGTTGGAACTGCAGCGCAACGGGTCCGACGAGGTCCGCCGGTACGGCGGCACGGTCGTCGCCGGCACCGCGACGGGTGCAGTGCGCACCTCCGACGGAACGTTCACCGTCACCGGCTCGGCCGGGGAGTTCCGTGCGCGCCGCCTCGTCGTCGCCACCGGGCTCGTCGACGACCTGCCCGAGGTGCCCGGCCTGCGCGAGCACTGGGGCGGTGACGTCGTGCACTGCCCCTACTGCCACGGGTACGAGGTGGCCGACCGCGCCCTGGGCGTCCTGGGCACCTCCGCGCTGTCGGGCCACCAGGCGTGGTTGTTCCGGCAGTGGAGCGCCGACCTCGTGTACTTCACCCACACCGGCCCCGCCCTCGACGACCAGCGCCGCGAGGAACTGCTCGCCCGGGGTGTGCGGATCGTCGACGGCGAGGTGCGCGAGGTCCTGTCCCGCGACGGACGGCTCAGCGGGGTGCGGCTGGCCGACGGCACGGAGGTCGCCCGCGACGTCCTCGTCGTCGGCGCCCCCGTGCGCGTGTCCTCCCCCGTGCTGGACGACCTCGGGATCGTCCGCGAACCGGTCGTCGTGGGCGGCGTCGAGGTCGGCGACCGCTACCCCTCCGGCCCCGGTGGCACGACGACCGTGGCGGGCGTGCACCTGGCGGGCAACGTCACCGATCCGCAGGCGCAGGTCGTGACGGCGGCGGCCGCGGGTCTGCTGGCGGGGGCGGCCGTCAACGCCGACCTCGTCGCGGAGGACACCGCGGCCGCCGTGGCGGCCTCCCGGGCCTGAGCACCGCCCGGACGGGCTCGGGAACGCGCAAGTCCTCCACGGTCCGTTCGAGCCCGGGTTACGGTCGGGAGAGGACGTCACGGGGAGGTGCGGGGTGCGACGACGGTGGTTGCTGGCGGCCGGGGGCGCCTCGGTGCTCGGGCTGGGGACGGCCGGGGCGACGCTCCTGCCCGACCGCACCGAGGCCGCGCCGCTGCCCCGGCTGCTGTCCGGACCCGACTGGTACGACGCCGACCCGCGGGCGGAGTCGGCCTGGCTGTCCTCCGGACGCGTCCCCGGCGCCGCCGGTCCCCACGGGGGTGTGGTCCGGCGGGCGCTGCTGGACCTGCGGGCGCTGACGAGCCCCGCCGGGGCCGTCGCGGCGGGTCCGGCCCCGTCCTGGGCCTACGCCTGGCCACGGGACTCCGCCTTCGCCGCGGTCGCCCTGGCCCGCACCGGGCACCTCGAGGACGCCGACCGCGTCCTGCGCTTCCTGGCGCGCGTCCAACTGCCCGACGGTGGCTTCGAGGCGCGCTACCTCCTCGACGGCCGGGGCACGCCCGACGGTCGGCGCCGGCAGGACGACGGGGCGGGCTGGTCGTTGTGGGCCCTGCGCGCGGCCCTCGACGCCGACCCCGACAGCGCGTCCGCCCGCGACCGCGCGGAGGCCGCCCGCGACCTCCTCGACCGCGCCCTGGAGTTCGTCCTGGACCGCACGGCGGACGGCACGCGACTGCCCGACCCCTCCCCCGACTACTGGGAGCTGACGGAGGGCAGCCTGACCCTGGGGGCGGTCGCACCGCTGGTGGCGGGCCTGCGGGCCGGCGCCGCGGTGCTCTCGCGGCTGCGCGAGCGCCGTCGTGCCCGCACGGTGTCCGCCGCGGCCGGCTCGCTCGCCGACCTCGTCCGGGACCGCTTCGCCCCGGCGGGGTGGACGCGGTACGCGGGCGGTCGCGGGGACGCCGTCGACGCGGCGGTGACGTTCTGCCTGCCGCCGTTCGCGCCCCGGGCCGAGCCCTCCGTGCTGCAGGCGTTCGACGTCTACCAGCTCGCGGCGCGCCGACCGGCCGGCGGTCTGGCCCCCGGGGCCGGCTGGCGCCAGGACGGGGTCTCCTGGACCCCGGAGACCGCGCTGGTCGCCCTCGCCGCCGCCGCGTGCGGGCGCACCGCGCAGGCGCAGGCCTGGCTGACCTGGTTGAGCACGCACGCCACGCCCTGGGGCAGCCTGCCGGAGAAGGTGCTGCCCGACGGCTCCCCGGCCGGTCCGGCCCCCCTCGGCTGGACGGGCGCCTGCGTCGTGCTGGCCGTCGACACGCTCGAGCGCGGGTGACGTGCACGAGTGCTCCACGAGTGATCGAGCTGCGTGGAGGTCTTGCGCACGGTTGCACCTTGCGTGTTAGCTTCCCCACGGCTGCAGATCACCGCAGCTCCTCGATCGTTCTGAACGCCCGCGGAGTGTGATGCGGGCGTCGCGTCGGCCGGGAGACCGGTCCGGCGTGGCGTTCCACTCAGCCCGAGTCCCGCAGACGCGCGGGGCTTGACCGACTGGAAACGTGTTGGAGAAAGCATGGCTCAGGGCACCGTCAAGTGGTTCAACGCCGAGAAGGGCTACGGGTTCATCGAGCAGGATGGTGGCGGACCCGACGTCTTCGTCCACTACTCCGCCATCGGTGGCAACGGCTACCGCTCGCTGGAGGAGAACCAGCGTGTGGAGTTCGAGGTGACCCAGGGCCAGAAGGGCCCGCAGGCCGAGTCGGTCGTCCCGCTCTGACCTGCTGACGGCAGTGCACGCGAAGGGCCCTCACCCCGCTCCGGGGTGAGGGCCCTTCGTCGTGGCCGCCCCGCGCGTCAGGTCCGCGGACCGGGCCGTCCGGGGCTCACGACGAGCTCACCCGCGCCAGCACCTCGGGCGCGCGGCGGTCCAGGACGGCCCCGCCCTGGACGACGCCCACCCACGGCAGGACGATCCCCGTCGCCAGCCCGACCGGCAGGGCGATCCAGCCGACCCAGGACGGCCCGACGAGGGCGATGACGGCGGGCACGAGCGTCGGCAGGGCGACGACCGTCGTCACGGCCGACGTCCCGAACTGCACGCCCACGGTGGCGGCCGAGGCGCCCTTCGGCGTCTGGAACGGGTTGTCGCCCGGGGCGGGCGCCGGGTACGGGACGAGCGCGCTCGCCACCGACGACACCCCCAGCGACGCCCCGAAGAGCGCGAGCGCCGCACCGAGGACGGCGGGCAGCAGCTCCGGGTGACCGGCCAGCAGGCAGCCGCCGACCGAGGCCACGAGCAGCAGCGGCAGCTGCCACAGCGCCGCCGCGAGGACCCGTCCGGCGCGGTCGTCCCGACCGCGTAGCCCCGTCGCGACGTGCAGGGCGAAGGCGGAGTGGTCGTAGGCGACGTCGTTGTGCAGGGACCAGCCCATGACGAAGGCGATGGCCGGGCCGGCCGCGAGCGGCCAGGACCCGACGGACCCGCCCTGGGACAGGGGCAGGACCACGAGCAGCAGCGGGATGACGACGAGGGAGGCGGCGCTGACGAGGTAGCGCGGGTCGCGGCGCCAGTAGCGGGCGCACCGCACCGCCACGGCCGTCGCGGGCGCCCACGCCGGGGTGTCGGGCAGCCGGTCCAGGACCGGGTGGCGGCGTTCGTCGGCGGGGGCGGACGCCGCGGCCTGGCCGGCGGGGCCCGTCCCGGCCGGTCCCAGGGCCAGCGCCCAGGCCGCGAGGAGCAGCCCCAGCACGACGACCGCGAGGACGAGGCGCAGCGCCGCGAGCCCCCACCGTCCGGCGGCGGCGTCGGCGGCGGCCGCGACCGCGAACCCGGGCGGCGTCCAGCTCGCGACGCCGGCGACGCGCCGCCCCAGGTCGGCGAGCTCGGCCAGACCGGACCCAGCGCGCCCGAGGACGACGTTGAAGAGCGGCCCGAAGCAGACGAGGACCAGCCCGCCGAGGACGGCGACGGCGTCGCGGGTGCGGCGGCGACGGAGCAGAGCGGCGGCCGCGGTCGTCGTCGCCCGCGAGGCCGCCACGGCCGTCAGCACGAACACGGCGAGCGCCGGGACGCCGAAGGCCGTCGCCGCGGGCCCGCGGGAGAACGTGACGACGGCGGCGACGGCGAGCAGCGCGGTGACGAGGCCGGGCAGGCCCAGGAGGCCGGCGAGCAGGAGGCCGGGCACGAGCCGGCGGCGGGCGACCCCGAAGGTGGCGAACCGCGTGGGGTCGAGGGTCTCGTCGACGCCGAACGCCACGAGCGGCACGAGGGCCCAGCCGAGGACGAGCAGGGTTCCCCCGCCGACGACGACGGGACCGGCGACGTCGGTGCCGCTGAAGCGCAGGGCGAGCAGTCCCGACCCCACGACCCCGACGATCCCCAGGGCCCAGACGGCCCCGAGGACGAACGCGACGACCTGCCACGGGCTGCGGCGGAAGCCGTTGCGCAGCAGCGTGAGCTTGAGGCGGACGAAGGTCCCGACGCCGGGCTGCCCGGTGGTGGGGGCGACGGCGGCCCCCGTCACCGCAACCAGTCCAGACCGGTGACGTCGCGGGTGCCGCCGACGAGGTCGACGAACCGCTGCTCGAGGGTTCCTTCCCCGCGGACGGTGGTGAGGTCGCCGGCGGCCAGGACCCGCCCGCCGGCGATGACGGCGACGTGGGTGCAGAGCCGTTCGACGAGGTCCATGACGTGGCTGGACAGCACGACGGTCCCGCCGCCGCCGACGTACCCGGTGAGGATGCTGCGGATGGTCGCCCCGCTCACGGGGTCGACGGCCTCGAAGGGTTCGTCGAGGACGAGGACGCGCGGGGCGTGGACGAGCGCGCACGCGAGCGCGACCTTCTTCGTCATGCCCGCGGAGTAGTCGACGACGAGGGTGTTCCCGGCCTCGGTGAGGCCGAGCGCGTCCAGCAGTTCGCGGGAGCGTTCCTCCACGACGGCCCGGGGCATCCCCCGCAGCAACCCGGAGTACCGCACGAGCTCGAGCCCGGAGAGGCGGTCGAACAACCGGACCCCGTCGGGCAGGACGCCGAGGATCCGCTTGGCCCCCACCGGGTCGGCCCACACGTCGGCGCCGGCGACGAACGCGCGACCGGCGTCGGGCCGCAGCAACCCCGTCGCCATCGACAGGGTCGTCGTCTTGCCCGCGCCGTTCGGGCCGACGACGCCGTAGAACGACCCGGCCGGCACGTCGAGGTCGAGGTGGTCCACGGCGACCTTGGGGCCGAACCGCTTGGCGAGACCGCGCAGGGCGAGCGCGACGGGCGGGCCGGAGGGTGCCACGGGAGGCAGGGTGCCGTCGGCGGCGTTCACCGCGAACCCCCACGGGCCAGCCGGTACCGCAGGTCGGCGCGGACGGCGGGCCACTCGGCGGCGGTGATGGAGAACACGACGGTGTCGCGCAGGGAACCGTCGGGCAGGACCTGGTGGCTGCGCAGCACCCCGTCCTGGCGGGCGCCGAGCCGCGCGATCGCGGTGCGGGAGCGGTGGTTGTGCCAGTGCGTCCGGAACTCGACCGCGATGCAGCGCAGGTCCTCGAAGGCGCGCGTGAGCAGCAGGAGCTTGGTCTCGGCGTTGATCCCCGTCCGCTGCGCGCTCGGCGCGTAGAACGTCGACCCGATCTCCAGCCGCGGAACGTCGGCCTGCACGTTCATGTAGGTCGTGGCCCCGCAGACGGCGCCGGTGTCGAGCCGCCGCACGGCCCAGGGGCTCATCGTCCCCGCCCACTGCAGCCCGAGCCGGCGCTCGATCTCGGCGTCGACCCGCTCGGGCGCGGGGATGGACGTGTACCAGGTCCGGTGCAGGTCGCCCTCGGCGACGACGGCCCGCAGGCCCTCGGCGTGGGCGGCCGACAGGGGCTCCAGGGCGACGCGCTCTCCGGACAGGGGCACGGGGTTCGCGATCTCGCTCACCCCGCGACCCTACCGACGCCTCCCCGGGGCAACTACTGCGCGCGGGGCCGGTCGATCACTTGAGGAACTTGCGCAGCTTCTTGCGGTTCGCGTTGTCCCACGCCTCCTCGACGTCGTGGAACGCGACGGCGGAGCGCACCTCCTCGAGCGCGTGCAGGCGGCCCAGGACGAAGGCGCCGGTGCCGAAGTCGTCGACGAGGCCGGCGAGGAACTCCCGGGCCAGGACGGTGTCGGCGTGCTCGTCGAGCAGGTCGAGCAGGTCCTTGAGGACGTCGACGTACTCCTCGGCGGCCTCGCCGACCTTCGGGGCGACGACCCCGGCCGCGTCGCGCGCGGCGGCGACCGCGTCGCGCAGCCGGGCGAGCGCGTCGGCCGCGTCCGCGTCGTCCGCGGTGGCGTGGTCGACGTCGTGGTCGATCTCGAGGTCGGCGTCCAGGTCGAGGTCGCGGTAGGCGTCGCGGGCGGCGCGGTGGGCGTCCGCGACGAGGGGCAGCAGCACCTTGCGGGCCTCGCGGCGGGCGGCCTTGACGGTGGGCGGGTCGGCGACGAACGCCTCCAGCGCGGCGACGAGGTCGCGGTAGCGCTGGGAGTCGAGGGCCTCGACGACGGCCGCCTGGGCGGCGGCGGCCCGGTCGGTGAGGACGGCGCGGACGCGGTCGGCCACCACGGCCGGGTCACCCGTCCCGGAGCCGGCGGTGTGCCCGGCGGCCTCCTCGTCGAGGTCGTCGAGGAGCTTCTCGGACAGGACGTCGGCGTCGCGGACGGGTGCGGTGACGTCGGCGATCCAGGCGAGCTCGGCCCGCAGGTCGTCGGTGGCGCCCTCGGTGAACAGGGGGGCCGTCGTGGCCAGGACGGTGCGCAGGCGGCGCGCCGCCACGCGCAGCGACCGGACGGCGTCCGGGGCGTCGATGCGGGCCAGGGGGTCCTGCGAGAGCAGCCAGCCGACGTCCTGCGCGAGGCGGGCCGTGACGACGGCGCCGGCGCTGTCGTCCACGGACACGGCGTCGAGGCCGTCCTCGTCGTCCGGTCCGTCGAGGACGGCGCGCAGCTGGGCGGTGCGGTCGGACTCCTCGGCGCCGAGGGCCTCCCAGGCGTCGGTGACGGCGTCGAGCAGGTCGCGGCGGCCGTCGACGACCTCCACCTGCCACTCGGCCCACGTCTGCGGGGAGGAGTCCTCGGGGGCCAGTGCCCGGGCCTGGACCTCACGCGTGGTCAGCCGCGCCACGACGTCGCCGTCCGCGTCGAGCAGGTCGCGCTGACGGGCCGACGTCGACAGCTCCAGCACGGGCCCGAGCGAGCGGCCGCGGGCCGCCGCCCACGTGAGGCGTTGCAGCGCAGCGGGTGCGGTGCGGACGGCGCGTCCCAGGGCCTGCCGCACCTCGTGGGTGCGGGGGCCGCGGCCCGGCAGTTCCAGGACCCAGCCGCGCGGGGCGGGGCTCGTCCGCTCGGCCGTCTGCCGGCGCACCGAGACGCCCGCCGCGGCCAGGGCGAGGTCGCTCGTGTCGTAGTGCGTCTCCTCGCTCACCACGGCGACCTCGGGACGCACGTCGGCGACTCCGGGCAGCTCGCCACCACCGGGCGCCGACTCGAGCGAGGGCGCGAGGTAGGTGCGGGTGAGGGCCAGGCGAGGGGACGGCATGGGCAAACACCTACCACGGAGGGGTGAACGGACCACCATCGCCGCAGGTCAGCGCCTCGCCCGTGCCGGGTTCCGGAAGTCGGCGCGGGGTCAGCGCCGGTCCAGCCGCAGGACCCCGTCGCGCCAGACGCCCTCGCTGCCGTCCTCGAGGGTCGTCGTGCGCTCGAGCAGCGCCTTGCGCGCGACCGTCCACTCCTGCGCGGGGAGGGCGAGCGTGGCGAGCAGTTCGTCGGGGTCGGGCAGCGCCACGTCGGCGCCGGGGAAGTCCCCGCCCAGCGGGCCGAGCTGCTCGGGGCGGCTGACGTGCCCGACGACGAGGAGGGACCCACCGGGGGCGACGGCCTCGGCGGCCCGGCGCAGCACGGCGGCGCGGTCGAGGAAGGCGTAGGAGTGCAGGAAGGACGCCGTCACGAGGCCGAAGGTGCCCGCGGGGAAGGAGATCCCGAGGTCGTGCCGCTCGAACCGGGTGCGGTCGGCGACGCCGGCCTCCTCGGCGTGGGCGCGGGCGCGCTCGAGGGCGGTGCCCGCGACGTCGACCCCCGTGACGCGCCACCCCCGGGCGGCGAGGAAGAGGACGTCCCCGCCCTCGCCGCACCCGAGGTCGAGGGCGGTACCGGTGACGTCGGGCGTGAGGTCGGCGACGGCGTCGACGAGGGCGGCGTTCGGCCGTCCGGTCCAGACGTGGCCGCCGTGCCCGGAGTACATGCCCTCCCACAGCTCCTCGGCGTCGCGGGCGGTCGGGTCGAAACGGCTCATGCGCCGATCCTGCGGGGGGCGGCCGGCGGGCGTCGAGGGTCGTTGCCGGTCCGGCAACACCGGTACGACGTGACGCGGCTCGCGTTGACGTCCCCAGGACCCCGCGTACACTAATGATTCATGCACGAACGATCGCCTGAGCCGACTCCTCGGGACCCCCGCACCCCGGCCCGGCTGCGGCGCCCCACGTCGAAGAACAAGTGGGTCGACCTCGCCCTGGACGCCGTGTTCAGCTTCACCGGCCCGGCCCAGGTGTCGCACGAGGAGGGGCCCCAGCGGGGTCCGCGCACCGAGGCCGAGGCGCAGGCCGGGTACGCGCAGTGGGAACGCGTCACGCGCGGCGGCCACACGTACCTCGTGGAACGCCAGGACCCCCGGACCTGAGGAGGCGGTCCTCAGAGGAGGACGGCCAGCCCGAGCCCGAACGCGGCCGCCGTGACGGTCGCCGCGAACGTCCCCAGCAGGTTCACGAGGGCGAGCCGCGACGCCCCGTCCCGCGCGAGGCGCACGGTGTCGGTCAGCGCGGTGCTGAACGTCGTGAACCCGCCGCAGAACCCGACCCCCAGCACGAGCCGCCACTGCGGGTCGCCCCCCTCCAGCACCAGGCCGGTGAGGAAACCCAGGAGGAGGGACCCCAGCACGTTGACGAGCAGGATCCCCCAGGGGAACTGCGAGGGCCACCGCGTGCGGACGGCGCCGTCGAGGACGAAGCGGGCGGCCGCCCCAAGACCGCCGGCGAGCGTGACGAGAAGGATCACCGGGACCCCCGGGCGGCGAGGGCGGTGCCGGCCACGACGGCGAGCAGCCCCGCGGCGAGGGAGGCGAGCGCGTACCCGGCGGCCGTCCCGACCGACCCGGTGCTCGTGAGCCGGTCGACCTCCACCGCGAAGCTGGACCACGTCGTCAGCCCGCCGCAGAACCCCGTCCCCAGGCCGAGCCGCCACCGCCGACCGGACGGCGTCTCCGGGCCGCGGCGCGTCAGCCGTTCCAGCAGCAGCCCCAGGACGAAGGACCCCACGACGTTGACCGCCAGCGTGGCCAGCGGGAAGCCGTCGGCGGTGGGGACGACCTCGGAGACCGCCCAGCGCACCAGGGTCCCGACCGCTCCCCCGGCGGCCACCAGCAGCACCAGACGGGGATCGCGGTGGGGGGGCCTCACGCCGTCACCCTGCCACAGGCCCCGGGGACGACCGAGCCCCCTCCCGCGGGTGCGGGAGGGGGCTCGGCGAGGCGGTCCGGACGTGGCTCAGAACGGGCGGTCGGCCAGCGGCCAGCCCCCCGCGGCGAGGTGGGAGGACACACGCGCGACGTCGGCCTCGGACGGTTCGTCGAGGGTCGCCGCGTTGACGAGGCGTTCGACGTCGGCGACGGTCGTCACCTCGCCCTGCTTGGCGAGGCCGACGATCTCGGCCGCGATGTCGCGGACCTCGGTGTCGGTGAGCTTGCGGCGCAGCAGCCCGAGCAGCACGACGTAGTCCTGCTGCGGGACCCCGCTGGGGTAGCCGGCGCGCAGCCAGTCCAGGACGCGGCCGGCGAGGGTCTCGGAGGTCATCGGTGGACTCCCCTCACTTGTCGACGATGGTCGGGTAGACGTGCTCGAAGCTCAGCGCCTTGCCGAAACCGCTGGCGACGATGAAGGTGATGCCGAGGGCCACGGCCGCCACGACGACGGCGAAGCAGACGACCGCGACGGCCTTGCCCGCCGGGTGGCCCGGCGCGTGGTTCGTCTCGGCGTCACCACCCGCCCCCCACGCCATGGCCCGCACGCCGGCCGAGAACAGGACCGGCAGGCCCGCCCCCAGCACGAGGGCGACGAGCAGGATCTTCCACAGGGCGTCCCCGACGAGGACGAGGTTCTGCGTCACGGGTTTCCTCCTCGTTCGGGGTCAGACGGCGGCCGGGGTGCGCTCGGCACCCGCGGTCGCGTCCCACTCGTCGTTGACGTTGTCCGCGTGGACCGGGTTCTTGCGCGAGTGGCGCATGACGACCACCGCGAACCCGAGCAGCAGCAGGCTGATGACCAGCGCACCGACGACCCCGCCGCCGAGCGTGTGGCCGATCCACCACATGAGGGCGCCGACGAGCGCGGCGGCCGGGATCGTCGTGACCCACGCGACGACCATGCGGCCGGCGACCCGCCAGCGGACGGTCGCGCCGGGCTTGCCGAGGCCGGACCCGAGGACGGAACCCGTCGTCACGTGGGTCGTCGACAGCGCGAAGCCCAGGTGGCTGGAGATGAGGATGACCGCGCCGGAGGAGGTCTCGGCGGCCATGCCCTGGGCCGGGGAGATCTCGACCAGGCCCTTGCCGAGGGTGCGGATGATGCGCCAGCCGCCGAGGTAGGTCCCCGACGCGATGGCGAGGGCGCACGCGGCCTTGACCCAGAACGGGACCGCGGCCGTGTCGCTCCAGTGGCCCGACGCGATGAGCCCGAGGGTGATGACACCCATCGTCTTCTGCGCGTCGTTCGTGCCGTGGGCCAGCGAGACGAGGGACGCCGAGCCGATCTGGCCCCAGCGGAACCCCTGGTCGGTGAAGCGCTGCGCGACGCCGGAGACGACGCGGTGGACGAGCCAGGTGCCGACGGTGGCGACGATGCAGGCGAGGACCGGTGAGGCGATCGCGGGGATGATGACCTTCCCCACGACACCGTCGATCTTCGTGCCGTCGCCGTTCCAGTTCACGCCCGCCCAGCCGAGGCCCGCGACGGTGGCGCCGATGAGGCCACCGAACAGCGCGTGCGACGAGCTCGAGGGCAGACCGACGAGCCAGGTGAGGAGGTTCCAGACGATCGCCCCGACGAGACCGGCGAGGACGATGAGCAGCAGCGCCGAGCCGCCGCCCTCGAGCAGTGCGGGTTTGGGCGACCCGTCCTTGTTCTGGATCTTCACGACGGCGTTCGTGACGGTGAGGGCGACCTCGACCGACAGGAAGGCACCGACGAGGTTGAGGATCCCGGAGAGAGCGACGGCCGTCTTGGGCTTGAGCGCTCCGGTGGCGATGGAGGTGGCCATCGCGTTGGCGGTGTCGTGGAAGCCGTTGGTGAAGTCGAACGAGAGTGCGACCACCACGACGAGCACGAGGATGACGGTTGCGGTCTCCACGAGGAGAAGGCTGCACCCGTTCCGTGCCCCGCGGAACCAGATCGGGGGCCCTGCGGAAGAGTTCACCCCCTGTTCACCGCGCTCCAGGAACTCCCGGTGAACGGGGTGGACAGGGGGTGAGTGGGGCCTCAGAGGGCAGGCGTCTCCGGGCGGCGGTCGGTCTCCAGGATCGTGCGGGCGTGCACCACGAGCAGGGGGTCGGGCTGACCCACGACCTCGACGTCCTTGTCCGCGTAGTCGAAGCGGGCCAGGACGTGCCGCATGGCCGCGAGCCGGGCGCGCTTCTTGTCGTTCGTCTTGACGACCGTCCACGGCGCGACGTCGGTGTCGGTCCGGTCGAACATCGCCTCCTTGGCCGCGGTGTAGTCGTCCCACCGGTCCAGGCTCGCGAGGTCCATCGGGGAGAGCTTCCACTGCCGCACCGGGTCGATCTGCCGGATGAGGAACCGGGTGCGCTGCTCGGCGCGGGTCACCGAGAACCAGAACTTCACGAGGTGGATGCCGTCGTCGACGAGCATCCGTTCGAACAACGGGACCTGCGCTGTGAAGCGGTCGTACTGCTCGGACGTCGCGAACCCCATGACGCGTTCGACGCCGGCGCGGTTGTACCAGGACCGGTCGAACAGGACGAACTCGCCGGCGGCGGGCAGGTGCTGCACGTACCGCTGGAAGTACCACTGCGTCGACTCGCGCTCGCTGGGCTTCTCCAGGGCCACGACCCGCGCACCGCGCGGGTTGAGGTGTTCCATGAAGCGCTTGATGGTCCCGCCCTTGCCGGCCGCGTCCCGCCCCTCGCACAGGACGACGAGACGTTCGCCGGAGTCCTTCAGCCAGCGCTGGAGCTTCAGCAGCTCGATCTGCAGGAGCCGCTTGTCGTGCTCGTACTCGGCCCGGTCGAGCCGGGAGTCGTAGGGGTAGTCCTCGCGCCAGGTGTCGACGGCACGGCCGTCGGCCAACAGGAGTTCCGGTTCGTCCTCGTCGTCCCGGACCGTCATGCCCAGGTCAGGCGTCAGCTGCACGGCGAGCATGCAACGCCCGGCACGTCCTGCGTGGACGTCGCCCGCCCGACGGCGGGGTGAACACCGCGTGAACACCACCGGACCCCGTCGACCGGCGACCGACCAGCGGCTGACCGGAGCTCGAGCACGGTTCCCTAGACCGGGTCGGGTGGAGATCGAGGAGACCGCCGTCCGCGACGCCTACCGGCTGCGCCCCCACCGCCTCGACGACGGGCGGGGCTGGTTCGGCGAGGTCCTCCGCACCGACGTCCTCGCCCGCGGCACCGGCCACGCGTTCCGGGCCGAGCAGGTCAACTGCTCCGTTTCGCGCCGGGGCACGCTGCGCGGCCTGCACGGGGTGACCTCGCCCCCGGGGCAGGCCAAGGTGGTCCGCTGCAACCGCGGTCGGCTGTTCGACGTCGTCGTCGACGTCCGCCCCGGCTCGCCGACCTGGGGCCGGGTGGCCGGCACGGTCCTGGAGGCCGGCGGTGACGCCGTGTTCGTCGCCGAGGGCCTGGCGCACGGCTTCCTCGCCCTCGACGACGACACCGAGGTCATGTACCTGTGCTCGACGACGTACGTGCCGGGCAGCCAGGTCGACATCGACCCCTTCGACGAGACGCTCGCCGTGCCGTGGCCGGTCCTGCCCGACGGGCCGCCCGTCCTGTCCGCCAAGGACGCCGCCGCCCCGTCGCTGGCCGCCGTGCACGCGGCGGGACGGCTCGTCGAGTACGCGCACTGCCGCCGGCTGTACGCCGCGCGAGCCGGGCTCGACGTCACCTCCAGCCGCGCCGACGACGGTGGTCGCGACCGGTGCGGACCGGGGACGGCGACGGAGCGGAGACGACCGTGAACACGACCAAGGACCTCGTGCTCGACGGGGTGCGCAAGTACCACGAGGAGGCGGTCGCGGACCGCGAGTTCGTGCCCGGCGTGAGCGAGGTCCTGTCCTCGGGGGCGGTGCTCGACGCCGAGGACCGGGTGGCGATGGTGAGCGCGGCCCTCGACCTGCGGATCGCGGCCGGCGCCTCGCAGCGGCGCTTCGAATCCGAGTTCGCCCGGCGCAGCGGCGTGCGCAAGGCGCACATGACGAACTCCGGTTCGTCGGCGAACCTGCTGGCGGTGACGGCGCTGACGACCGAGGAGGCGGGGCCGGACCGGCTGCGCGCCGGCGACGAGGTCGTCACGGTGGCGGCGGGTTTCCCCACGACGGTGAACCCGATCCTGCAGAACGGCCTCGTCCCGGTGTTCGTCGACGTCGACCTCGCGACCTACAACACGACCCTCGACCGCATCGAGGCCGCCATAGGTCCGCGGACCCGGGCCGTCGTGGTGGCCCACACGCTCGGGAACCCCTTCCCCGTCGCCGACGTGGCGGCGCTGGCCGCCGACCGGGGCCTGTTCCTCGTCGAGGACAACTGCGACGCCGTGGGGTCCACCCACCGCGGGCGGCTCACGGGGACGTTCGGCCAGCTGAGCACCGTGAGCTTCTACCCGGCGCACCACCTCACGACGGGCGAGGGCGGGATGGTCCTGACCTCCGACCTCAAGCTCGCCCGGGCCGTGGAGTCCCTGCGCGACTGGGGCCGGGACTGCTGGTGCGAACCGAACGAGACCGACCGCTGCCTCAAGCGGTTCTCCTACCAGCTCGGGAACCTGCCGGCCGGGTACGACCACAAGTACATCTTCTCCCACGTCGGGTACAACCTGAAGGCCACCGACGTGCAGGCGGCGCTGGGGCTCACGCAACTGGCCAAGCTCGAAGGTTTCCACGCCGCCCGGCGACGCAACTGGAAGCACCTGCGGGAGTCCCTCGACGGGATCCCCGGCCTGCTGCTGCCCGAACCCACCCCCGACAGCGACCCGAGCTGGTTCGGTTTCGCCCTCACCGTGCACGAGGACGCGCCCTACACGCGCAAGGAACTCGTCGACCACCTCGAGGAGCGGCGCATCCGCACCCGGAGGTTGTTCGCGGGGAACCTCACGCGCCAGCCCGCCTACGTCGGGCAACCCCACCGCGTCGTCGGCGACCTGCGCAACAGCGACGTGGTCACCGACCGGACGTTCTGGATCGGCTGCTACCCCGGCATCACGGCCCCCATGCTCGACCACGTCGTCTCGACCGTCCGGGAGTTCACGGCCCGCCCCGCCACGACGCGGAGGGCCGCGTGAGGACCACGGCGGTGCCGTCGGACAGCCGACGCCTGGCGCTGTCGGCGGCGGCGGGCGAGGGGGTCACGAGCGACGCCGAGGTCCGCGCGTGGATCGACGAGCGGCGGCTGCGCGACGGACTGCACCTGGAACGCACCACCTTCGACGCCCTCCCCCGCTGGAGCACCGACCCCGCGACGGGGGACGTCAGCCACGACAGCGGGGGGTTCTTCGCCGTCCGCGGCATGGACGTGCGCCGACCCGACGGCAGCGGGTGGCAGCAACCCGTCGTCGTCCAGCCCGAGGTGGGCATCCTCGGCATGGTCGTGCGGGAGATCGACGGTCTGCTGCACTGCCTCGTGCAGGCCAAGGTCGAACCCGGGAACCCGGGCGCGGTGCAGTTGTCCCCCACCGTCCAGGCCACCCGCAGCAACTACACGCGGCTGCACCACGGGGCCACCGTCCGCCACCTCGAGCACTTCCTGCCCGGCAGCGGGGCGCGCACCGTCAGCGACTCCCTGCAGTCCGAGCACGGGACCTGGTTCTGGCGCAAGCGCAACCGGAACGTCGTCGTCGAGGTCGACCACGCGCTCGAGGACGGCGAGGACCACCGCTGGCTGACGGTCGGGCAGGTGCAGCGCTTCCTGCGCGAGGACGACACCGTCAACATGTGCACGCGCACCGTGCTGGCGGGGGCACCCCTGCGCGGCGGCGCACCGGCCCACGACGAGTTCACCGACGCCCTCGCCGCCGGGCTCGCCCCCGGTGCCCGGTCGCGCCACAGCGACGCGGAGGTCCGCGCCTGGTTCACCGCCGCCCGGGTCGAGGCGGGGATGGAGTCCCGGCTCGTCCCGCTGGGTTCGGTCCAGGACTGGGTGCGCACGCCCGAGGAGGTCTTCCACCGCGACGGCGGGCACTTCCGCGTCGTCGCCGTGGACGTGGGGTCGGCCAGCCGCGAGGTGCACCGCTGGAGCCAGCCGCTGCTCGCCCCGGTGGGGGTGGGGACGGCCGCGCTGCTGGCGCGCCCGATCGACGGGGTGCTGCACGTGCTGGCGCGCGCCGCCGTCGAACCGGGGTTCCGGGACGGCGTCGAGATCGGCCCCACCGTGCAGTTCACGCCCTGCCCGGGAACACCCGACCCGTTGTTCGCGGACGTGGTCGCGGCGGCCCCGGCCCGGGCGCGCCGCTTCGACTCCGTCCTGTCCGAGGAGGGTGGACGGTTCCTCGACGCGCGCTGCCGGTACCAGGTCGTCGAGGTCGGCGAGGAGGTGCCGCTGGCCGAACCGCCGGGGTTCTGCTGGGTCACCCCCGCGCAGCTGGCCGACCTGCTGCCGCACGCGCACTACGCCGACATCCAGGCCCGGACCCTCGTGACGTGCCTCGTGAGCCTGCTCGGTGCGGGCGCCGGCCGGGGGCGGCGGCTCCGTGCGGCGTGACCCCGCGGCCGGGGCCGACGGTTCCGTCCGGACGATCGCCGTGCTCGGCTGCGCCGACATCGCCCGGCGGCGGGTCCTGCCCGTCCTGAGCTCGGGGCGCAGCCGGTGGCGGCTCACGCACGTCGCCAGCCGCGACCCCGCGACCGCGGCCGCCCTCGCCGCCGAGCACGGGGCGCGACCGGCCTCCTACGACCAGGTCCTCGAGGACCCCGCCGTCGACGCGGTCTACCTGCCGCTGCCGAACGCCCTGCACGCCCCGTGGGCCCGGCGGGCGCTGTCGGCCGGCAAGCACGTGCTGGCCGAGAAACCCCTCACCGGGGACGCGGCGACGTCCCGCGGCCTGCTCGACCAGGCGCGGGCCGGCGGGCTGGCGCTGGAGGAGAACGTCCTGTTCGTCCACCACCGGCAGACCCGGGTCCTGCGCCGGCTGGTGCAGGCCGGGGCGGTCGGCCGGGTGCGGGCGGTGACCGCCCGGTTCTGCGTCCCGGCCCGTCCGGCCGGCGACGTCCGGCACCGCCGCGACCTCGGCGGCGGCGCGCTGCTCGACACGGGCGTGTACCCGCTGCGGGCGGCGCTCACCCTGCTCGGGCGGCGGCTGGAGGTCGTCGGGGCCGTCCTCGACGAGGCCCCCGGCGGAGTGGACCTGGGAGGCAGCGCCCTGCTCCTCGCCCCGGACGGGGCCACGGCGTCGGTCACGTTCGGCATGGCCCACGGGTACGTCTCCGACGTCGAGGTCCACGGCGAGGAGGGCCTGCTCCGGCTGGCGTCGGCCTTCACGCCGGGGCCGGACGCGGCCCCGGAGCTCGACCTGCTCCGCGGCGGGCGCCGGCGGCGGATCCGGCTGGCCCCGCACGACCACGTGCGCGCCACCCTGGACCACTTCGCCGCCGCCGTGGACCACGGGACGTCCTTGCTGGCCGACGACGTGCTCGCCGAGGCGGAACTGCTGGACGCCGTGCGCCGGCACGCCCGGCGGCCGGCCCCGTCCACCGGGAGCTGACCCCGGCTCCCGTCCGCGCCTAGGATCGCCGTCACCGTGCGTGGGCGGGGGCGACGAGGTCCGGGGGAGGGCGTGTGATCAGGATCCTGCTGGTCGAGGACATGAACATGGTCAGGGGTGCGCTCGTCGCCCTGCTCGGACTGGAACCGGACTTCGAGATCGTGGGGGACGTCACCTGCGGCGAGGACGCCGTGGCGGCCGCGACGCGGACCCGCCCGGACGTGGCCGTCGTGGACGTCGACCTGCCCGGCATGGACGGGATCGCCGTCGCCGACGCGTTGCAGTCGAGCCTGCCGGAGTGCCGGACCCTGATCCTCACCCAGCTCGCGCAACCGGGCACGCTGCGCCGGGCCCTGGCCGCGCGCATCGGCGGGTACCTGCTCAAGGACGCTCCGGCGGACGAACTGGCGGCGGCGATCCGTTCCGTCCACGCCGGCCGGCGGGTCATCGACTCGGGGTTGGCGCTCGCCGCCTGGGACACCGTCGAGTCCCCGCTGACGCCCCGCGAACGCGACGTCCTGCAGGTGGCCGCGACGGGGGCGGAGGCGACCGAGATCGGCCGGACCCTGCACCTGTCCGCCGGGACCGTCCGGAACTACCTGACGAACATCAACGTCAAGCTCAGCGCCCGCAACCGGGTCGACGCGATCCGCATCGCCCGCGAGGCCGGCTGGCTCTGAGGCTCACGCCGCCGGGACGACGACGGACAGGCGGAAACTGCCCTCGACGGTCCCGCGCCCGGCCTCGAGGGCACCCCCGAGTTCCCGGACCCGGTCGGCGAGGTTGCGCAACCCCGCCCCTCCGTGGCCGTCCTCCTCGGCGCCCTCGGGGTGCGCCCCGTCGTTGAGGATCGTCAGGGTGACGGTCCCCGCGCGGCGGGCGACGTCCAACCGCAGGGAGCACGTGCGGGCGTCGCTGTGCCGCAGCACGTTCGTCACCCCCTCGCGCACGACGGTGGCCAGCGTCGTCGTCGTGGGGGCGGGCAGGTCGACCTCGTCGTGGGCGACGTCGACGACGACCCCACCGGCCTCGAGCACCCGGCGGGCCGAGTCCAGTTCCCGCCGCAGGTCCAGGTCGCGGTAGCGGCTGGTGACGGCGCGGACGTCGCTCAGGGCCTCGCGGGAGATCGCGAGGACCTCCCCGAGTTCGGCCTGCGACCGCGGAACGTCGAACGCCACCAGGCGGGAGACGAGTTCCACCTTGAGGGTGATGGCGGACAGGCTGTAGCCCAAGAGGTCGTGCAGGTCGCGGGCGATCCGCAACCGTTCCTCGGTGACGGCCGCGTCGGTGAGCCGGCGCCGTGCCGTGACCACCGCGTCCACCACCTGCGTCAGGCGCGACAACCCGAAGACGACGGCCTCGACGTTCACGGTGCTGATGAGGGCGTAGACGGTCTGGTCGGGTGCGAAACCCGCACCGACGTACCAGGCGGCGGTCGCCAGCGGGACGAGGACCGCGACGAGGACGCGCCACCTCGCGGGCAGGACGAGCAGGGCGACCCCGCCGAAGAACCCCGCGACCCCGCTCCACGCCAGGCCGAACACGGCCAGCGGGACGAAGCTCAGCAGGCCCAGCGCCGCGAACGCCGCGACGTCCGGCCCCGTCCGCAACCGGCGACCGCGGGGGACGAACCAGCCGACGTGCAGGGACAGGAGCGCTGCGAGCAGGACGAGGAACACGACCAGCCGGTCACCGCCGATGCCCTGTTCGCGCGCCGTCAGCACCGCGACGACCGCGAACCCGAGCAGCACCGTCATGAGGACCACCCGGGACAGCCGGGGCCCCTGCGTCAGGACGTCGAGGCCCCCGAGGTCCGCCGACCGGGCGGCACCGTTCTCGCGGGCCGCGACCGCCGACGACGACAACCGCCCACCGGACCCCGTCCCCCCGAACACCCGCACGGAGGGATTCTCGGGGACACCGGCCGGAGCGTCCACCGACCCGCTCACAGGAAGAAGGGGACGGGGTTGAGGTCCGCCGGGGCGGTCGGCCGCGGGAGCAGACCGCGCCGCACCGGGACGTCGAACAACCGGCCGGGCGCGAACCGCGCCCAGGGGCTGCGCAGCCCGGGCACGACGACGCGGACGACGCAGACGCCGAGGTCGGGACGGGTCTGGTCCAGCACGAGGACCTCCAGGTCGTGGCCGCGCAGTCGTTCCACCAGCGCGTGGACGTGCTCGTCCAGGGGGGCGGGCCGGCCGTCCGACGGCAACCGCCGCACGGGTTCGGCGGGGTCGGGCAGCAGGTACGGGTTCGCCGCGACGGAACCGGAGGCCCACCAGGCGCGCAGGTCCGGGTCGCCGGCCGACGTGGCCGGGTCCAGGGCCAGGGGCATCACCTGGTTCAGTTCCGTGAGCGCGCGGCGCAGCGCCAGCGGGCCGTCCGTGTGCGCGCCGAAACCCATCGCGACCGCCTCGGGCGCACCCGGCACGACGCAGCGGGACAGGGCGGCGACGACCGGGATCCCGAGGTCGCTCGTGAGGTCGAGCGCCCAGACCTCGCGGCCCAGCTCGGCGTGGACCTGCCGCAGCTGGGTCACCCACGGGTCGCCCGTGCTGCCGAGGTCCACCGCGGGCAGGCGGAGCCGGTTGTACCACCACTGCGCCAGGGCGTCCCGCTCCACGAGTTCGAACAGGGCCTGCAGGACCGCGTCCTCGAGGCAGGTCCCGGCCGCCGTCCCGTTGGAGTCCGCGGCCGTCCCCGGCGTCGACCCGCCGTAGTAGAGGAGGTCGGTGGGCAGCAACCGGCGGCGGCCGTGGGTCAGCGACCACACCGGCGTCCAGTCCACGACGGCGTCGGGGTCGAACTGCTCGGGGATCCGGTTGAACGTGGAGTGGCTGCGGTTCCAGACGTCCCGGTCGGCGAACTGGGCCGCGTCCACCAACTGCACCGCGTCGGGGTCGACGGCCTCGGGGGCGAGGGAGGTGAGGCTCCCCCGGACCACCGTCTCGTCGCCCTGCCGGAACCCGCTGGTCCGTTCGACGGCCTCGCACAGGGCGCTGACCTGGGCCTGCACGGCCGTGACGCCCTTGCCGCCGTTGACGGAGCGCCACGCCGACCGCACGACCGGAGCGGTGCCGTCCTGCCCCGGGGAACCCGACACCCAGGTGGCGGGACCGGCGGACCAGGAGTTGAAGAAGGCGGGACCGGTGGGGACGCGGTCGAGGCGGGGCACGAGCCCCGTGACCGGACTCACCAGGTGCTGCAACCTCTCCAGGGTCGCCTCGGCCGGCTCGACCCGGTAGCCACCGCCACCGCCCACGACGACGTCGCGCGCCCGCAGGGTGACCGGTCGCGCGCCGCGCCGCGTCACGAGGTCCGGGTCACCGCACGCGGGGCACTGCGGGCGACGCGTCACCGGGTGGCGGGCGCCGGCGAGGTCCACGGTGTCCAACGTCCAGACCGCGTCCTGCGCCGAGCGGCACCCGGACAACCACTTGAGCGCCTCGTGCGCCACGAGGGCGAGCGCCGCCGTCCGGGTGGCCGCGGTGGTTAGCCGCGGCGAGGTCTGCAGCCCGGGACGCCCCAACTGCTCGGCGACGGCCAGTTCCCGGCTGCGCCGCAACCACAACCGGTGGGCGAGGCAGTGCCAGCAGGCGCCCTCGCCGGTGAACACCGGCCCCAGCCAGACGCGGCGGCCGTCGGGCCGGGCGAGCAGCCAGGGAGTTCCCGACGCCCGGTGCGCCGCGGCGACCGCGGCGAGCCGGGGGTCGAGGTAGTCGTCGGTGAGGACGACGTCGAGGTCCGTCCCCGCCGGGCCCGCGGTCCCCGACAGTTCCAGACCGGGAACCCCGGCGGCCCGCAACCCCGCGGCGACGGCGTCGGGGTCGACGTCCGCGAGGACGGTCAGCCCAGTCCGGCCGCCGTCCCGCAGCGGGGCGGTGGCCTCGGCGTCGACACCGGCCGCGTCCCAGTAGGCGAGTTCGGCTCCGGCCGCGGCGCGACCGACCGTCAGGAGGCCGTGGTCGAGCAGGGCGTCGACGAGGGCGGCCGCCCGGGGACCGTCGACAGCCGGGTGCGCGACGACCTCGTCGCGGTCCCGGGTCCCGTCGAGCAGCGGGAGCAACCGGTCGATCCCCGGCGCCCGCAGGGTTTCGACGCGACCCTCGGAGAACAGGAACAGCGTGTCGGAGACGGACTGCACGTGGAGGTGCCGACGCAGCACGAGGGGCCCCGACGACCCCCCTGCGGTGCTCACCGCACGACGTCCTCGAGGACGCCGGTGTGCAGGCAGAACGTCAGGGCCGCGGCGGAGGAGGTGCGCGGGGCCGACCACGCGTCGACGACGTCGACGTCGAGCAGGGCGGAGACCGGCGTCCCCGGGTGCGCTGCCGGGTGCACGGAGGTGGTCGGGCGGGAGGCTGCGGTGAGGGACATCGGGTTCTCCTGTCACGGGCGGTGGGCCCCGGCGCTGGTGCCGGTGGACCGGTGCCGCCCAGCCTGCACCGCCGGCGGGCCGCTCCGGTAGTGACGTCG
Source organism: Kineococcus sp. NPDC059986 (assembly GCF_040702905.1). Classification (NCBI taxonomy): domain Bacteria; kingdom Bacillati; phylum Actinomycetota; class Actinomycetes; order Kineosporiales; family Kineosporiaceae; genus Kineococcus; species Kineococcus sp. NPDC059986. The sequence continues at coordinate 137,747 of NZ_JBFBND010000003.1, read as the reverse complement.
TCACGGGTGCCGACGTGATCCGGACACGGTGACGGTCTGCCCGGGTTCACGGTCCTCAGGTGCTCAGCGGCACTGCCGCGGCGAGGGGGCCGAGGGGTTGGCTGGGAGCCGTCCGCCGGACCCGGCAGGACGCAGGAGGAACCGATCGAGGAACACGAGGAGTCGTCGTGGACGTCAAGCTGCTCGGACCGCTGGAGGCCGGTGTCGACGGGATCGGCACGGCCCCCACCGCCGCCAAACCGCGTCAGGTGCTCGCCCTGCTGGCGCTGAACCCCGGTCGCGTCGTGCCCGTCTCGACCCTCGTGGACGAGCTGTGGGGCGAACGCGTCCCGCGCAGCGCCGCCACCACGCTGCAGACGTACGTCCTGCAGCTGCGCCGCATGCTGACCGTCGCCCTGGCCCCCTGCGGCCTCGCGGCCAAGGACGTGCTCGTGACCCGGCACGCCGGCTACGGCCTGGACATCGCCCCGGGCGCGGTCGACGTGCACCGGTTCGACGAGCTGCGCACGGCGGGCCGCGCGGCCGCGGAGGCCGGGGACGCGCACGCCGCCTCCGACCTGCTGGGACGGGCCCTGGACCTGTGGCGCGGCCCCGCGCTGGTCGACGTGGAGACGGGCCCCGTGCTGAGCATCGAGGTCGCCGGCATGGAGGAGAACCGGCTGGCCGTCCTGGAGGCGCGCATCGACGCCGACCTCACCCTCGGCCGGCACGGCGCCGTCCTGGGGGAGCTCGCGGTCCTCACGGCGCGCCACCCGCTGCACGAGACGTTCTGCGCGCAGTACATGACGGCGCTGTACCGCGCGGGTCGCGCGTCCCGGGCCCTGGCCGAGTTCACCCGGCTGCGGCACACCCTGGACGAGGAGCTCGGTCTGGAGCCGACGCTCCCGCTGCGCCGCCTGCAGGAGGCCGTGCTGCGCTCGGACGAACGGCTCGACGCCGGCCGGCCGCAGACGCACGAGACGGTGCAGCTGCAGCGGGCGGGGTGAGCCGTGACGACGGCCGTCGTCCGGCCCGGACCGGACGGGGCGAGCGCGCCCGCGTCCGACGCGGTCCCCCCGGCCGCTCTCGTCCCGGAACGCTGGGGCGGGACGCTCGACGACGTGCTGGCGCTGGCGCAGGCCGGGCAGCGGCTCGCGCGGCGGGACCTCGACGCCGCCCTGCTGACCGTCGTGGGACCGCTGCGGGCGCTGGCGCCCGTGTGGACCGGCGACGACGAGGACCTCGCCGCGCGGACCGCCGTCCGCGTGCTGAGCGGCGACTGCACGGGCTCCTCCGAGCGGGACGTCGCGGACGGACGGGACCGGCCGACCGTCCTGCGCCGGGCGCTGCGCGCGGACGTCCTGGTGCGGGCGGTCGTCCCCGCGGTCCTGGCCGGGGCCGCGCAGGAGGTCGTGCGCAGCGCGGCCCGCTCCGTCGTGGACGCCCGCGCCCGCGGCCACCCCCTGACCCGGACGGCCTCGACCGTGCTCGTCCGGGCCCGGGCCGACCTGCTGACGGTCGACGCCCTCACGCGCGCCGCCTGCACCGCCGTGCGGCACGCCCCGACGTCGGCCGCCGTGCCGACGGCCGTCGCGCAGTTCGTCGGCACCGACCTGCTGCGCGAACTCCTGCTGGACCTGCTCCCCCTGACGCTGCCCCCGACGCTCCCCGGGTCGGCGGCCGGCCCGGCCCCCGACCGGTCCCCGCTGCCCGTGCTCCGCGCGCTCGCCCACGCGACGACGGCCGGGGACCTGGCGCGCCTGACCCTCGTCAGCCACCTGGCCCACCGGCCCGCCGCCGGACCGCTCCCCCACCGCCACCCCGTCCCGTGGGACCCCACCGCCGTGCGCGAGTCGCCCGACGGGACCGACGCGCTCGCCGACGCCCTCACCGGCTCGCCCGCGCCCCCCGGGGGCACCGCCCCCCTCGCGGCCCTGGCCGCGGAGTCGCGACGCCTGCGGGCGGAGGTGGCGCGCACCAGCGTCCAGCCGGCCCACCAGCGCTCGGTCGGCCTGTCGGCCCTCGCGGAGCGCCACGCGTGGCTCGACGCCGCGGGGGCGTGCCTGCTGGTCCCCGCCGCCGGGGCCGGGCCGGACGTCCTCCCGGCGCGGTCCTGGGTGCCCGTCGCGCTGCACGCCGTCGCCGCGCGGCTCGGCCTCCCCGTGCCCGCGCCGCCGCAGGAGTGCACCGACGCCCTGCTTCGAGACGTGCTCGAGCGCGCCCGCACCGGCCGCGCGTACGACGGGGGGTGACGGCGCCACCGGTGCCGTCGCAGCACCCGTCCGTCCAGGAGCGAGGCACCCGTGGTCACCCCTCGACCCACCCCCGGCAGCACCCGCGGTGCCGTCCCACCGCCGGGGCTGCCGCACCCCGGGCCCCGGCTGGTGGGGCCGCTGCGCCGGCACGGGCAGACGAACCGCTGGTCGTGGCTGCGCTCGGCCGTCGCGACCGAGGGCGCCGTCATCGCGCACGCCTCGCTCAGCGACTGGGCCCAGGACGCCCGGACCGGCGGCGACCTGCGCCGGGTGCTCGGCGCGGACTGGCCCCGCTACCGCGACCTGCGCCTGGAGGACGCGCAGCGCCGGTTCCTCGCCGGCCGGGCGTTCCTCAAGGCCGTCGCCGCCGCCGCGCTCGGGACGTCCGCGCACGCCGTCGACCTCGGCTACGCCCCGGGCGGGCGACCGCACCTGCGCGGGCACCTCGGCGTCGACGTCAACCTCAGCCACACCGGTGACCTCGTCGTCGTCGGGGTCGCCCGGCACGGGCGGATCGGGGTGGACACCGAGAGCACCGACCGCCGGTTGCGGCTCGCCGGGGTCGACCGCGCGTTCTGGACCCCGGCCGAGGTGCGGGACCTGTGCCTGCTGCCCGACCCCGAGGTGGGACGCGAGATGGTCCGCCTGTGGACGCTGAAGGAGGCGTACACGAAGGCGCTCGGGCAGGGCCTGCGCCTGGGTTTCGGCGAGTTCGGTTTCACCCTGGACCACCCGCCCACGTTGCGGCGGCCCGACGGTTCCCCCGCCCCCGACGAGGGGTGGACGTTCGGCACCACGGCGGTCGCCGACCGCTGGACGGTGTCGTGGGCCCTCACGGCCGGGGGGTGGTGGGGACGCGACCGCGCGACCGCTGCACCCGCACCACCTTCCGCCGCCCTGCAGTGGGTCCCGGAGACGGCCGTCCCGGGCGGGGACCACGTCGCCGAGGTCCTGGCGCTCCTGCGCACCGACCCCGGCGACCCCGTCCCGCCTCGAGGGGGGCTCCAGGAGCCGCGAGGACCGTCGTCGCCGGAACGCCACCGCACCGAAGAGCCCGAGAAACCCCAGCAAACCCAGGAAACCCAGCAAACCCAGGAAACCGCAGAACCGAGGAGGACACCGTGAGAGGTCTCGTGCTGTCAGGGGGGACGGGCAGCCGGCTGCACCCCCTGACCCGCTGGATGCCCAAGCAACTCATCCCCGTCGCGGGCGTCCCGGTCCTCGGACGGGTCCTGCGGGGCCTGGCCGACATCGGCGTCGTCGAGGTGGCCGTCGTCGTCGGGGACCAGGAGCAGCAGGTCCGCGACGCCCTCGGGGACGGTTCCCGCTACGGCGTCGAGGTGACCCTGGTCCGCCAGGACGCCGCCCGCGGACTCGCCCACGCGCTCGCCGTGGCCCGGCCCTTCCTGCAGGACGAGGACGTGGCGATGGTGCTGGGCGACAACGTCCTGCTCGGCGGCCTGCACGGCGCCGCCGCGCAGTTCCTCGCCGGCCGGCCCGCGGCCCACCTGCTCCTGCACGAGGTCGAGGACCCGCGCCGCTTCGGGGTGGCCCAGGTCAGCGCCACGGGCCGCGTCCTCGACGTCGTGGAGAAACCCCGCGACCCCGTGGGGAACCTGGCCCTCACGGGCGTGTACTTCTTCTCCCCGCAGGTCCACGCCGCCGTCGACCGCCTGCGGCCCAGCGCCCGGGGCGAACTCGAGATCACCGACGCGATCAAGCTCCTCGTCGAGGACGGGGCGGCCGTCACCTCCACGCGGCACCGCGGGTACTGGAAGGACGTGGGGACACCGCTCGACGTCGTCGAGTGCAACCGCGACCTCCTGCCGGGTCTGGTGGCCCGGGTCTCGGGGTCCGTGGACACGGCGACCCGCGTCGTCGGGCACGTCGTCGTCGAGGCCGGCGCCCGGGTGGAACGGTCGCTGCTGCACGGCCCCGTCCTCGTCCGGGCCGGAGCGGTGGTGCGGGACAGCACGATCGGGCCCGGCACGACCGTGGGGGCGCACTGCCTCGTCGACTCCTCGACCGTCCGGGACTCCGTCGTCCTCGACGGGTCGCGGCTGCACCGCGGCACGGACCTGCGGGGGTGCGTCGTCGGTCACGGCGAGGTCCTGCGGACCGTCGAGGCCGGCACGCAGGCGGCGCGGGCGGTCGCCGCGTGAGGCGCCGCGTCGTCATCACCGGTCTCGGTGCCCTGGCCCCCGGCGGCCCCGGGCTCAAGGGCTTCTGGGACACGTTGACCTCGGGCCGCACCGCGACCCGCACCATCACGGCCTACGACCCCTCGCCGTTCCGCTCCCGGGTGGGGGCCGAGGTGGACCTCGACCCGCTGGCCGCCGGGCTCAGCGCGCAGGACGTCGCGCGGCTGGACCGGCTGGCGCAGTTCGCGGTACTCTCCACGGCCGAGGGCGTCGCCGACGCCGGACTGCTGGTCGACCGCGAGGACCCCACCCGCATCGCCACCGTCCTCGGGAACGCCGTCGGCTGCACGACGAGCCTGGAACGCGAGTTCGCCCGCGTCAGCCGGGGCGGCCGGGACTGGCTCGTGGACCACCGGCTCGCCTCCCCGTGGTTGCACGACCACTTCGTGCCGAGTTCGGTCGTGGCGGAGGTCGCGCGACGCACCGGGGCCCTGGGACCGGCCGCCGTGGTCTCGACGGGGTGCACGTCGGGCCTGGACGCCGTCGGGCACGCCGCCGAACTCGTCCGCGAGGGCAGCGCCGACGTCGTCGTCACGACGACGGCGGAGGCACCCATCTCCCCCATCACCTCGGCCTGCTTCGACGCCATCCACGCCACGACCGCCCGCAACGACGACCCCGCCACGGCGAGCCGCCCCTTCGACCGGACCCGCGACGGGCTCGTGCTCGGCGAGGGGTCCGCCACCCTCGTCCTGGAGGAGTTCGAGCACGCCCGTGCCCGCGGCGCGCACGTCTACGCCGAGGTGGTCGGGTACGCCTCCCGCGCCAACGCCCACCACATGACCGGGCTCACCGCGCACGGCACCGAGATGGCGGCCGCGATCGACGCGGCCCTGGCCGAGGCGCGCTTGTCCCCCGAGGCCGTCGACTACGTCAACGCCCACGGATCGGGGACGACCATGAACGACCGCCACGAGACCGCCGCGTTCAAGCTGAGCCTGGGCGAGCACGCGTACCGCGTCCCGGTGAGTTCCATCAAGTCGATGATCGGACACTCCCTCGGTGCGGTCGGCGGTCTGGAGGCCGCCGCGTGCGCCCTGGCCATCGAGCACGGCGTCGTCCCGCCCACGGCGAACCTGCACGAACCGGACCCCCTCTGCGACCTCGACTACGTCCCGCTGGAGGCCCGGGACCACCGGACCGGCGTCGCGCTCAGCGTCGGCAGCGGTTTCGGGGGTTTCCAGACGGCCCTCCTCCTGGCCCGGCCCACCGGCGGTGCCCGGTGACCCCGACGACGACGACCGCGACGACCACGACGACGACGGAGGCGTTGCCCCGCAGCGCGAGTGACCCGACCTGGACGGAACTCCTCGACCCGGTGGTCACCGGCGTCGGCGTCGCGTCCCCCACCGGCCTCGGGCTGGAGGAGTTCTGGGCGGCGACCGTGGCGGGTTCCAGCGGGCTCGGTCCCGTGACCCGGTTCGACGCGAGCGGCTACCCCTGCGGTGTCGCCGGCGAGGTCCCGGGTTTCGACGCCGCGGCCCACGTGCCCAGCCGGTTGCTGCCCCAGACAGACCACATGACGCGCCTGGCGCTCGCGGTGGCGACCGAGGCCCTCGACGACGCCGCGGTCGACCCGGCCGACCTGTCCACGTACGCCGCGGGGGTCGTGACGGCGGCCTCGGGCGGTGGGGTGGACTTCGGCCAGCGCGAACTGCAGAACCTGCACGCCCACGGGGCCGACCACGTCAGCGCGTACCAGTCGTTCGCGTGGTTCTACGCCGTGAACACCGGGCAGGTGTCCATCCGGAACCGCCTGCGCGGACCCTGCGCCGTCCTCGTCACCGAACAGGCCGGCGGTCTGGACTCACTGGGGCAGGCACGCCGGACGATCCGCCGCGGAACCCCCCTCGTCGTCGGCGGCGGGGTGGACAGCGGCCTGAGCCCGTGGGGCTGGGCGGCGCAGCTCGCGACCGGCCGCACGAGCACGGGACACGACCCCGCGCAGGCCTACCTACCGTTCGCGCCGGGGGCGGCGGGGTCGGTCCCCGGGGAGGGCGGGGCCCTGCTGGTCCTGGAGGACCCGGCGGCGGCCGCGGCGCGCGGAGCCCGGGTCCACGCCACGCTCGCCGGCTACGCCGCGACGTTCGACCCCGCCGGTGGCTCACGGCCCGACGGACTGCGCCGGGCCGTCGACCTCGCCCTCGCCGACGCCGGGCTCGCCCCGCACGACGTGGACGTGGTCTTCGCCGACGGCGCGGCGCTGCCCGCCGAGGACCGGTCCGAGGCGGAGGTCCTGGTCGACGTCTTCGGACCCCGCGGGGTCCCCGTCACCGTGCCCAAGGCCGGGACCGGGCGGCTCGCCGCCGGGGGCGGCGCGCTGGACGTCGCCACCGCGGTGCTGGCCCTGGAGCACGGGACCGTCCCGCCGACGCCCGGCGTCGCGGCCGCCGACCCCCGGCACCGGCTCGACCTCGTGACGGGCCGGGCGCGCGAACTGCCGCTGCGCACCGCCCTCGTCCTGGCCCGGGGCACCGGCGGGTTCCACTCCGCCGTCGTCCTGCGCCGCGCCTGAACCGCACGACCGCCCCGATCCGACGGAACGACCCGACCCGAACCCCCTGGAGGACGACGTGACCACCGTGACCCCCGACCCCACCCCGGCGACCAGCACCACCCTGACCCCGCCCCGGACGCAGACCCTGACCCTCACCGACCTGACCGCCCTCCTGCGCGAGTGCGCGGGTGAGGAGGAGGGCGTCGACCTCGACGGCGACGTCCTCGACGTCGACTTCGCCGACCTGGGCTACGACTCCCTCGCGCTGCTGCAGGTCATCAGCCGCATCAAGCGCGACTTCGGGGTGAGCGTCCCGGACGACGCCGCGGCGACCGCCGACACGCCCCGGGCCCTGCTGGACCTCGTCGCCCTCGACCGGTGACGTCCGTGACCCCCGGACCCAGCGGACCACCCGACCGGCTGCCGCTCGCGCTGCTGCTGCCCGGCCAGGGCGCCCAGCACGCCGCCATGGCCCTCGGGCTCGTGCGCACCGAACCCGTCGTCGCCGACGTCGTGGACGAGGTCCTGGACCTCTTCGGTGCCGAGGGCGCCCGCATCCGCCGGGACTGGTGGGCCGGGGCCCCGGTCGACGACGTCACCCGCGCGCAGCCGCTGCTGTTCGCCGTCGACCTCGCCCTCGGCCGGCTCCTGGCCTCCCGCGGCGTCCGGCCCGACGTGCTGGTCGGGCACAGCGCCGGGGAGTGGGCGGCCGCCGTCCTCGCCGGTGTCGTCGCGCTGCCCGACGCCGTGCGGCTGCTCGCCGAACGCGTCGAGGTGCTGGCCGGTGAACCGCCGGGCGGGATGGTCGCGGTCGCCGCCGACGCCCTGACCGTCGAGGCCCACCTCGGCGGGCACGAGGGGGTGGTCGTCGGTGCCGTCAACGCCCGCGACCAGGTCCTCGTCACCGGTCCCCACCCGCAGCTGCGGCGGGCCGCCGACGCGCTGGCGGCCGCCGGACTCACGGTGCTCGCCGCCCGCTCGACGGTGGGTTTCCACAGCCCGTCGCTGGCCGCCGCGTGCGCCCGGACGCTCCCGTCGTTCGCCCGCACCCGGTTCGCCCCGCCGACGGTGGAGGTGCTGTCCCCCTTCGTCGGTGGGCCGCTGGGTGCCGAGCAGGCCTGCGACCCCGGCTTCTGGGCCGCACAGCCGGCCGCGCCCGTCCTCTTCGGTCCCGTCGTCGACCAGCTCCTGGCCCGCGGACCGCACGTGGTCGTCGAGTGCGGACCCGGCCGCAGCCTCGGGACGCTGCTGCGGCGCCACCCGGCGCGCGGTCGCACCGTCGTCACCGGTCTGCTGCCCGCCCGGCCGGGCGGTGCCGCGGCCGACGTCGAGGCGCTGCACCGGGCCCTCGACGTCCTGGCCGGCACCGGCCACCTGCCCGTCCCCCGTCCCCACCTGGAGGCGACACCGTGAGAGTCCTGGTCACCGGCGGCGCCGGCTTCATCGGGTCCGCGTACGTCCGCGCCCTGCTCGAGGGCACGCTGCCCGGCAGCGAGGGGGTCCGGGTCACCGTCCTGGACGCCTTCGGGTACGCGGGGCGCCGCGACAACCTGCCCGCGGCGGCCGAGCACCCGGACCGCCTCGAGGTCGTCGCGGGGGACGTCTGCGACGGCGCGCTGCTGGCCGAGGTGCTGCCCGGCCACGACGCCGTCGTCCACTTCGCCGCGGAGTCCCACGTCGACCGGTCGCTGCACGACCCGGCCGCCTTCGTGCGCAGCAACGTCCTGGGCACCCAGACGCTCGTCGACGCGTGCCGGGCGGCCGGGACGGGCCGCTTCGTGCACGTCTCGACCGACGAGGTCTACGGCTCGACGGACGAGGGCCGCTGGACGGAGGACTCCCCGCTGCTGCCGAACTCGCCGTACGCGGCCTCCAAGGCGGCCTCGGACCTCGTCGTCCGCGCGGCGGTCCGCACGCACGGGCTCGACGCCTCCACGACGCGCTGCTCGAACAACTACGGCCCGCGCCAGCACGTGGAGAAGCTCGTGCCGCACTTCACGACCCGGCTCCTGCAGGGGCGGACCGTGCCCGTCTACGGCGACGGCGGGAACGTCCGCGAGTGGCTGCACGTGTCCGACCACTGCCGTGCGCTGCAGCTCGTCCTCCTCGGGGGCCGGGCCGGCCGGGTCTACAACGTGGGCGGCGGCCAGGAGGCCACGAACCTCGACCTCACCGGCCGGCTCCTGGACCTGTGCGGGGCCGGGCCGCACCTGGTCCGGCACGTCGCCGACCGCCTCGGCCACGACCGCCGGTACGCCCTCGACGACCGCCGGATCCGGACCGAACTCGGCTGGGAACCCCTCGTGGACTTCGCGACGGGTCTGGCGGACGTCGTCGCCTGGTACCGCGAGCACACCGCCTGGTGGGCCGGACCCGCGGCGGCGTGATCCCGGCCCCGGCGGACCCGGGGAACGTCGAGACCACCCGAACTCCCGGAGGGAGACGTCCGTGCGCGTCCTCGTCACCACCGCCCCGCTGGAGGGGCACCTGCACCCCCTGGTCGCCCAGGCCTGGGCCCTGCGCACCGCGGGGAACGACGTCCTCGTCGCGGCGCCCGAGCAGTTCGGCGACGTCGTCACCGCCACCGGCCTGACGTTCGCCGCCGACTGCGGCCCGCTGGGTTTCGAGGAGTTCATGCGCCGGGACCGGGACGGTCGGCCCGTCGAGCCGATCGCCGACCCGCGGGCCCGGCGGCGCCAGAGCGGACGGGCCTGGGGCCGACTGGCGGCCCGCACCCTGCCCGGGGTGCTGGAACTCCTCGACCGGTGGGAACCCGACCTGCTGCTCTGCGACCCGCTCGAACCCGCCGGCCCCGTCGCCGCCACCGTGCGGTCGGTGCCGTGGGTGGAACCCGGCGTGAACTTCCGCGGCGCCGCCGGGGCCCGGGACCTGCTGGAGGCCGCCACCGAGGAACTCACCCCCGAACTCCAGGCGCTCGGGACGACCGGCCCGCGGTCGGCCGACCTCGTGCTCGACGTCTGCCCGCCGAGCATGCGGCTCCCCGTCTCCCACCCCGCGAACCGTCCGGCGGGACTGGCCGTGCGCTACGTGCCGCACGCCGGGTCCGTGCCCCGCCCCCTCTCCCGGCCCCTCTCCCGACCCCTGTCCCGGCCCCGCGCCACGGGTCGCCCGCGCGTCCTGCTGACGTTCGGAACCCTGCTGCCGACGCACTCGGCGCTCGACGTGGGAACCCGGCTGCGCGCCACGGCCCGGGCTCTGGCGGAGCGGGGGACCGACGTGCACATCGCCGTCGACGACACCGTCGCCGCCCGCTGGGGCGACCTGCCCGACGGGATCTCGGCGGGCCGGGTCCCGCTGCCGGAGGCGTTGCAGCACAGCGACGTCCTGGTCAGCCACGCGGGTCCGGGGTCGGTGCTGGCGGGGCTGGTGCACGGAACTGCCCAGCTCTGCCTGCCCTTCACCTCCGACCAGTTCGACAACACCGAGCACGTCGTCGCGCGCGGAGGAGGTCGGGGTCTGCAGCCCGCGGAGGCGACCCCGGACGCCGTGGCCGCCGCGGTCGAGGAACTCCTCACCACCCCCCGGTACCGGCGCGCCGCGGCGGAGGTCGCCGCGGAGGTCGCCGCGTCACCCTCGCCCGCCGACGTCGTCCCGGCCCTGGAACGGCTCGCCGTGTCGGCCGTCGGGGTGGGCTGAGGCGGTGGACGTCGTGGGCGACGGTTTCCTCGCGGGGCGGTTGGCGCCGCTGCGGCCGCGGCACGACCGGGCCGTGGTCCTGGCCGCCGGGGTCTCGTGGGCCGCCGGGACCGACGCGGCGGCCTTCGCCCGCGAGGAGCGGCTCGTGCGCCGGCACGCCGACCGGGCCCGCGCCGAGGGCCGCGTCCTGGTGTTCTTCTCGACCGCCTCCAGCGGTCTCTACGGCGCGGGACCCGGTGTCGAGGACGGGCCCGTCACCGCCTGCACGCCCTACGCCCGGCACAAGCACCGGCTCGAGCAGGTCGTGGCCGCCTCCGGGGCCGAGCACCTCGTGCTGCGGCTGTCGCACGTCGTCGGTCCGGGCAACCCCGGGCACCAGCTGATGCCGTCGCTGGCCCGGCAGGTGCGGGCCGGCCGGGTCGTCCTGCACCGGGACGCCACCCGTGACCTGGTGGGCGTCGACGAGGTCGTCGACGCGCTCGACCGGTTGCTGGCGGCCGGCGCGAGCGGCGGGGTGGTGAACGAGGTGGTGAACGTGGCGTCCGGCACCTCCGTCCCCGTGGCGTTGCTCGTCGACCTCCTCGAGGCCCGCCTCGGCGTCCGCGCCGAGCGGCGGGAGGTGGTCGTCGCGAACCCCCGGCACCGGGTGGACGTGGTCAAGCTGCGGCGGCTCGTGGGGGAGCTGCCGGCCTTCTCGACCGACCCCCTGCACCGGCTCGCCCCGGCGCTCGACGACCTGACCGCGGGAGGTGGACCGTGCGCGTCCTCGTCGTGACCGCGGTCGTCGCCTCCCACTTCGGCCCCTGCGCACCCCTCGCGTGGGCGCTGCGCAGCGCGGGCCACGACGTCGTCGTCGCCGCGGACCCGGCGACGGCCGCCGCGGTCGCGGGGGCCGGGCTCCCCACCCGCGCGGCCGGGACCGACGCACGGTTCGCGGCCCGCTACCGGGACCAGTGCGGGGGCGACCCCAAGGCGCTGTTCTGCGCGGTCGCCGCGGCGATGTGCGAGGAGGTCCTCCCCTGGGCGCGGTGGTGGCGACCCGACGTCGTCGTCCACGACCCGACGGCGTTCGCCGGTCCCGTCGTCGCGGCCGCCACCGGCGCGCTCGCGGTGCGCGCGTCGTGGGGACCGGACCTCGTCCTGCGCGGCCGGGGCCCGGCCGGCTACCCGGACGCGCTCGAGGACCTCGCCGGCCGGCACGGCGTCAGCGTGCGGCAGTCCCCGCCGGGTCCCGACCTCGACCCCACCCCGGCCCTGGCCCAGCTCCCCGACCTGCCCGGCCGCGTGGCCGTCCGGCCGCTGCCGTGGACCGGTGCCACCCGGATCCCCGTCGGGGGGTCGGCCGTCCTCGCCGCGCCGGGACCGGCCCGGCGGGTGGTGGTGTGCCTGGGGCGCAGCCGGGACGACCTCGGCAGCGACGGCGACGTCGAGCGCGTGCTCGCCGGGGTCGACGCCCTCGTCGGCGACGGCGTCGAGGTCGTCGTGGCCGCCACCGGCGGCCAGGCCGCGGCGGTGCGCCGCAGCGCACCGCACGCCCGGACCCTCGTCGAGGCGCCGCTGGACCGGCTGCTGCCGGGCGCCGCCCTGCTGGTCCACCACGGGGGTGCCGGGTCGGCGTCGGCCGGCGCCGTCGCCGGCGTCCCGCAGCTGGCCGTCCCGGACGCGCCGGAGAACCGCTTCTCGGCCGGCCGGTACGCCCTCACCGGCGCCACCCGCGTGCTGCCCGAGGGGGCCGACGTGACCGCCGCCTGCCGGGCGCTCCTGGACGACGCGGGAGCCCGCGCCGCGGCCGACCGGGTGCGGGCCGAACTGCTCGCGGCGCCGCCGCCCGCGCGCGTCGCGCACGACCTCGTCCACCACCACCTCCCAGGAGCCGTCCGATGACACGTCCAGGACCGGAGTTCGGCCTCATGTTCTTCGCCGCCGACGGGGACGGCGCCGGGACCCACCGCTGCCTGCTGGAGGCGGCCCGGCGGGCCGACGAGCTGGGGTTCTCCTTCGTCTCCACGCCCGAACGGCACTTCCACCGCTTCGGGGGCGCGTTCCCGAACCCCGCCGTGACGTCCGCCGCGGTGGCCGCCGTGACGCGCCGGGTGCAGGTGCGGGCCGGCAGCCTCGTCAGCCCCCTGCACGAACCCGCCCGCGTGGTCGAGGACTTCGCCGTCGTCGACGCGATCTCCGGCGGACGCGTCGGGATCGCGCTGGCCTCGGGGTGGAACGTCAACGACTTCGCGCTGGCGCCGGAGGGCTACGACGGCCGCCGCGACCGGGTCCTGCAGGACGTGGGGACGTTGCGGCGGTTGTGGCGCGAGGGGTCCTGGCCTGCGCGCACCCCCACCGGGTCCGACGTCGTCCTGCCCCTGCACCCGAGGCCCGTGCAGCCCGAACTGCCCCTGTGGCTCACGGTCTCCCGGACCCCGGCCACGTTCGCGGCCGCGGGGACGTTGGGGACCGGTGTCCTCACCCACCTCGAGAACCAGGACCTCGACACCCTGGCCGAGAACGTCGCCACGTACCGGCGCGCCCGCGCCGCCGCGGGGCACGGTGCCGGCCGGGTCACGGTGATGGTCCACACCCACGTCGCACCGACCCGGCAGGAGGCCCTCGACCGGGCGGTGCCGGGGCTGCAGGCCTACCTGGAGTCCGCGGTGGACCTCGACGCCGGGTCCGTCGCGGCCGGCGGGACCCTCAGCGGCCGGCGCGACAGCCGCGGCGTCCTGGCGCACCGGGACACCGTGCACCGGCTCGCCCGGCTCGGCGTGCAGCGCTACCTCGACGGGCTGTCCCTCATCGGGTCCGTGGCGGACGCCGAGGCCGTGGCGCTCCGGCTCGCGGCGGTCGGGGTGGACGAGATCGCCTGCCTCGTCGACTTCGTCCCGGACACCGCCGCCGTGCTCGACGGTCTCGAGCACCTCGACGCGGTGCGGCGGCGCTGCGCCGCTCCCCCGGTCCTCGCCGTCGGCTAGACCCCCCGGGCATGCGAAGACCCCGTGCCAGCGCTGCCGCCATCCTGCGACACGCCGACGACACGCCGTCCTGCGGCGGTCCCGGGGCCGATGGCTGCAGCGCTGGCACGGGGTCGGCCGCGCGCGGGTGCGGTCCAGCAGGTCGATGTCAGCCGGTGCGGCGGCGGGTGAGCGCGACGCCCAGCAGGGCCCCCGTGAACAGGGGCAGCCCGTGGACGTCGCGCAGGGCGACGCTGACGGCGGCCGCGGCCAGCGTCGCCACCGCGAAGAAGCGCACCCTCGGCACCAGCACGGGCGGCAGGGCGCGCCGGGCCGCGGCGGACAGCGACCACGCGACGAGGATCCCGAGCAGCCCGGCGGCGCCGACGGAGGAGCCGGCGCCGTACGGCGACCACGCGTACCCGGCGGCCTCACCGACGAGGCCCGCACACAGGAACCCCGCGACGACGGCGCGGGACCCGGCGAACCGCTCCACGAGCGTCCCGAGCACGAGCGTCGCCGGCGCCAGCACCGCCCACTGCCACGGGGGGTCCTGCACCACCAGGGGCGTCACCACGCGCCACCACTGCCCGGCCGCCAGGGCCGACGGGTCGCGCCGGAGCACCTCGAGGAGGGCGGGGTGGGCCAGCTGCGCCACCCACGTCCCGGTGACGGGGACCACGAGCGCGACGGTGGCGACGGGGAAGCGGCGCCGGCGGCGCCGGTCGGCCCGCGCGGAACCGGTCCCGCCCGACGTGAGCGTCCTGGTCATCCCTGCTCCTCCCGCCGGGCCACGAGCAACCGCAGCGGCAGCCCCGGTCGCCCCACGAGGTCGGCGCGCCCGAACCCCGCCGCCGCCAGCATGCGCCGGTGGTCGGCGGTGCTGTGCAGCCGCCCCCCGTCGGTCCAGGACAGGACGAGCAGACCCAGCATGGCCGCGTGCACCTCGGTGGCGGCGGGCGCGTCGCCCGCGGTGAAGCCGAGGACGACGAGGCGGCCCCCGGGCGCGAGGGAGGCCGCGGCCCGGGCCACGAGGCGCTGGGCCTGCTCGGCGGAGAAGTGGAAGAGGAGGTTCCCCAGGACGACGAGGTCGTAGGGGCCGCCCAGCGGCGCCGTGCGGCCGTCGCCGGCCAGGGTGCCGAACCTCGCCTCGACGCCCGCGGCCTGCGCGTTGCGGCGGGCGACGGGCAGCACGGAGGGCCAGTCCAGCACCGTGAGGTGGGCCTGCGGGCACCGCGCGAGCAGGTCCAGGCAGGTGAGTCCGTGTCCCGCACCGAGGTCCAGGACGCGCAGCGACGGACGTCGCGAGCCCCAGGGGGCGAGCGTGTCGGCCAGCAGCTCCGCCGCGCGCCGCGTCCCGAACGTCGTGTGGGTGGCGAAGTCGGACCAGTAGGCGAAGTCGGGGGCGAGGGCGTCCACCCCGGGCACGGGCCCGCCGTCGCGGACGGTCCGCGCGAGCTCGCCCAGGGTCGCCCACTCGAGGTCCCCCGCGACGACGTCGCTCACCCCACCGCACCACTGCGGGCTCGTGGTGACGAGCAGCTCGGCGGCGCCGGGGGCCAGCGCGAACTCCCGGCCACCGTCCTCGCCGGGCAGGGGCTCCCGGGCGGTCAGCAGCTCCAGACCCGCCAGGGCCGCCAGCAGGGCCGCGATGCCGCGGTCGTCGGTGCCCATCCGCCGCGCGCAGTCGGCGGCGGTCGCCGGCCCCGCGGCGAGCACGTCGAAGACGCGCAGACGGACCGCGGCGCGCAGGACGGCGGTCGCCTTGTAGCCGCTCATGAGCTCGAACAGCCGCCCCGCCGTGACGGGGGCGGAGGGGGTCGCGCCGGCGAGGGTCACGGTGGGGATCACGGTGGGGGTCACGGTGGGGGGTCGGGTCTCGGTCACGGTCGTGGTCAACGGTCGCCTCCTGGCTCGGACGGTCCTGCCCAGGCTGGACCGCCGCGGCGGAGCACCCCTCGAGCCGCCCTCGAGCCGCCCCCGCGCGGTGGAGCTCGTCGTCCCCACCGCGGCTCCAGCCCGGTCGGCCACCGTCCGGGCATGCGCATCCTCGTCACGGTGTCGGCCTGGCCCGGTCACTGGTACCCCCTGGTCCCCTCCGCCCGGGCCCTGCAGGACGCCGGCCACGACGTGCTCGTGGCCTGCGCCCCGTCGCAGGAGCCGGGGCTGCGCGCCGCCGGACTGCCCACGGCGGCCGTCCTCGGCGCGGTGGACATCGGCTTCCTCGGTCGGCTGCAGTCGGTCTGGAACGCCCAGGCAGGTCGCTGGCCGTACCCCCAGCCGCCCCTGCACCCGGTGACGGCGGCCCCGATGGGGTCGCTCGCGGAGTTCACGTTCGCGCAGTTCCGGCAGGCCGTGGACGAGCGGGTGACGCGCCCCACGGTGGCCGCCCAGGACGCCGCGGTCGCCCTGGCCCGGCGCTGGCGGCCCGACCTCGTCGTGCACGAGCTCCTGAGCCTGGAAGGCCTGCTCGCCGCCGAGGTGGTGGGCGTTCCGGCGCTGCTGCACCTGTGGGGTCCGGTCGGGACGCGGGAGGACGAGCCGGGTCTGCACCTCACCCCCGCCGACCCCACGGGCGCGTTCGTCCGGCACGGCCTGCCCGCCTTCACCGCCGACCGGGTGCGGCACGTCGTCGACCCCTGCCCCGAACCGCTGCGGCCGCCCGTGGACGGGACCCGGCACCCCGTGCGGTACGAGCCGTACAACGGGCCGGGCACGGGGTCCGCCGCACCGGCACCGGTCGGTCCGCGCCCGCGCGTGGCGGTCGTCTGGGGTGGCTCGGCGGGGACGGTCGTGGGCCGGCAGGCCTTCGTCCTGCCGGACGTCGTCCGCGCGCTCGCCGCCCTGGGCCTGGACGGCGTCGTCACGGCCGGGGCCGCCGACGTCGCGCTGCTGCGGGAACTGCTCGGCCCGGACGGACCGCCCCCCGGTGTCGAGGTGCGCACGGCCGCACCCCTGCGCGACGTCCTGCCGGGCTGCTCGGCCGTCGTCCACCACGGCGGCGCCGGCGTCTCGATGACCTCGGTCGACGCCGGCGTCCCCCAGCTCCTCGTGCCGTGCGCCGTGGACCAGCCCGTCGTGGCCCGGCGGATCGCCGCGACCGGCGCCGGGGTGGTCCTGCCCGCCCACGCGGCGGACGGGGACGCGCTGACGGCGACCCTGGCGGACCTGCTCGCCGACGGGGGCCGGGCCACGGCCGCCCTCGACCTGCGTCGCGCCGCGCACGCCCTGCCCGCCGCCCGCGACGCCGTCGCGGACTGGACGGCGCTCGCCTCCTGAACCACCGCGCACGACAGCACCCGACCGGGGAACCGGTCGGGTGCTGTCGTGGGGGGTCGGTCCGGCGGCGGTCGGGTCAGACGCGGACCTCGTCCCGGCGGTACAGCCAGGCCGCGGCGACGGCGAACACGATCAGGTACCCGGCCAGCACGACGACGTCGGACACCGCCGGCGCCTGGCCCAGCTGCGTGCTGTGCCCGAGCTGGGCGAGGTGGTACGTCGGGGTGGCCTGCGCCACCACCTGGGCCCACCCCGGGAACGTGCTCGTCGGCCAGAACAACCCGCCCACCATGGAGAACCCCAGGTTCACGACCATGAGCCCGATCGTGATGGACGTGGAGTTGAACAGGTAGCCGAGCAGGATGCTGAGCGTGCAGAACACGAGGCTGCCGGCCCAGATCGCGACCCCGGAACCGATCCAGTGCGACCACGGCATGCTGACGCCCTTGGCGAGCCGCCCGACGAGGAACAGGGCGACGGTGGCCGCGAGGCTGACGGTCGAGGCCGTGAGGACCTTCACCGCGATGTACCCGGTGCTCGACATCGACGTCAGCCGCAACTGCCGGGTCCACCCCACCTCGCGTTCGGCGCTGATCCGGGGGCCACCCGCGTTGAGGGCGGCACCAATGGCGCTGAACACCGCCATCGACACGAGCAGGTACCGCGTCACGGACGTCCCGCCGACGGACGACGTCGACCCGTTCGTCGTGAGCAGGTAGATGACGACCGGCATCCCGATCGTGAACACGATGAAGCGCCAGTCCTTGAACGCGCGCTTCACCTCCAGTTCCAGCAGCACACCCATCAGTGCTCTCCTCCCGGGGTCGCGGTGATGCTCAGGTAGGCCTGTTCCAGACCCAGTCCGGTGACCTCCAGGTCCCGGGGTTCCCAGCCGCCGACGACGAGCGCGTGGACGGTCGCGTCGGAGTCGTCGCTGACGAGGGCCGCGGTGCCCGCGTGCTGCTGCACCTCGACGACCCCGGGCAGGCGGGACAACTCCCCCGGGTGGGTGGTGGAGAACGTGAGGCGCCGCCGTCCGGTGCGCGACTTCAGCTGCGCCGGAGTTGAATCGGCGAGCAGCCGTCCCTCGTGCAGGACGAGGACGCGGTCGGCGGCCCCGTCGGCCTCCTCCATGTAGTGCGTCGCGAACAACAAGGTTCGCCCCCGGTGCGCCTGGGCCCGCATCGTCTCCCAGAACCGGTGCCGGGCGGCGACGTCCATGCCGGCCGTGGGTTCGTCCAGGACGACGAGTTCGGGGTCCTCGACGATCGCGAGCGCCAACCGCATCCGCTGGCGCTGCCCACCGGACAGCTTGTCGACGCGGTGGCGGGCGATGTCGGCGATGTCGGCCTGCCGCACCACCTCCTCCACGGGCAGGGGGTGCCGGGCCAGGCGGTGCGCCAACCGGAGCAGGTCGCGGACCCGCACCTCGGGCATGAGACCGCCGGACTGGAGCATGGCTCCCACCTGTCCGGACCGGATGGCGTCGGCGGGTCGCTGCCCGAACAGCCGGACGCTGCCGGCGTCGGGGTGGACGAGGCCGAGGAGCATGTCGAGGGTCGTCGACTTGCCGGCCCCGTTGGGCCCGAGGAGGGCGACGACCTCACCGCGGCCGACCTCGCACGTCACGCCGCGCACGGCCTGCACGTGCCCGTAGCTCTTGACGATCCCCTCGACACGGATGGCCGGGGGCGGCTGGGCGGAGAACCCCTCCTGCTGGGGCAGGAGGGTGCTCGAACGACTGGGGAGTGGCACTGGTGTTTCCCTTCTCGTGACGTTCCGGCCGCCGGGCCCGTCCTGGCGGTCTCAGTGCGCGGCGACCGGGACGCTGCCCGACCACCAGGGTTCGTCGAGGACCTCGACGACGGCCGCGCTCCAGGTGAAACCCGCACCGGCGCCGACGAGCAGCACCCGCTGCCCGGCGCGCAGGGACCCGTCCTGGGCCAGGCGGTCCAGGCCGGCGAACTGGTCCGCCGCCCCGAGGTGACCCACGGAGCGGAACCAGGACCAGGTGGTGCGTTCGACGGGGATGCCGAAGGCCTCGAGGTAGACGGCGTCGAGGCGGCGCCGTCCGAAGTGCGGGACGAGGAACCAGTCCACGTCGCCGAACTCCACGCCGGCCTCCGCCAGCGCCCGTTCGACGGCGCGGCGCTGTCCCGACGCGGTCCGCGTGACGGCCTGCGCCACGGGCACCGTGCTGAGGTACGCGCGCTGGCAGGTCTTGACGTCGAGGGGTTCGCGGGCGCTGAAGGGGGCGGGTCCGAACGCGTCGAGGCCCCGGTGCATCCCCTCCAGCCCCGGGTCCGCGACGGTGACGACGCTGCGCAGGCGCGCGAAACCCGTGGTGCTGCTCAGGACGAGCGCCGCGGCGCCGTCGCCGAACACGGTGCCCGGGTCGCTGGCCCACCGGTCGATGCCCGGCAGGCAGAACCGGTCGCCGGCGGCGACGACGACGGTGGTCGGGCGCCGCGCGGCGTCGAGCTCGACGGCCGCGAGTTCCAGGGCCGCCATCCCGCCGTTGGACATCTGCCGCAGTTCGACGGCGCTGGCCCGGGCCCCCAGCGCCTCGCGCTGGACGTAGGACGCGGGCGCCCACATGTCGTGGCCCTGGTAGTAGACGTCGGCGTACAGGAGCCGGTCGACGGTGTCGGGGTCGACGAAGGCGCGCGCGACGGCCTCGCGGACGGCGAGCGCCGCCATCTGCGGGGCCGCGAGGTCGGCCGAGACGGTGGCCCCGGTCATCTGCGTGCCCGCGACGGCCCGGGCCGTGCAGGACCCGTCGGCGACGGCGTCGGCGACCGTGCGCACTGGGGGCAGCCAGCGGCCGGTGCCGGCCAGGAACACGTCCTCGCAGCGCATGCGGTCCTCCTCCGGGTGGCGTCGGGTTCCGGTCAGGGTCGAGCGTCGCGCTCGGCGCTCGACGCGGTCTCGACGGAGGCTGGAGCCGTGGTCGGGTCGGCGGCGGTGCCCGGGACCCTCGGCCGCCGGTCCCCGGCCACACCCCCGACGGGGAAGCACGCCTCGAGCCCCGCGCGCACGGCCGGCGGGAGGTCCCGGTGCGCTGCGGCGCAGGCGGTCCGCAGGTGCGCGGGTCGCACCGTCCCCACGAGCGCCACGACGTCCCGGGCACCGTCCCCGGCGCCGAGGACCCAGGCGAGGGCCGCGGCCGCGGGGTCCCAACCGGCGGCGGCGGCGAGGGCGGCGGCCCGGCGCGCCAGCCGGTTGTTGCCCGGGAGGTTGCCGGGGGCGAAGCGCGGGTGGTTGCGGCGGTAGTCGCCCTCGCCCGGTTCCGGGACGCCGCCGCCGAGCAGCCCGCGCGCGAGCGGGCTGCAGGCCACGATTACGACGCCGAGCGCGCGGGCCACGGGCACGACGTCGGCCTCCACGTCGCGGCTCACGAGCGACCACTCGCTGGCCACCGCGGCGACGGGGCCCACGGCGCAGGCGCGTCGCAGCTCCTCCCCGGTCACCTCCGACAGCCCGACGTGGCGGACCAGGCCGGCCCGCACGAGGTCGTGCAACGCACCGACGCTCTCCTCCAGGGGAACCCGCGGGTCGACCCTGGCGAGGCTGTAGAGGTCGAGGTGGTCGGTGCGCAGCCGGCGCAACGACGCCTCGCACGCCCGGCGCAGGTGGGCCGGGGAGCCGTCGATCCGGCGCGGCCGTCCCGGCCCGTCGACCACGGCACCGCCCCGGCCGGCCAGGACGACGTCGTCGCGGCGGTGACCGAGGGTGCGGCCGAGCTGCTCCTCGACGGCGCCCGCCCCGTAGAAGTCGGCCGTGTCGACCAGCGGGGGCGCCTGGCCACCGGCGAGCACGACGTCCAGGAGCCGGCCCACGAGCTCGTCGGTGCGACCCCCCGGGGCTGCGCCGTACCCGCCGGTGAGCGGCAGGGTCCCCCACCCGACGGGGGCGACGACGAGGTCGCCCAGCCGGTGCGGGGCGTGCACCCGGGGGTCGGTGGCGAGGTCGGTGTCGGTGTCGGGGTCGGGGTCGGCGGGAGGGGCCAGGGGTCCGGTCACGGTGCCAGCCGAGTCCGCGCGGCTCGTGCCGGTCCGGACCAGCCGTCCTCCAGGCCCGGTGCGGAGGCTGCCGACACGGCGCTCCGCACCGTGCCCGTGCCGTCGAGAGGAGTCCCCCGTGACCACCACCGAACCGTTGTCGACCTCCTGCAGCACCGTCGTCGACGCCCCCGCCGACGTGGTCCACGCGGTCGTCGCGGACGTCGCCGCGTGGCCGCAGCTGACCACCGGCGTCGTGCACGTCGACGTCCACCCCGACGCCACCCGGCCGGGGTCGCCGGTCACCACGGACACGGTCCAGGTGTGGTCCCTCGGCGGGCCCGGCACCGTGCGGGCCTGGACGTCGGCCCGCCGGGTGGACCCCGTCGCGCGCACCGTCGACTTCCGCACCACCTGCCCCGGAGGCCCGGCCCGGCCCGGTGGCCGCTGGTCGGTGCGCGAGGACGGACCGGACCGCAGCGTCCTCACCGTCGAGCACCACGTCGACCCCGCCGGCTGGGGCGACCGCTCCGCCTTCGAGCTCGCGGTCGGGCGCCTGCGGACGCACGCCCGCACCCAGCTGGAGGAGCTGGCCCGCGCGGCCGAACGCCACGACGACCTCGCCGAGCTCACCGTCTCCTTCGAGGACACCGTCGCCGTCGCCGGGGACGTCGAGGACGTCTGGGAGGTCCTCTACCGGGCCGACCGCTGGCCGTCCCGGTTCCCGCACGTCACGAGCCTCGACCTCGTCGAGGACGTGCCCGGCGTGCAGTTCTTCACCATGGGCACGCTCACCCCCGACGGTCGCGCCCACTCGACCGACTCCGTGCGGGTCTGCCTGCCGACCGACCTCATCGTCTACAAGCAGACGACCCTGGCGCCCCTGCTGTCGGCGCACACCGGCCACTGGCGGTTCGTCACCACCCCCGAGGGGGTCCTCGCGAGCGCGCGCCACACCGCGACGATCCGCCGCGAGAACCTCCACCTCCTCGCCCCCGGCGCGACCGTCGAGGACGCCCGGACCTACCTGCGCCGCTCCTTGAGCGCGAACAGCGTCGCGAACCTGCAGTTCGCCCGCCGGTACGCCGAGGACCTCGCCGCGGACCGCGCGCGCCGCCGGGTGCCCCGCCCGCTGGGGCAGGTCGTCGGTGCCTGAGACCGGTTGCGTCGCAACCGTGTCCGACCGTCCCGCGTGGAGCCCGCCGCTGCTGCGCCTCGACGACCTCGTGCGCCGGGCCGCCGGTCGCTGGCCCTCCCGGGCCGCGCTCGTCGACGCCCGCACCGGGGCCGTCACGACCTTCGCGGCGCTCGACGCCGCGGTCGACAGGGCGGCCGCCGCCACCGCTGCGAGCGTCCCGGCCGGGTCCGTCGTCGCGGTGGCGACGGTCCCCGGCGCCCCCTTCGCCGCCGTGCACCACGGCGTCGTCCGCGCCGGGGGGACCGTCGTGACCCTCAACCCGCTGCTGCCGCCGCCGGCCCTCGTCGGGGTGCTGCGGGCGGCGGGCGCGCGGCTCGCCGTCGTCCCGGACGAGCTGGCGGACCCCCTGCGGGAGGCGCAGGGGCCCTCCCCCGCCGCGACCGTCGTGACGTTCTCGCAGTTCGCCGACCGCGCAGCGGCCGCCCCCGCCCCGGTCCCCCCGACGGGGGACCTGACGAGGGACCTGACGGCGACCGCCGTGGTGCACGTGACGTCGGGCACCACCGGCCCGCCCAAGACGGTGCGGCTCAGCCACGCCGCCCTCGTCGCCAACGCCGCCCAGACCGCTGCGGCGCAAGGCCTCGACGCGACGAGCGTGACGCTCAACCAGTTGCCCGTGTTCCACGTCATGCACCTGGGCTCGGCGTTGTGGGCCGGGGCGACCCAGGTCATGGCACCCGGCCCGGACGTGCGGGCGGCCGTCGCGGCGGCCGACCGGTACCGCGCCACGCACTGGTTCGGCATCCCGTTCCGGCTCACCCAGCTCGCGGACGACCCGGACCTGGCGGACGTGCGCCCCGCGACGGTGCGCGCCGTCCTGTGCGGCGGGTCCGCCCTGCCCGCCCGCACCGCCCGGCGGTTGAGCGCGCGCTGGGGGGTTCCCGTCGTCCAGGGCTACGGCCTCGCGGAGGCCTCCCCGCTGGTGACGCTGGACCCCGTCGCCGACCCCCGGCCCGGATCGGTGGGCCTGCCGCTGCCCGGGACGCAGGTGCGCGTGGTGGACCTGCGGACGCGGACCCCGCTGGGGCCGGGCGGCCGCGGCGAGGTGGAGGTCCACGGACCCCAGCTGATGACCGGGTACACCGATCCCTCGCTGCCGCAACCCTTCACGGCCGACGGCTGGCTCGTCACCGGGGACGTCGGGCACCTCGACGTCGACGGTCGCCTGCACCTGCTGGACCGCGTGGCGGACGTCTTCGTCCGCGCGGGCACCGTCGTCGCCCCCGGTGAGGTCGAGGCCGTGCTGCGCCGCGAGGACGGGATCGCCGACGCCGTCGTGTTCGGCGCGCTGCCCGACGCCGAGGGCGCGCGGGCCTGCGCCCTCGTCGTCGCCGCGCACGGCAGCGAACCGGACGACGGGCTGCGCGCCCGGGTCGACCGCGACCTGCCGCCCACCCACCGGCTGGCCTCCCTGCGCTGGGTGGACCGCCTGCCCCGCACCGCCGGCGGCAAGCTCCGCCGCGGCGCTCTGACCCCCTGAACCCACCCCACCCCCACACCGAGGAGTTTCCGTGTCCGCTACCTTCGTCAACGAACTGCACGTCACCGGCGACCTGGAGGAGTTCCACCGCATCAGCGACGGCCTCTCGGCCTACATGCGGCGCCAGCCGGGCTACCTCGGGCACCGGATGCTGCGCTCGCTGCACCGGCCCGACGTCTACCTGGAGATCGCCGAGTGGTACGACGCGGACAGCCACCTCGCCGCCGTGCGCAGCGAGGGCTTCCGCTCCCGCGTGGTCGAGATGGTCAGCGTCGTCGACAAGCCCACCCCCGACGTCTACGAGCTGGTCGGGCAGGGCCACCCCGGTGAGGAGGCCGTCGCGTGACCGTCCTGGACGCGGGGACCCGCACGCCCCCCGCACCGACCCCCACGCCGACCCCCACGCCGAGCCCCGCGCCGACCCCTCGGCAGCCCGGTCCCGACGTCCTGGTCGTCGGCGCCGGTCCGGTCGGGCTGACGGCCGCCCTCGACCTCGTCCGGCGCGGCCTGCGGGTGCGCGTCGTCGACGCCGCGGCCGGGCCCGCGAGCACGAGCCGCGCGATCGCCGTGCACCCGCGGACGCTGGAGACCTTCGACCAGCTGGGCGTCGTCGAGGAGGTCCTGGCCCGGTCGCGCCACATCACGGCGTTCACGATCGTCGCCGACGGCGCCGTCCTCGCCCGCCTCGACGCCGACTACGGCGGCTCCCCCACGCGCTTCCCCTTCACCGTGACGATCGAGCAGGTGGCCACCGAGGCCGTGCTCCGGGCGGCGCTCGCGGACCGGGGCGTGACGGTGGAGTGGGGCGTCCGCCTGGTCGACCTCGACCCCGTCGAGGACGGTCCCGGGGTCCCGGTCCGGTTGCGGCACACCACGGGTGAGGTGGACGACGAGGTGGAACTCGTCGTCCCGGCGTGGGTCGTGGGGGCCGACGGCGGCCACAGCACGGTGCGCAAGGTCCTGGGGTTCGGCCTGACCGGCACCACCGCCCAGACGTGGCTGCTCGCCGACGCCCGGGTCCGGACCGAGCTGTCCCCGGACAGCATCCACCTCGTGCGGGCGTGCGGGCAGACGCTGATGATGGCGCCGCTGCCCGGTCGCGACCGCTGGCGACTGCTCGACACCGTCGACGTCGACCACGGCGACGACCCGGAGGAGGTGGCCCGACGCTTCGCCGCCAAGCTGTCGGCCGGCACCGGCCACGACGTGCACGTCGAGCGCCCGGAGTGGGTCTCGGTCTTCACCGCGCAGCAGCGCATGGTCGCCGACGTCCGCCGCGGCCGGGTGTTCCTCGTCGGGGACGCGGCACACGTGCACTCCCCGGCCTCCGGCCAGGGCATGAACACCGGGATCCAGGAGGCCTTCAACCTCGCGTGGAAGATCGCCGAGGTGCACCGGGGGCTGGCCGGGCCCGACCTGCTCGACACCTTCGCCACCGAGCGCCTCCCCGTCGGACGGCGACTGCTGGACTCCACGCACCGCACCACCGTCCTCGTGACGGTCCGCTCCGCCCTCGCCGCCCGGGCCCTGCCGCTGCTGGCCGGCGTCGTCCGGCGGATGCCCGCGGTGCGGACCCGGGTCCAGCGGGCGGCGCTCGGCCGGGTCTCGGGGCTGGGCGTCGCCTACCCCGACAGCGCCCTGACCCGGCCGTGCGCCCCCCACCTGCCGGGGCCGCGACCGGGGACGCGGGTCGTCGCCGTCGACCCCGGACGCGCCAGCCGGCCCGGGTGGCGCCACCTCGTCGCCCTGGTGCGCGGCACGCGGTGGAGCCTGCTCGTGCACCCCGCGGGTGCGGAGGTCGCGGCCGCGGCCGCCGACCTCACGCGCCGCCGGGGACCCCGCGTCGACGTCCGCCTCCTCACCGACGGGCCCACCTCCCCGGCGGGCGACCTGCCCGGTCTCGGCGTGCTGCCCGACCCCGACCAGGCGCTGCGGACCGACCTCGGCCTCCTCCCCGGGGCGTGGCTGCTCGTGCGTCCCGACGGGTACGTCGCGGCCCGCGGCTCGTACCTGACCGTCGCGGCCGTCGAGGCCGCGCTCGTCCCGCGCCGGACCACCACCACCGGTACCGACACCGACGCGGACACGACCGTCGTGTTCGCGGGTGCGCGGCCGTGAGCGGGACCACCCGCGGCCTGCGCACGGACGTCTGCGTCGTCGGCGCCGGGCCCGCGGGGCTCGCGACGGCGCTGCTGCTGCTGCGGTCCGGGATCGGGGTGACCGTCGTCGAACGGGCCGGCGACCTGCACCGGGAGTTCCGCGGCGACGTCCTGCAACCCGGTGGCGCCCTCGTCCTGGACCGCCTCGGCGCCCTCGCCGGCGCCCGGGACCGGGGGTGCCGGGAACTGGGCAGGTTCTGCGTCACGGGAGACCGCGGGGTGCTGCTCGACGTCGACTACCGGCGCACGGGCGGCCCCCACGACCACCTCCTGAGCATCCCGCAGCCGCACGTCCTGGCCGAACTCCTGGCGCACTGCCGGGAACTGCCGGGGTTCGACCTCGTCGGCGGTCACAGCGTCCGCTCGCTCCTGCGCGACACCCCGGACGGCCCCGTGCGCGGGGTCCGGGCCACCGGTGCGGGCGGGGCGGTCGAGGTCGAGGCGCGGGTCGTCGTCGGCGCCGACGGGCGGTTCTCCAAGGTCCGCGCCCTCGCCGGGATCGACGCACCGCGCCAGCACGTCTTCGACAGCGACGTGCTGTGGTTCCGCGTGCCCTGGCCGGACGGGCCGACCGGGACCGCCCGCATCCACCGCGGGGCCGGGGGCGCCGTCATCACCTACGACGTGCACCCCGGGGAACTCCAGGTGGGCTGGTCGCTGCCGCACGGCAGCTACCGCGACCTCGCCCGGCAGGGGGTGGAGCACGTGCGGGACCTCGTCGGCCAGGCCCTGCCCGAACTGGCCGACGTCGTCGCGGGCCGGGTCCGGTCGCTGCAGGACCTCACCCTCCTGGACGTGTTCGGCGCCCGCGCCGACCGCTGGGTCGACGACGGTCTCGTGCTCGTCGGCGACAGCGCCCACACCCACAGTCCGCTGGGCGCGCAGGGGATCAACCTCGCGCTCCAGGACGCGGCCGTCCTGCACCCCGTCCTGCACGCCGCCCTGGGGTCGGGCCGTTGCGACCGCTCCGCGCTGGCGGGGTACGAACGGGAACGGCGACCGGCCGTCGAGGCCGCCTTCCGCTTCCAGGTGGCGCAGAGCCGGATGCTGTTCGGCCGGCGGCGCCTCGCGCGCGTGCTGCGGCCGGTGGTCGCCCGGGCCGTCGTCGGCGGCCCGCTCGGACCGCGCCTCACCCACCGCGTCGCCCACGGGTCGCGTCCCGTGGTCGTGCGCGCCGACCTGTTCGGGACGGGCGCCGTCCCGCAACCCGCCTGACCACCCTCCCCGGGGGAACTCCCCGGGGAACCACGACCCGACGGAGGAACCGTGCGCTTCATCGACCTGTCCACCCCCATCGACGCCTCGCAGTGGGAACCCGAACCCGTGACGCACGAGGTCGTCACCCCCGCCCAGGGCGCGGCCCACATGGCCGAGGAGATGGCCCGGGAGTTCGGGCTGCAGTTCGACCCGGCCGACCTTCCGGACGGTGAACTCCTCTCCATCGACAACATGACGCTCAACACCCACACCGGCACCCACGTCGACGCGCCGTCCCACTACGGCACGCGCGCCGGCTACGGCTCGGGCCGGCCGCGGGACATCGACGAGATGCCGCTGGAGTGGTTCCACCAGCAGGCGTTCGTGCTCGACCTGACGGCCGAACCGACCGGCAGCGTCGACGCGTTCGTCGTCGAACGCGCCCTCAAGCGCATCGACCACACCCCCGAACCCGGCCAGATCGCCCTGCTCAACACGGGTGCGTGGCGACGGGCCGGCACGATGGAGTACTTCACCGACTTCGTCGGCCTGGACGCCTCCGCGGTCGGCCTGCTCCTGGACGCGGGCATCACCGTCATCGGCACCGACGCGTTCAGCCTCGACGCCCCCTTCGGGCACATGCTGCGCCGGTTCGCCGAGACCGGTGACCGCAGTGTCCTGTGGCCCGCGCACTTCGCCGGTCGTGACCGCGAGTACTGCCAGATCGAACGGCTGGCGAACCTGGACGAGCTGCCGGACAAGGGGTTCGTGCTGTCCTGCTTCCCCGTCCGCATCGCCGGTGCGGGGGCCGGCTGGGCCCGCGCCGTCGCCCTCCTCGACGACTGAGCCCCACCGGTCCCCGAAACCCCCGAAACCCCCGAGAACCCGAGGAGAGACGTGTCCACCCTCACCCTTCCCCCGACGCAGGTCGGTTCCGAACGCGCCCTCGCGGCGCAGCTGCACGCCGAGGTCGAGCAGTTCTACGCCCACCACTTCCACCTGCTCGACGCCGGCGACGCCGTCGGCTGGTCCGAGACGTTCACCCCGGACGGTTCCTTCCACCCGCAGGTGCTGCCCGAACCGGTCCGCGGCCGGGCGGCCCTGGCCGAGGGGGTCGCCCTCGAACAGGCGCGGTTGCGCGCCGAAGGCGTCCAGCGCCGCCACTGGCACGGCATGGTGGCGGTCACCGCCCGGCCGGGGGCGCAGGTGCTCGACGTCCGCTGCTACGCCCAGATCCTGTCCACCCCGCACGGCGGGACGACGACCCTGCGGATGTCGTGCGTGTGCGAGGACGTCCTCGTGCTGAGCGGGGACCGGTGGCTCGTCGCCGAGCGCAGGGTCACCCGCGACGACCTCACCGCCCCGGTGCCGGCCACCCGCGGCGTCTGACAGACCCCCCGGTCCCGGTGTCGCCGGCGCCGCGCCTCTGCAACGCTCACGTCGTGCCCGCCGCCGAGCCGACCGACCACCTCCTCGAGCGGGCGCAGCGCCTCGGCGACCACGTCAACGGACACCCCGACCGCGTCGCGGCCACCGTCCCCCGGCTGGTCGACGTCCTCACCGCCACCGGCGACCCGCGCGTGGTGCAGGTCGCGGTCGAGGCCCTGGGACACGCCTGGCACCCCTCGGCGACCACCGCCCTGCTCGACCACGTCGCCCCCGACCACCCCGACCCGGGGGTCCGTCTCGCCCTGGCGCAGGCCCTGCCCGGGGGCGTCGAGGCCTTCGGGGACCTGCGGGACCGCGTCGTCGACGTCCTGGTCCCCCTGACCCGCGATCCCGAACCCCGTGTGCGGGACTGGGCCGCCTTCGGGTTGGGACAGCTGCAGGTCCGGTCGGGGCCGGCCCTCGACGCGCTGGCCGACCTGCTCGCCGACACCGACGACGACACCGACGACGACATCGACGACGACACCCGCGGCGAAGCCCTGCTCGCCCTGGCCGGCGCCGGCGACGTGCGTGCCCTGCCGGTCCTGCGATCGCGCCTCGAGGACGGCGACGACGTGTCCCGGACCGACCTCGAGGCCGCCGCCGCGCTGGCCGCTCCCGAACTCCGTCCCGCGCTGCAGCACCTGGCCGAGGACTGGGCCGGGGACCAGGACGAGTTCACCGACCTGCTGGCCACGGCCCTGGCGCGGTGCGCGCCAGCCGAAGACGGTCACGCGTCGAGCGCCGCCAGTGCTGGACCCAGCGACTCGGGGAGCACCGCCGCCACCTCGACCCGTGCGCCGGAGACGGTGACCACCTCGACGACACGGGCATCGGTCCCGGCGCGCAGCGACTCCCGGAACGTGGAGTCGCGCGGTCGGGAATGACCGGCCACGGCGAGGGTGACGGTCGCCCGGGACCGTCGCCGGAACGGGACGCGACCGGGGACGAAGTCGAGGCGGCCGCTCACCACGCTCGCCGTCCCCAGCGTCCACCCGGTCCCCAGCCCCGGCACCGTGCCCTCGACGACACGCAGGCCCGTCCGGACCCGGCCGCGGTTCGTCTCCCAGCGGGACCGCCGGCGGCGGACCCACGGGGTCGTCAGGGCGATGAGCGTCATCGTCGTGGCCACACCCACCGCACGGCCCCAACGGTCCGCCGGCGGCGCCCCGAACAGGGCGGCGACGACCCACCCCACCCCCAGGCCGCAGACGGCCGTCACCAGGGCCGTGGCGACGGTCGCCACCGCCGTCGTCGTCCGGCCGTCCCGGCCTTCGTCGCCACTCACCCGCACATGCTGACCTGTGCCCGGTCCGGCTGCGCGGCAACCGGTCGAACAGGGGACCACGTTCACCCCGACCCACGCCGACGTCGTCGCCAGGGGCGAGTCCCGTCCGCGGCCGGCACGAGGCGATCGAGGTGGTTCGCGGAGTTGCGGAACCCGTGAGCCACCCAGACCCAGCAGGTGGTCGTCGACGGCGCACGCACCCACGACCTCCCGCCAGGGAGGGCTCGCTGCGTGACCGCACCAACCCGCCTCACACCGCGCAGTGGTGTGGACCAGTGCCAGTCCCTCCGAACTGGCCGGCGCGGTCGATCCGCGCTGGAGCGGTACGTTCCACCCCACTCGTGAGCATCGAACGGCCTGCAACGCACCACTTCCGCGGTGCGGCGCCGCCGTCGATGGGATCGAGTCCACCGCCAACGGGGACTCCTGAGGGAGCGGACCGCGGACTACCGGCTGATCCGCCGCACGAAGCTGCGGCACGCGGCGAACCCCAGGACCGCGACGAGGCCGACCTGCACGGCCAGCACGACGGGGACCGGCAGGTGCGGAACCTGCGGGGTCAGCGCGGCGCGCAACCCCTCCCCCATGTAGACGACGGGGTTCAGCAACGTCAGCCACTGCAGCCACGGCACGACCGACAGGCTCGACCAGGGGAAGTAGACGCACCCGAGCATCGTCAGCGGCGTGACGACGGCGGCGAAGAGGTACTGCACCTTCACGGCCTCGAACACGGTGCCCAGCAACAACCCGAGGCAGCCGGCGACGAGGCTGGCGAGCACGAGGACCACGACGAGCAGGGGCCAGTCCGCGACGTGCACGTGGGGCCGGTTCCCGGGGGCGTGGACGAGCAGCACGACGGGGAAGACGACGAGACCGCAGACCAGGGCCTGCACCGCACCCGAGAGGATCTTCTGCACCCCCAGGACCCACAGCGGAGCCGGGACCAGGGCCCGGTCCTCGATCTGCTGCGTGTACGTCATCTCCATGAGCAGCGGGCTCAGCACCGCCGAGATCCCCTGCACCGCGATGGTGATGGCCACCAGACCGGGCACCAGGACGGTGGAGTACGACCCGCCCGTCCCGTGACCCGCCGCCCCCCAACCGATCGAGGGCAGGACGTAGGCGAAGCCGAACGTGAAGGCCAGCGGTTGAAGGACCGCCCGCAACGCCAGCGGCCCGAGCTGTCCGCGCAGCACCCACGCGTCCCGGCCGAGCATCGTCGTCAGGACCGCCCAGCCGGCGTGCCGCCCGGCGGGCCGTTCGGGCAGCACGACCGGGACGGCGTTCGTCCGGGTGGGCGCGGAGTTCCGGGAGTCGGGGGTGTCGAGGACCGTCATGCGCTGTAGCTCCGTCCGGTGAGGTTGAGGAACGCGTTCTCGAGGCTGGGTGGGGTGCTGGTGACCGTGCGGATGCCCGGCCCGGTGACGGCGAGCGCCTGCAGGACGTCGCCCACCAAGTCCTCGCCCACCCCGTCCTCACCCGCCCCGGCCTCACCCACCCCGGCCGCGCCGCGCGGGACGGCGTGCACGCGGACGGACCGCAGGTCGACCTCCACGGCACGCACCCCGGGGATCCGGCGCAGACCCTCCTGCACCAACGCGGTGTCGGGAGTTCCTGCGAGCCCGACCTCGACGACGTGGTCCGCGCCGGAGCGGCGCTTGATCCCGGCGACGGTGTCGCAGGCGAGGACCCGGCCGTGGTCGAGGACCGCGACGCGGTCGCACAACGCCTCGGCCTCCTCGAGGTGGTGGGTGGTGAGCAGCACGGTCTGACCATCGCGGTGCAGGGCCCGCAGGAGGTCCCACAGGTCGCGGCGGGACTGCGGGTCGACCGCCGCCGTGGGTTCGTCGAGGAACAGGACGTCGGGGCGGTGGACGACGGCGCGCGCGATCATCGCCCGCTTCGACTGACCTCCGGAGACGTGGTCGTCCAGGCGGTCCGCGACGTCGGCGAGGCCGAACTGCGCCAGCAGGTCCGCGCTGCGGCGGCGGGCCGAGCGCCGGTCCAGCCCGAACACGCGGCACCGCAGTTCCAGGTTCTGCGCCAGGGTGACCGCGCGGTCCAGGGTGTTGGCCTGCGTCACGACACCGATGCTGCGCCGCACCCGCACGGGGTCGCGCCGGACGTCGTGACCGGCGACGGTCGCCGTCCCCCCGGTCGGGGTGGTGCGGGTCGTGAGCATCCCGACCGTCGTCGACTTGCCGGACCCGTTGGGCCCCAGCACGCCGAAGAACTCCCCCCGCCGCACCTGCAGGTCCAGACCGTCGACGGCCGGGACCTCGGTGCCGCGGACCCGGTACGCCTTGCGCAGGCCGCGGGCGTGGACGGCGAGGTCCTCGGGCTCCTGGTCCTGCACCTCCCCCGCACCGGGGGCGCCGGTCCGCGCCCCGCCACCCGATCCACCCGAACCCGCTGCTCCACGCGTCATGCGGGCGACCGTGCGGGCCGCGGGTGGAGCCGAACTGGACCAGGTCGGGTCGACCTGCACCCCCGGCGGCCGCGAGGGGCGACCCCGAGGGTCGGGACGACGCCGGCACCCGCCGGGGGACGGAGGTCGGAACGTGCGCGCGTTGTTCGTCGTGTCCGGATGGACGGGTCACTGGGCCCCGCTCGTCCCGCTCGGCTGGGGTCTGGGCGCGGCCGGGCACGAGGTGCGCGTGGTCTGCCGACCCGACCAGCAGGAAGCGGTCGGCCGCGCCGGCCTGGTCGCGGCACCCCTCCTGCGCGGTCTGGACATGGTCCTGCAGACGCGGTTGGCCTACCTGTGGCAGGCGCGCGCGGGCCGCCGTGACTGCCCCTGGCCCCTGCTGCACCCGGTGACCGGCGCCGAGCTCGACTCCCCCGACGACTTCGACGAGGCCGCGTGGATGCGCGAGGAACGGCCGCGCATCGCGCGGGACGTCGTGGACAGCCACGACCGCACGGTCGCGTTCGCCCGCACCTGGCGGCCGGACCTCGTCGTCTCGGACCCGATGGGTCTCGAGGGACTGCTCGCGGCCCGGGTGCTCGGGGTCCCGCACGCCGTCCACACGTGGGGGCCCGTGGGTCCCGCCGAGGACGACGTCGACCTGCGGCTGCTGCCCCCCGACCCCGCCCGCGCCTTCCCGCGGCACGGGCTGGGCCCGCTGGGTCCCCACCTCCTCGACCTGGTGCTGGACTGCGCGCCGCGTCCCGCCGAGGGCGCGCTCGCGGTGCGCTACGTCCCGTGGGCCGGGGGCCGCGCCCCCGCGGGGGACCTGCCGGCCCCCGGCGGGCTGCCGCGGGTGTGCGTCGTCTGGGGCACCTCCCCGACCGTCATGTCCGGACCCCGCTCCTTCGTCCTGCCCGACGTCCTGCGGGCCCTGGCCGACCTGCCCGTCGAGGTGGTCCTCACCGCCTCCGCCGCCGACGTCGAAAGGCTCGGCCGGCTGCCGAGGGCGCTGCGGGCCGCGGGGAGCGCGCTGCACGTCGTCCAGGACCACCCCCTCGGCGCGGCGCTCGCGGGGTGCGACGCCGTCGTCCACCACGGCGGCGCCGGGTGCGTGATGACCTCGCTGGTGGCGGGCGTGCCGCAGCTCGCGCTGACCCTCGCCCCCGAGCAGGCGGCGAACGGCCGCCGGCTGGCGGAGCTGGGGGCCGGGCTGCAGCTCCCGGCGCACGAGACCGCCGCGACCGTCCGGGCCGCCGTGGCCCGCCTCCTCGACGACCCCTCGTTCGGGGCCGCCGCGCGCCGCCTGCGGGCCGCGAACGCCGCGCGCCCGGCGCCCGCGGACGTGGTCCGCCGGCTCGAGCAGGTCGTCGCCGCGCGCCGCGGCGCAGGGGGACCCGACGCGAGGCCCGACGCGGGGTTCGACGGCGGGTTCGAGGGCGGGTTCGAGGTCGGGTTCGAGGTGGGGGCGACGTGCGCTGCCTCGTGACGGTGTCGGACTGGCCGGCCCACTGGCTGCCCGGTGTCCCCCTCCTGCGCGCCCTGCGCGACGCCGGCCACGACGTCATCGTCGCGTGCGCGGCGTCCCAGGAGAGCGCGCTGAGGGCCACCGGTCTGCCCGTCGCGGGCGTGCTCGGGGACCTGGACATGATGTTCCTCGCCCGGCTCGCCGTCGTGACGGCCGCAGCCCGGGGGGACGGCGGCGACCGGGAGCTCCTCGACCCCCTCGACGGGTGCCCGCTGCCGCCGTCGACGGGACCGGAGGACCTGCGGGACGTCGTGCGCCGCGGCCGGTTGCACATCGTCCGCGAGACCGCGCGCGGGGCGCAGGCCGTCCTGGACCTGGCCGCGCGGACGGACCCGGACCTCGTGCTGCACGACCGGCTGAGCCTCGACGGGATCCTCGTGGGCCGGTACCGCAGCGTCCCGCACGTGGCCTGGTTGTGGGGGCCGGTGGGCACCGCGGAGACCGACCCGCGGCTGACCCCGCTGCCGGTGGACCACACCGGCGTCTTCGCCCGCCACGGGCTGCCTCCCCTGCACCCCGACCTCGTCGAGCACGTCCTCGACCCGTGCCCGGCCGACCTGGCCCCGCCGACGCGCGCGCACCGGACGGCGGTGCGGTACGAACCGTGCTGGACCGCCGGCCCGGGCGCTGAGCCGGAGCCCCTGCCCGCCGACGGCGAGGGCCGCTGGGTCTGCGTGGTGTGGAGCGACTCGGTGCGCCGCAGCCACGGGACGCGCGCGCACCCGGTCGCGCGGGTGGTCGAGGCGGCCGGCCGGGTGCCCGGGGCCCGGGTGCTGCTGCTGGGCGATCCCGGGGACGTGCTCCCCGGTCCCCTCCCGCCGTGGGTGCACGCGGCCGGCCGGCGTCCGCTGGCCGACGTCCTGCCGCACTGCGCCGCCGTCGTCCACCACGGGGGTGCGGGCGTCACCATGACGTCGGTCGTCGCGGGTGTGCCCCAGCTGGCGGTCACGTCGGGCGCCGAGGAGGACGCGGACGGACGACGCCTGGCCGCCACGGGCGCCGGGCGGCACGTGCGCACGCGCCCGGACCTGCCCGGCGGGGTCGACGTCCCCGACCTCGTCGACGCGCTGACCCGGCTCCTGCACGACCCGGCCCACACCCGGGCCGCACGACGGCTCCGGCGGCAGGCCCTGGACCGGCCCGCGCCCGCCGACGTCGTCCCGCGGCTCGAGGAGATCGCCACCGGCTCGCGGGTGCCCGCGTGAACCCCGGCCGCGTTGTGGTGCTCGGCGCCCGGGGCTTCGTCGGGCGGCACGTGGCCGACGCCCTCGTCCTGGCGGGGCACCACGTCTGGAACGCCTCCCGCCGCGCTCCGACGGGCCCCGACCTCGGCGTCCGGATCGACGTCCTGGACCGTCCGGAGGCCGCCCGCGCGGTGCTGCTCGACCTCCGTCCGACGGCCGTCGTCAACGCGACCGGGGCGGTGTGGGACGTCACCGCCGACGACCTGCGCCGGGTCAACGTCGACCTCGTCGACGGCCTCGTCGACCTGCTGGCCGGGTTGCCCGAACCCCCGCGCCTGGTCCAGCTCGGGTCGGTGCACGAGGTGGCCCCCTCCCCCGGCGCCTACGGCCGCAGCAAGGCCGCGGGCAGCGGCGCCGTCCTGGGGGCGGCCCGCGCCGGGCGCCTCGACGCCGTCGTCCTGCGCCTGTCCAACGCGGTCGGCCCCGGCCAGCCGCGGGCGAGCCTGCTCGGCGCCGTGGCCGCGCAGCTGCGCGAGGCCGCGCGGACCGGTGCGCCCGCCACGCTGCGCGTGACGCGGCCACCGGCCGCACGCGACTTCGTCGACGTCCGCGACGTCGCCACCGCCGTCGCGACCGCGGCGACGACCCGGTGGTCCACGGCCGGCCCGCCCCCCGACCTCACGCTCGCCCGGGGCGAGTCCGTCGCCCTGGCCGACGTCGTCGGTGAACTCGTCCTCCTCAGCGGTGCGCCCGCGGTCGTGCAGCGCGTCGACCCGCCCGGGGACGCGGACGTCCCCGTCCGGTCGACCTGGGCCGCAGCGCGGACGCACCTGGGCTGGGCGCCGCGGCGGCACCGCGAGGAGTCGCTGCGCGACCTGTGGGACCAGGTCCGCTGGGCCGAGCGCCGCTCCAGCGCGCCTGCAGCGCACCGGAGCACCGTCGCAACCCCCGCCCCGCCACCGAAGGAGCCCCTCGCGTGAAGTGGACGAACCTGCACCTGGCCGGTCTCGGCAGCTGGCTGGGTCCGCGCGTGCCGGTGGCCGAGGCCGTCGCCGCGGGCCACCTCACCGCCGAGCGCGCCGTCGCCCGCGGGTACGACGCGGTGTGCGTCGCCGAGGACGTCGCCCCGCCCGACATGGCGGTCCGCGCCGCGCAGTCCGCGCTGGCGCAGGCCGGGACCGACGAACGGGACACCGCGGTGCTGCTGCACGCGAGCACCTGGTTCCAGGGCCGGGACGTGTGGGCGACCGCGTCGTACGTCGCCGCCCGCTCGGTCGGCCGCACGGTGCCCGCGCTCGACGTCCAGCAGCGGTGCAACGGGGGTCTCCTCGCCTGGGAACTGGCCGGTGCCCACCTGCAGGCCGGGCTGGCCCGTGGCGGCAGCGCGGTGGTCACGACCGCCGACCGCTTCGCCGCCCCGGAACTGGACCGCTGGAACCTGCACGACACGAACGTCTACGGCGACGGTGGGACCGCCGTCGTCCTGTCCCGCCGCAGGGGTTTCGCCCGCGTCCTGTCCAGCGTCACGGTCGCGGACAACAGCCTGGAGGCCGTGACGCGGGGCGAGGCGCCCTTGGCCCGCAGCAGCCGGGAGGACACGCCCCCGGACCTGCGCGAGCGCGGCAGGTGGAGCGGTGAGCTCGACCGGACGCAGGCGGAACTGCGGACGGCGCGGGTGTTCTCCACCGCCCGCAACGCCGCGCTGGCCGACGCCCGGGTGCGGTTGGGCGACCTGCGGCGCATCGTCGTCGGGGCGACGGGACTGTTCGACGGTGGGTACCACCACCACCACCTGCTCGGTGTCCCCGCCGACGTGACGACCTGGGAGTTCGGCCGCACGACGGGCCACGTGGGAACCGGCGACTGGGCCGCCGGGCTGGAGTGGTTGCTGCGCAGCGGCGCACTCGACCCGGGCGACCACGTGATGCTGTTCGGCGGGGGCGCGGGTTTCAGCTGCACCGCGGTCGTGCTGCAGGTCGAGGCGGTGCCGACGTGGTGAGCACCGACGTGGTGAGCCCCGACGTGGTGAGTCCCGACGTGGTGAGTCCTGGTGGCGTCGTCGACCGCGTGGAGGACCTGCTCTCCGCGGCGGTCGCCGCCCGGCCGGACGCGCGGGCGGTCTCCGATCCCGACGGCTCGTGGACCTACGCCGACCTGGACACCGCCTGCCGGAGCTGGACGGAGTGGTTGCGGCGCAACGGTGTCGAGGCGGGTGACCGGGTCGTGCTGCGGATGCGGAACTGCCGCGACCTGGCCGCCGTCGTCTTCGCTGTGCTGCGCCGGGGTGCCGTGGTGGTCCCCCTCAGCACCGCGACCCGACCGTTCCAGCTGGCCCACGTCCTGCGCACGACGGCCCCGCGGGTGGTGCTCGCGCACGACGGCGACGCCGACCACGTGCGCGACCTCGTCCCCGGGATCCCCGTGCACGACGTGGACCGGGGCCCGCACTCCGCGCCCACCCCGGTCGCGTCCCGTGCGCGGTCGCGCGAGGACGGACCGGCACCGGCGTTCCTCGTCCACACCTCCGGCAGCACCGCGATGCCGAAGGGGGTCGTGAGTCCCCACGCCGCAGTGCTCTTCGTCACCCGGGCCATCGCGCACCGGCTGCGCTACCGCGGCGACGACGTCGTGCTCGGCACGGTTCCGGCCTCCTTCGACTACGGCCTCTACCAACTCCTGCTGAGCGTGCACGCGACCGCGGAACTCGCCTTCGCCGACCCCTCGCCCGTGCGGTTGCTCGCCGAGGTGCACCGGACCGGGGCGACGGTCCTGCCGCTCGTCCCCTCGGCCGGACAACTGCTCGTGCGGCTGGCCGGCCGGGACCCACGGGAGCCGAACGCGGTCCGGATGGTGACGAGCACCGGGGAGGCGCTGCCGCCGGCACTGGTGCGGGAACTGTCCCGGGTCCTGCCCCGGGCCACGGTGGTGCCCATGTACGGCACGACCGAGTGCAAGCGCATCTGCGTCGACGACCCGCTCGACCCGTCCCCGGTCGGGTCGGTGGGACGGGCGCTGCCGGGAACCGTCGTCGAGGTCGTCGACGAGTCCGGCGTCCCCCTGCCCCCCGGCACGCAGGGGGAGATCGTGGTCCGCGGTCCGCACGTCATGGCCGGGTACTGGCGCAGTCCGCAGGCCACCGTCCAGCGCTTCCGCTGCGGGACAGTCGGCGTCGTGCTGCACACCGGTGACCTCGGCCACGTCGACGACGCCGGGAACGTGTACGTCTCCGGTCGGCGCGACGGGGTCTTCAAACGGCACGGGGTGCGGACGAGCGCCGCGGAGGTCGAGGCGGCGGCGCGGGACGTGCCGGGGGTCGCCGCGGCCGCCGTCCTGCCGCCGGACGAGACGCACGACGCCGCGGTGTTCGCCCTGCGCCGTCCCGGGGAACGGCTGGACGACGACTCCCTGCGTGCCGGGCTGGCCGCCCGCCTCGAACCCGCCAAGGTTCCGCCCTCCTGCCACGTGGTCGAGGAGTTCCCCCTCACCGCGCACGGGAAGACGGACCTGGCGCGCCTGGCCGCCGGACTGCGGGGACCCACCCCGCAGGACACCGGACCCGACGGGAAACCCCTGCACACCGACCCGCTGACCCGAGACCACCGAGGAGACCACCGTGACGCAGCTCGACCTGACCCCGCTCGACCGGACGCGGCAGCTGGACCGTCCCACCGCAGTGACGCCGCCTGAGACCCCGGCCGCACCGGCCTGGGACGGGCGGTTCGAGGACGTCCTGCGCGACGTCGTCCCGGGTGCTGGGCCCCTCGTGCCGGGGACCCGGCTGGGCGACCGCGGGCTGGACTCGATGGCCTCCGTGGCCCTCCTGCTGCGCCTGGAGGAGGCCTACGACGTCCGGTTCCCCGACGAGCACCTGTCCGCGGCGACGTTCGCGACGGCCGGGTCCCTCTGGTCGGTCGTGAGCGCGTTGCGGACGCAGCGGTGACGGTCGGGCCCCGGCCGGCGCCCGCGCGCCCCCGCCTCGACCCCGAGCGGCTCAGCGGCCGGGTCGCCCTCGTCACCGGCGCGGCCGGCGGGCAGGGCGCCGCCACCGCGCGCGCCTTCGCCGCCCAGGGGGCGGCCGTCGTCCTGGCCGACGTCGAGGACGGACCCACCGTCGCCCTCGCCGACGAACTCGACGGCCTCGCCGTGCACCTCGACGTCCGGCGCCCCGAGGACTGGGCGCGGGCCGTCACCGCGGCCGAGGACCGGTTCGGGCACCTCGACGCGCTCGTCAACAACGCCGGGGTGGTGAGTGCCGGTCTACTGGGGGACGTGGAACCCCAGGAGTTCCTGCGCGTCGTCGAGGTCAACCAGCTGGGCGTCTTCCTCGGCATGCAGGCCGTGCTGCCGGCGCTGCGCCGCGCGGGCGGGGGGACCATCGTCAACACCTCCTCCGTCGACGGGCTCATGGGCGTCAAGCACCTGACCGCCTACTGCGCGTCGAAGTTCGCCGTCGTCGGCATGACGCGCGTGGCGGCCATGGAACTGGGTCCGGAGGGGATCCGCGTGAACTGCGTCTGCCCGGGCGTGGTGCGGACGGCCATGACCGAGGACCTGCACGAGATGCAGGTCGCCTGGTTGCACCGGACCCTCCCGCTGCGCCGCTTCGCCGACCCCGCGGAGGTCGCGGCGGTCACGAGCTTCCTGACCTCGGCCGAGTCGGGGTACGTCACCGGCACCGAGGTCGTCGTCGACGGCGGCTGGCTGGCTGGCCACCTCACCCCCTGAACCAGGAACCCACGACCCGTTGCGAGAGAGGACGTCCCCGTGCGCGTGCTGTTCACCGTGTCGGACTGGCCGACGCACTGGTACCCCCTGGTGCCCCTGGCCTGGGCCTTGCAGGCCGCCGGGGAGGAGGTCCTCGTGGTGTGCCCACCGGGCCAGGCGGAGGGGATCCGCGCCGCCGGCCTGACCCCGGCCCCCACGGTCGCCCCGGCCCTCGACCTCATGGCGCAGGCCCGGTTGTCGGACCTGCGGGAGGTCCTCGCCGGACGCGGCGTCCCCGGCCGCGCGGTGCTGGACCCGCTGTCGGGGGAAACCCTGGTGGACCCGGCGGAGTTCGACGTGGCGGGTTTCCGGGCGACGTGGCGGCCGCACCTGCTGCGCACCACGGCGGCGGCGCTCGAGGCCGCGGTGGAGACCGGGACCACGTGGCGCCCGGACCTCGTGGTGCACGAACGCATGAGCCTGGAGGGTCCTCTCGTCGCGGGGGTGCTCGGCGTCCCGGCCGTGCTGCACTCCTGGGGTCCGGTGGGGACCGCCGAGGCCGACCCGCGGCTGCGACTGGCCCCGGGGGACGCGACCGGCGCCTTCGCCCGGCACGGGCTCGCCCCCTGGCGCCCCGACCGCGTGACCGACGTGCTCGACCCCTGCCCGGCCCCCCTGGAGCCCCCGGTGCACGGACGACGGTGGCGCGTGCGGCCGGTGCCGTACGACGGGGGCGGTGTGGTGCCGGACCTGCCCGCTCCCCGGCGGCCCCGCGTCTGCGTGGTCTGGGGCCGGTCGATGACCCCTCTGACGGGGTCGGGCACCCCGGTGCTGTCCGCGGTCGTGGACGCGGTGCAGGCCGTGGGTGGGGAGGCCGTCCTCCTCGGCGCCGACGACGTCGAGGCGCCGTCGACGGCGGTGCGCCTCGGCACCGCTCCCCTGGCGCCCGTGCTCGCCGGCTGCGCGGCCGTCGTCCACGGAGGCGGCAACGGGTCCACGATGACGTCGATCGCCTGCGGGGTGCCGCAGGTCGCGCTGCCGCACCAGGTCGAGACCCGGGTGCTGTCGGAGCGGGTGGCGACGACAGGGGCGTCCACGGTCCTGTCGCCCGAGGGCAGCGAGCTCACCGCCCGCTGCCGCGACGCCCTGCAGCACGTGCTGTCCGACCCGGCCCCCACGCTCGCCGCGACGGCGCTGCAGCGCGCCGGGCGGGAACGGCCGACCCCGGCAGACCTGGTGCCCCGGCTGCGGGACCTCGCCCGCCGTGACGCGGCGGTGGCGGCGTGACCGCCCCGGTGGACGTCGAGGCGCCGGTGGGCACGGCCTCGCCGGTGCTCCTCCCCCGCGGACCCGTGGCACCCGCCGCGACGGGGGAGGGACCCGAGGTCCTCGACGGCTGGCGGTGCGGTCTGGTCCGGCTCGCGGCGGGGTTCGGGGTCGCGGCGGCATGAGGCGCTCCCCCCCCGCAGGGAGCCGTCCCCCACCGTCCTGTTCCTGGAACCCACCGACCCAGGCCACGGGGACCACCACGCCGACGGGACGCTCTTCGGCGGGGGCCTGCTGCGCTGGATCGACGAGGAGGCCGCGCTCCACGCGACTCTCCGGCTCGGCATCGGCGAGGTCGTCACGAACCTCCGCGACCGACGTCGTCTCCTCCGCCCGCCAGGGTGACCTCGTCGAGAGGGGGCTGCGGGCCACCCGGTTCGGCCGGACGTCGCTGACGATGCGCGCCGAGGGTGCGCCGAGGTGCGCCCCACGATGAGGCGGAAGAGCGTCCTGACGATCGAGGGGGTCGTCTTCGTGAACCCCGGCCCGGACGGCCAGCCCCTCCCGCGCGGGTGCTCGACCACACCGACGACCGGGACCGGATCCCGGGCACGATGTCGACGAGCTGACCGCCGGTCCCCCACCCGGTCCCACAGCCGGTTCGACGTCGGGCCGGGCATGGGAACGGGCGTCGGGCCGGGCGTGGGAACACCCGTGGGTGTCCGCCCGGCGTCGCCAGGACGACGCGCTCGGGACACCCACGGCTCACTCCACGTGGGTGTCCCCGTGGGTGTCCCCGTCGGTGTCCCCGTGGGTGTCCCGTCGTCACCGCTCCGGCTCGACGCCCGGCACCCCCGCCCCGACGACGGCGACCCCGCGGCTGCGCAGGCCGAGGCGGTCGGCCTCGAGGTGGGCGAGGAGGCGGTCGCGGGTGCCGCGCGCGTGCTCGCGGACGAGGGTGGTGGCGCGGTCGGCGTCGCGGTCGCGGACGGCGGCGAGGATCGCGAGGTGCTCCGTGCGGGCCTGCTCGCGGGAGGCTCCGCTGCGCACCTCCAGCCACCGCGTCCGGGACAGCCGGGTCAGGGCGCCCTCGACGGCGTCGGCGAGGAAGACGTTGCGGGACAGGCCGGCCAGCGCGACGTGGAACCGCTCGCCCCCGCGCAGCCCGGTCTCGGCGTCCTCGGCGGGTGACTGCGCGAGCTCCTGCAGGAGGTCGAGCTCCGCGGCGGTGGCGCGGTCGACGGCGAGGGCGACGGCCCCGCACTCGACGACCTCCCGGTGCTCCAGGACGGCGCGCACCTCGTCGAGGTCGAGGGGTGCCACCCGCCAGCCGCGACCGTCCCGGACGGTGAGGCCCTCGTGCGCAAGCTGCACCAGGGCGGCGCGGACAGGGGTCCGGGAGGCGCCGGCGAGGGACTCCAGCCCGCGTTCGCTGAGCGGCTGCCCCGGGAGGAGCTCCATCGTCAGCACGGCGCGCCGGATGGCGTCGTACGCGTCACCCACAGGACCCTCCGAAGTGGTATACCAACTTGGCATGCCAACCTACACCGACGCCGCCGTCCCGCGGGCCGCGTGGCGGATGCTCGCCCTCGGCGTCGCCGCGCAGGCCGCCGGGACCTTCCTCGTGAGCACGCCGGTGTACCTCATCCCGCTCCTGCACGAGCGCGACGGCCTGTCGCTGTCGCGGGCCGGGACGCTCGCGGCGGCCCCGACCTTCGGCATGGTCCTGACGCTCGTGGCCTGGGGCGCCCTCGCCGACCGGTTCGGCGAGCGCTGGGTCATCGCGGGCGGGCTGGCGCTCACCGCGGGCGCCGCGTTCGCCGCCGCACCCGCGCACGACCTCGTCCTGCTGGGGGTCCTGCTCGGTCTCGGCGGGGCCGCGGCGGCGAGCACGAACGCCGCGAGCGGGCGGGTCGTCGTCGGCTGGTTCCCGGCCCGGCGCCGGGGGCTGGCGATGGGCGTGCGGCAGGTCTCCCAGCCGCTCGGCGTCGCGGTCGCCGCGGTCGTCGTGCCCCCGCTGGCCGCCCGCCACGGCACCGGGGCGCCGCTCCTGCTGGCGGGCGCCGGGCTCCTCGTCCTGGCC
Source organism: Kineococcus sp. NPDC059986 (assembly GCF_040702905.1). Lineage (NCBI taxonomy): Bacteria > Bacillati > Actinomycetota > Actinomycetes > Kineosporiales > Kineosporiaceae > Kineococcus > Kineococcus sp. NPDC059986. The sequence continues at coordinate 95,011 of NZ_JBFBND010000003.1, read as the reverse complement.
GTGGCGTGCGCGGTGGGCGTCCGGAACCCGCCGCGACCGGCGGCGCGGGCCGCGGCCGGGGAGGCCGTGAACCCCTACCGCCGCGACGGGTTCCTGTGGCGCGTGCACGCCGTGTCGCTGCTGCTCGTCGTGCCGCAGTTCACGCTCTCGACGTTCGGGCTGGTCTGGCTGACCGTCGGTCTGGGGTGGAACGCCACCGTGGCCGGTGTCCTCGTCGGTGGTGCGCAGTTCGTCGGCGCCGTGGGGCGGATCGCCGTCGGGGCCCTCAGCGACCGGGTCGGCAGCCGGGTGCGGGTCCTGCGCTGGGTCGCGGTCGCCGGGGTGCTCGCCCTCGTCGCGCTCGCGCTGAGCGGCGCCGGTCACCTCCCCGTCCTCACGGGGGCCGTGCTGCTGCTCGCGACGACGGTCTCGGTGGCGGACAACGGCCTCGCCTTCACCTCCGTCGCCGAGGCGGCCGGGTCGCACTGGTCCGGCCGCGCCCTCGGCGTGCAGAACACCGGGCAGTTCCTCGCGGCCTCGGCCGTGGGCCCCGGCATCGGCGCCCTCGTCCCCCTCGTGGGGTTCGGCGGCGCGGTGGCCCTCGTCGCCCTGGCCCCGCTCGCCGCGCTGCCCCTCGTCCCCCGGCGCGACCTGCACGCCTGAGCGCCGTGGGCGTCGGGGAGGATGGACGGGTGGAACTCCTCGGTGACGCCGTCCTGCACGGCGGGGACCGCGCGACGCTGCGGCTGGCGCGCGAGTACCCGCACTCCGTCGCGACGCTGTGGACGGCGCTGACGGACCGCACGCTCACCCGGCTGTGGTGGGCCGACCTGCGCGCGGATCTCCGACCGGGCGGTGAGTTCTCGCTCGAGTGGCTCACCGGTCCGCCGGGTGAGCTGGAGTGGTGGCCCGGGCAGATCACGGAGTTCGACCCACCGCGGCTGCTGGAGCACACGAACTCCGAGCACGGGCTGCTGCGCTGGGAACTCGAACCCCTCGACGCGGGGGCCCTGCGCGCCCGCACCCGGCTGCGGCTGACGAACGACCTCGAGGGTGAGGACGCCTGGGTGCCCATGTCGCTGGCCGCCTGGCACCTGCACCTCGAGCAGCTCGAGGTCGCGCTCGACGGGGGTTCGGTCGACTGGAGCGCGTGGGCGACGGCGACGAACCTGCGGCTGCGGGAACTGCGCGCGGCCTACGCCGCGCACCTGCCGCGCTGACCCGTCAGCGGTGCTCCACGAGGTGCCGCAGCGCAGCCCGGTGGGCGCGGACCCCGGCGGCGACGACCAGCCCGACAGCGAGGACGTAGGCGCCCCCGACCATCGACGGCACCAGGGCCGGGTCCCGGTCGGAGCGTGCGCTCCCGAGCACCCAGACCACGACTCCCGGCGCCACCCCGAGGAGGAGCGTGAGCACGCCACCCCACCGCATCAACGGTTCCGCCGCGACGTGCCCGGCGCGCCAACTGCCGTCGGTGGCCATCGTGGCAGGGGTCCGCAGGCCCAGCAGGGAGTTCCGTTCCAGCGAACCGGAGCGGACGAGGGCGGCGACGGCGACCAGCAGGACCCCGAGGACCACCAGCCCGGCGCCTCCCGTGGCGGCCAGGGCCGCTGAGTCCGACACGCGCACCCCCTCGACCTCCCGCGCGTCGACGTCGCGCGCAGCGGAGTTCAGTGCACCAGCTTCAGCCCCACGACGCACCCCACGAGACCGAGGATCAGCAGCACCTTCACGAGGGAGACGGCTTCGACACCCGTCGCCATCGCGTAGCCGACGGTGAGGGCGGCGCCGATGCCGACCCAGACCGCGTAGGCGGTGCCCGTCGGGATGGACCGCATGGCGAACGCGAGCCCGACCATGCTGAGGACGACGGTGACCCCGAACACCACGGTCGGGACGGGCCGGCTGAAACCCTCCGAGCGGCCGAGGGCGGTGGCCCAGACGGCTTCCAGCACACCGGAGACGACGAGAACGATCCAGGACACGGGGTGATCCTCCCCCACCGTCTTGTCGCGGACCGGGTACGGCGGGCTCGTCCGGGCACCGGAGACCGGCGCTGGCCCCAGGTTCTCCCGGGAGGACGGACGGGTCAAGCCGGGCACAGGCTCAGCCCGCGAACTCCGCCGTCCGCACCCGGTGCTCGAGGAGGAACTCCCGGTCGACGTCGACCCCGAGCCCGGGGACCCCGGCGACCCGCACCACCCCGCGGTCCGCCGTCACGGGTGTCGTGACGTCGCGCGCGTAGTACTTCTCCGACGCCGAGACGTCCGAGGGCAGCGTGAAACCCGGCAGGCTCGACAGCGCGACGTTCGCGGCGCGTCCCACCCCGAACTCGTGCATCCCCCCCACCCAGGCCGGCCAGCCGAGTTCCACGGCCAGGTCGTGCGCGGCGCGCGCCGTCGTCAGACCGCCCATGCGGGAGACCTTCACGTTGAGGACGCGACCGGCCCCCAGGGCGTCGGCCGTGCGCAGGTCGTCGAGGGTGTCGATCGACTCGTCGAGGCAGACCGGGGTCACGACGTCCCGCTGGAACGCCGCGGACGTGGTGAACGCCCGCGGCGCGAACGGCTGCTCGAGCATCGTCAACCCGAACTCGTCGAGACGGCGCAGGGCCCGCAGGTGCTCGGGGTCGTCGGTGTAGGCGCCGTTGGCGTCGACGTGCAGGAGCAGCGCGTCCCCGAACGCCGCACGGACGGCCCGCACGGGTTCGACGTCCCACCCCGGCTGCACCTTGAGCTTGACCCGCGGGTACCCGTGCTCGACGTGGTGGAACTGCACCTGGGCCAGCAGGTCATCGACCGTCGGTTCGATGCCGAGGGACACCCCGGCGACCACCTCCGCGCGCGTCCCCCCGAGAGCCTGGGCCAACGGGACCCCCTGCAGCGCAGTCCACAGCGACCAGGCGGCCGTGTCCACGCCGGCGCCGGCGAAGCGGTGCCCCCGGACACGGGCGTACGCGTCCGCCACCTGCGAGGGGTGCTCGGCCGACGTGCCCACGACGGCCGGCAGCAGGTACCGGGTCGCGACGAGCCAACTCGTCTCCACGGTGTCCGGGGCGTAGAACGGGTCGCTCGGGCAGGCGACCTCGCCCCAGCCGGTGGCACCGTCGGCGTCGGTGAGTTCGACGAGCAGGTGTTCCAGGAAACCCTTGCGGTGCGAACTGGTCTGGAACTCGTGGACCAGCGGCAACCGGACCTGGTGCAGCGCAGCGCGCACGATCCTCACGACGACTCCCCCGCCCGGGCGAAGCCCCAGACCGCGCCGCCGTCCGCGCGGGCGCAGGTCACCGCGACGAACCCGTCGTCGAGCAGCCGGTGGAACTCCTCCCGCGGGGGGCCGTCCGGCGTGACCTCCAGCCGGGCGACGACCTCGGTGGGCCCGGCCGGGGCGCCACCGTCGGGCGCGAGGTCCCACTCCACGACGACCCGGTCCGTCCCGGGCCGGCGGTAGAAGTCGTCGACGTACCAGCGGCCGCGCGCGCCGAGGACGTCGAGGTTGAAGTGGGCGTTGCGCCCCTTGCCCGGGTCGAAGGCCCACCGCATCCGGTGGGTTCCCGTGGCCCGCACGACGTCCGCCTGCGCCTGCTTGAGGCGGCGCCCGAGACCGCGGCCCTGGGCGTCGGCCGCGACGGCCGCGCTCTGGGACCAGTGGTACTCCCCGGACCCGTCGCGGGCGGGGAACCCGTAGGCGAAGGCCACCAGCCGGTCCTCCTCGCGGAGTCCGACGACGCTCCCGCCGTTGCGGCCCAGGGCGGCCAGCAGCCGCGGGTTCAGCTCCACCCCCGGTTCACCCGCGGCGAGGACCTCCCGGTAGAGCGCGCACGCGGCGTCGACCAGTTCGGCGGTGTCCAGCACCACGGCCTCGGGTTCCACCCCGCCATCCTGCCCGTGCCTCCCGCCTGGCGTCCTGCCCGCCGTCCTGCCCGGCGTCCCCCGCTCCCGCCTGCCACGATCACTGGGTGAGCGTCCTGCACCTGCGCGTCGTGACCCCCACCCGTTCCGCGGACGACGTCCTGGCCGTCCTGCGCGCCGACGCCGGCGTCGTCAACCTCGTGCTGCACCGCGGGGTCGTCGTCCCGACGTCCCCGGGTGCCGGGGTCGCGGACCTCGTCGAGGCCGACGTCGCCCGCGAGGCCGTCGACGACGTCGTCGACGGGCTGCAGGCCCTGGACCTCGAACGGACCGGCTCGATCGTGCTGGAGTCGGTCGACACCGCGCTGGGCGACGCCGTCGCGCGGGCGGAGGAGGCCGCCCCGGGCGAGGGCGACGACGCGCTCATCTGGGAGCAGGTCGAACGCGCCGCCGACGGGGGCGCCACGGCGTCCGCGACGTTCTACGCGTTCCTCGTGCTCGCCACGCTCATCGCCGCGGTGGGGCTGCTCACCGACTCCCAGGTCCTCATCGTCGGCGCCATGGTCCTCGGGCCGGAGTTCGGGCCGCTGGCCGCGCTCGCGGTGGCCACGGTGCGTCGGCGGCGGGACCTGGTCGCCGGCCCGTTGCGGGCCCTCGGGCTGGGGTTCCCGCTGGCGATGGTCGTGACCGCCGCCGGCGTCGCGGCCCTGGACGCGGTCGGTCTCGTCCCGCAGGAGTTCCTCGACGGCCGCCGGCCGCTGACGTCGTTCGTCGCCTCCCCGGACGTGTTCTCCGTCGTCGTCGCCCTGCTCGCGGGGATCGCCGGGACGCTGTCGCTGACGTCGGCGAAGTCCGGTCCGCTCGTGGGGGTCTTCATCAGCGTGACGACGGTGCCCGCCGCGGCCGACTTCGCGGCGGGCGTCGTCACGGCGCAGTACGGCACGGCCCTCGGCGCGCTCGGACAGCTCGTCCTGAACCTCGCGTGCATCCTGCTCGCCGCCGTCGCGACGTTGCGGGTGCAGCACGCGGTCTGGCGGCGGGTGCGCGGATCCGCCCGGGCGGCCTGAGGCCCGGGCTACCGCACCGACCGGGCCAGCTGGACGAGGGAGTCGGGCGCGTCGTCGCGGGGCAGGAACAGTTCGACGAAGTGCGCGTGCCCCCCACCGGAGTCGCGGTCCGCGCGCACCTTGGCGAGGACCTCGACGAGGTCGGCGGGGGTGCGGACCTGGAACACGGGGGTCCCCGGCGCGCCGAGGGCCGCGGGCAGCCGGGTCCAGTCCCACTCCACGACGTCCTGGTACGGCGCCTCGGGGCTGCGGATGGCGCGCTCCACCGTGTAGCCGGAGTTGTTGACGAGCAGCACGGTCGGGGTGAGGCCCGTCGTCAGCAGACGCCCCAGTTCCTGGATCGTGAGCTGGGCGGAACCGTCACCGATGACGAGGACCGTCTCCCGCTCCGGCGCCGCGAGCATCGCCCCGAGGGTGGCGGGCAGCGTGTAGCCGATCGAGCTCCAGACGGGCTGGCCCAGCAGGTCGCAGCCGTCGGGCAGCGTGAGTTCCAGCGCCCCGTAGAAGGACGTCCCGGCCTCGGCGACGACGAGCGTGCCGGGCGTGAGCCAGTCCTGCAGCAGGGGCCACAGGTCGGCGTGGGTGAGCGGGCCGTCGGGTGCGGCGGGCACGTGCGCCTCGGTGGGTGCCACGGCCCGGCGCGGGAGCGGCGCGGGTCGCGGGGAGCGCGCCTCCAGCACCTCCTCGAGGATCCGCAGCGACTCCTCCAGGAACAGGCCGTAGAACGCCGCCCCCGCGATGCGCGCGTGGTCGAGGTGCAGGTCGACGGCGGCCTCGGGGTCGAAGTCGTGGGTGAAGGACCCCGTGAGGAAGTCGGTCATGACGACGCCCGCCAGGACGAGCGGGTGCGCCCCGTCGACCCGGCGGCGGGTCTCGGGGTCGCGGGTGAAGGTGCCGGCGTAGACGCCGAGGTTCGCCGGGTGGGACTCGTCGAGCATCGCCTTCGACGCCGACTGCGTCGCGATGCGCACCCCGTTCTGGGCGGCGAGCGCGCGGACGCGGTCCTCGAGGTGGCGGCGGTGCAGCCGCGGTCCGGCGAGGACGGTGACCTCCTTCGCCCCGCCGAGGAACTCCGCGAGGGCGGTCCGGAAGTCCTCGGCGGCGGTGGGGTCGCTGCGCAGGACCCGCAGGGGCCGGGCCAGCGGGGCGGCGGAGACCTGCGCGACGGCGACGTCGGCCGGGACGCCGAGGTAGACGGGCTGGGAGGAGCCGACCGCGGTGAGCAGGGCCCGGTCGATGGCGGTGCCGGCGTTCTGCGCCCGGACGACGACGGCGCTCGCGCTGACCTCGGCGGCGATGCGGACGAAGTGGCCGAAGTCGCCGTCGGCGAGGGAGTGGTGCAGGAGGGCGCCGTCGGCCATGGCCCGCGTCGCCGGGAGCCCCACGACGTGGACGACGGGGACGTCCTCGGCCCGGCTGCCGGCCGTCGCGTTGACCGCCGACAGCTCGCCGACACCGAACGTCGTCACGAAGGCGGCCGGCCCCCGTCGCAACCGAGCGTGACCGTCGGCGGTGTAGCCGGCGTTGAGCTCGTTGCTCGACCCGACCCACTGCAACGCCGATCCGCCGAGCATCTCGTCGAGCAGTCCGAGGTTGAAGTCGCCCGGCAGACCGAAGAGGTGGCGCAGTCCGAGCTGCTCCAGCCGGCGGGCGAGGTAGGTGCCGACGGTGACGGTGGGAGTCATGGGACCGATGACACGACAGCCGGTCGGAACGCACAAGAGAGACGCGTCACGTTGGTCGTTCCGACCAGTCCAGCACGGGATCATGCACCTACGCTGGTCGACGTGACCACCCTCGACGACACGGACCGGCGCATCCTCCTCGCGCTGGACCGCGATCCCCGGGCGACCGTGGCCCAGCTCGCACTGACCCTGGGACTGGCCCGGGGCACCGTGCACAGCCGTCTGGAACGCCTCGCCGCCGAGCGGGTCCTCCGGGCGAACTCGACGCGTCTGGACCCCGGTCGGATCGGTCTGCCCATGCGGGCGTTGGTCACAGCGGGTGTCGAACAGAGCGAGTTCACCGGGCTCATCGAGGACATCGCCCGCATCCCCGAGGTGGTCGAGTGCCTCGGCATCTCGGGCGACTCCGACCTCATGATCCAGATCGCGGCGCGCGACGCCGACCACGTCTACGACATCACCCAGCGGATCATGCGCTGCCGGGGCATCCGGCGGACGTCCACGTCCATCGTCCTGCGCGAGCTGCTGGGCTACCGGATGGACCACCTGCTCGGCTGAGCGCGCCGTCGGAGCGTGCCGCTCGGGGCACCCACCGTGCACCCGGTGTTCGCGGTGAGTTCGCCCGCCATTTCCGGGGCCCTGTCAGCTTGTGCCTGCCCCCGGAGCCGGCGCCTCGCGCCGGAACACCCTGACGAGAGGTACTTCGTGTCCGACACGCAGAACACCCCGAACGAGGACGGTGCGCAGGAACGGCGCGGGTTCTTCACGCGCCGCGGCCTGCTCGGCACGGGCGGTCTCGCGACCGCCGTCGTCTTCGGCAAGGGCCTGGTCGACGCCTCGTCGGCGTCCGCCGCGCCGGCGTACGTCCCGGCCCAGCTCAACGTCAAGGACGCGCACTACGGCACCACCGTCCGCCGCATCGCGCTGGCGGCCACCACCGGCACCGCCGTGCGGATCCTGCCCATCGACCGGGCGAAGTTCCAGGTCGGCGCGACCTTCGACCTGCGCATCGAGGCCACCGGCGTCGACCCCGAGACGACGAAGATCGTCGTCAAGGTCAGCGACGGCAGCGGACCCGCCCCGCTGCTCAGCCCCGCTCCCGTCCGCACCAGCTCGGCGCCGGACTCGGTCGAGGTCACCTTCAAGAACCTCATCTACCCCGCCGCGGGCACCTACCGCATCGCCGCCGCCGTGACGTCCTCGAAGGGGTCGGCCTCCCAGGAGGTCGTGCACGAGGTCGTCCTGTCGAAGGCGAAGGGCAAGGCGGCGAAGAACGTCATCTTCCTGCTGGGCGACGGCATGGGGCAGGCCGCCATCACCGGCGCGCGGATCCTGTCCAAGGGGATCGTGGAGGGCAAGTACAAGGCCCTGCTCGAGATGGACACCATGGACCACCGCGGGAACGTCACGACGTCGGGGTGCGACTCCATCGCCACCGACTCCGCGAACTCGATGTCCGCGTACATGACGGGCCACAAGTCCGCCGTCAACGCCATGGGCGTGTACCCCGGGAACTCCGAGGACCCCGCCGCGAGCCCGCACGTCGAGACGATGGCCGAGGTCCTCAAGCGGGCCCGCGGGATGTCCGTCGGCATCGTCACCACGGCCGAGGTGCAGGACGCCACCCCGGCCGCGGTGTTCGCGCACACGCGTCGCCGGTCCGAGTACGTCAGCATCATGGACCAGGCCCTCGAGCCCGGGCAGATGCCCGACGTCTTCATGGGCGGCGGCCGCGCGACCTTCCTGCCCCAGTCGCAGAAGGGTTCCAAGCGCAAGGACGACCGGAACCTCATCGAGGAGTTCAAGGACAAGGGCTTCGCCTACGCCGGCACCCGGACCGAACTCGCCGCCGTCATGGCGGCCGGGACCCCGGACAAGCTGCTGGGCACCTTCACCATGAGCCACCTCAACGTCTACATCGACCGCCAGGTCACGCCGAACCCGAAGGTCCTGGGCGACTTCCCCGACCAGCCGGGTCTCGTCGAGATGACGAAGGCCGCGCTGAAGGTGCTGGAGAAGAACGACAAGGGCTTCTTCCTCATGGTGGAGGGCGCCTCCATCGACAAGTCCGAGCACCCGCTCGACGGTCCCCGCGCGGTCTACGACACGATCGAGCTCGACCAGGCCCTCGCCGCCGCCAAGGAGTGGGCGAAGGACCGCGACGACACCCTCATCGTCATCACCGCGGACCACAACCACGCCATGAGCATCGCCGGGACGCACACCCTGTCCAAGCCGGGTTCGCCTGCGCGCCAGCAGAACGGCGTGTACGCCGACGCCGGGTTCCCGACCTACGTCGACTCCAACGGCGACGGGTTCCCCGACGACCCGAACCCCGACGTCCAGCTGTTCTTCGGCTGGTCCAACCACCCGGACCACCCGGACGACTTCGCGCACAACGCCGTCCTGGAGCAGCCGGCACTGGAGGACCCGGTGACCGAGCGGGCCTACCCGAACCCCGCGCGCGACCCGGGGTCGGTCGTCCAGATCGGCAACCTGCCGCTCGACGAGACGAACTGCGTGCACACCGTCGAGGACGTCTTCATCGGCGCCTCGGGCCCGGGGTCGGAGGGCTTCGCGAAGCTGCTCGACAACACCGAGGTGTTCCACACGATCTGCCAGGCGATCGGTCTGCAGATCCCGACGTACTCGCTCAAGAGCACCGCCGGGAAGCTCGCCGAGACCGAGGTCGCCGCGACCGCCGCGCCGGCGTCGACCCCCGCCGCGACGACGGGTGCGCTCGTCAGCTGACGCACCACCGTTCCGTCGGGGCCTCGTCGCCTCCACGAGGTCGATCACCGTCCCCGTGGAGGCGACGAGGCCCTTCCGCGTGGGACCGGGCAGGCTGGTCCCGTGGCCACCGCGTTCCTCCTCGTCGGGCTCCCCGCCGCCGGCAAGACGACCCGCGCCCGCGTCCTGGAACGGGAGCGGCCCGCGCTGCGCCTGACGACCGACGCGTGGGTCCTGCGCCTGTTCGGCGGGGAGAACCCCGGTCCGCAGCGCGACGCCGTCGAGGGTCTGCTGCTCACGACCGGTCTGCGCGCCGCCGCGCTCGGGGTCGACGTCGTCCTCGACTTCGGCTTCTGGTCGCGCGCCGAACGTGACGCGCTGCGCCACGTCTTCGGGGCGGCCGGGGTGACCTGCGTCGTGGAGCACCTCGACGTCGCGCCCGACGACCAGCGCGAGCGGGTGGCCCGGCGGTGGGACGAGCGCCCCCAGGACACCTTCCCCATCTCGGGCGACGAGCTGACGGCCTGGCGGGCCGTCTTCGAGGCTCCCGACGCGGCCGAGCTGCGCGGCGGGCCGGTCGCCGCTGCGCCGCCGGCAGCCTCCTCGTGGGCAGCGTGGGCGACCGAGCGCTGGCCCGGTTTCGACCCGTCGGCCGCGACGTCGCTGTGTGTGACCCAGGACACGTCTGGGTGCGTGTAACGATCCCGGGCGGCGCAGCGATGTCGCGGGTGAGTCCGGGGGGCGTGTCCAGGTCGGGGGGGCCCGACGGCACGACGGACTCGGGGGGAAACGCAGTGCGCAAGAACTGAGTCCTACGGTCGGGGGGTCGACCGGAGGACGGCTCGGCCCGGGAGTCCGGGGGGTGTGTCTCGACCGGGGGGTCGGAGAGGACGCATCGGGCTCGCGGGAGTTCGGGGTGACAGCCTGGTGGCCGGGGGGTCGGCCACCAGGCAACCCCCCCTCGCAACCCTCCTCCCTGCGTTCAGTCCGGCAGGTAGAGGCAGAAGACGTGGCCGTGGGGGTCACGCAGCACCCGGACCGTCTCCTGCGGCTGGAACTCCTCCAGCACGGCGCCACCGGCGACCGCGTGGTCCACCGCGGCGGCCAGGTCGTCGACGGCGATGTCGAGGTGGTCCTGCACCTGCTGCCCGCCCCCGGTCGCGGGCCACTGCGGCCGCACGTAGCTCGTCTCGCGCTGGAACGACAGCCCCGTCCCACCCGGTCCCCGCAGGACCACCCAGTCCGGTTCCTCCGACACCGTCTCGAAGCCGAGCAGGTGCCGGTAGAACCTCGCCAGGCTCGGCGGGTCCGGGGTGTCGAGGACGGTCGCGGTCAGCCGGAGCGTCGTCACCGCCCCAGCGTCGACCGTCACCGCCGCACACGCACCTTGCGCCAGACGTCGCGCAGTCCCCACGGCAGGACGATGGCGGTCCACATCACGAAGAACATCGCCCCGCCGAGTTGGAAGAACCACCAGAAGAGCGGCCCGGTGCCCATGAGCGCGAGGGACGCCGCGATGCGGCCGGCGGGTCCGAAGGAGACGCTCGTGCGCTGCCAGCGCGAGTAGCGGAGCTCGACGGGGACGACGGGGACCGGGTCGTCGGAGCGGCGCGTCGAGGACGGGCCGCGGAACGTCGGCAGCGGGGCCGGGGCGAAGCACTGCGGGCACCACGTGTCCACCCGTCGCAGCGCGCGAGCGCAGTGCGGGCAGTCCGGGCCGGGCGCCTCGGGGCCCGCGGGGTCCACGACGGGTTCCACTCCCTCCCATCGTGCGCCTCCGGCCTGTCCTTGAGCCTCGGGTCTGGTCGGGACGAGCGCCCGGGCGCAGACTGGGCCCCCGACCACCCGAGGAGGACCCCGTGGCACGACCGAGGATCTTCGGCGTGCCCTTCGCCGACATCCACCCCCTCTACGTGGCGAAGGTCGAGCGCAAGGGCCGGGACCCGCAGGACGTCGACCGTGTCGTGTCCTGGCTCACCGGGTACGACGACGACGGCCTGCGCAGTGCGATCGCCGACCGCGTCGACCTCGAGACGTTCTTCGCCCGGGCACCGCGCATGAACCCGGACGCGACGCTCATCACCGGCCTCATCTGCGGGCACCGCGTGGAGGAGATCGAAGACCCTGTGATGCAACGGATCCGGTGGATGGACAAGCTCGTCGACGAGGTCGCCCGCGGGAAGCGGATGACGTCCGTCCTGCGCGGGGGCGACCCCGTCACCGCCCCACCTGCGCGGGCGGGAAGGTGATGGTCCACCATCGTGCCGTGATCGACTCCGCGGAGCCGTCCTCCCTGGACCTGGAACGCGACCGACGGGCCGTCGCCCGCGCCCGCGCGTTCGTCCGGGACCACTGCGCCCAGTCCCAGGTCGCCGAGGGCGTCTGCGACACCGCGGTGCTCCTCGTCAGCGAGCTCGTGACCAACGCGGTCGAGCACGCCCGCAGCCGCGTGCGCCTCGCCGTGGCCGTCAGCACCCGTCGCGTGCACGTCGAGGTCGGCGACCAGAACGCGGCCCTGCCCGCCGTCCGCCACCCCGACGCCGCCGCCGTCCACGGTCGGGGCATGGCCATCGTCGACGGACTCGCGGAGGACTGGGGCGTGCGGCCGGACGGGCGCGGCAAGACGATCTGGTTCGACCTCCCGCGGTAGGGGCGGAGCTCGACCCCCACCCCTCCTCCGGTTCAGCGACGGGGGGCCATCGCCAGGTGGACGAGGTGGGGGGAACCACTCTCGTCCTGGCCGGGGACGGGTTCGGCGTAGCGGCGGACGAGGTCGGCGAGTTCGCGTTGGAGAGCCTTGGCGCGCGTCCGGTCCAGGTGGAGCTCCGCGTACTGGTCCCAGACGGCCGGGGAGCGGTCGGCGAGGACCTGCGGCCAGAAGCCGTCGGAGTCGAGGAGCCCGCGCGGCACGAAGTCGCGGTTCACGGCCCCGCCCCTCGTCCGGTAGAGGTGGGTCCCCCAGCCGGCCTCGGCTCCCAACTGCAGCCAGGCGTGCTGTGCCGCGGCCGCCAGGTCGTCGGCCGCGTCGGCACGGCTGCTGCGGAAGACCTCCGCCAGGGACTCGGCCGTCGTCAGGACCAGCGGCACGAAGACCGCGTCCGCCACCGACCGGTAGTGGCGCACCGGACGACCGGCCCTCGGGGTGGTGCGCGTGTGCGCGAGGAGGTCGAGGTCGAGCATGCGGCGGATCCGGTAGGTCACGGAGCCGATGTCGACGCCCAGGTCACGGGCCACCTGCCCGGCCGTGGTCTCCCGGGCCAGGAAGGGCGCGAAGTACCTGAGCGAGCCCGGCGTGCTGAGGAAGCGTGCCGCGACCTCGGACCGGACCGTCCGGGCCCGAGCGCCGGGGTCACGTCTACTGAAGGGTTCGCCTTCCACCTTCAGCAGGCTAGCCACGAGCGTGCCGCCATGGTGTTCCGCGGTCGACAGTCGGTCCGGAGGCGGCGTCGGCCGCACGGCCCCCGGGCCTCGTGGCGACAGTGGGGGCCTGCCTTCACGGTGCTGTGGTCGGCCAACCTCCTCACCAGCTCGGCCGGCTGGTCGACGGGGCTGGTCGTCTCCATCCACGTCTACTCGCTCACCGGATCGGCGACGGCCGCCGGAGTCCTCCTCGTCGCGACGACCGCGCCCGCAGTCCTGCTCGGCGGTGTCACCGGCGCCCTCGCAGACCGGTACGACCGCCGGGCCACACTGGCGGCGGCGAGCGCTGCCCGCGTACCGGTCCTCGTGGGCCTCGCGCTCGCTGCCGGAAGCACGTCCGCAGAGGGGTGGTGGCCCGTCCTGGTCCTCGTCCTGGTCGACGCCGTGGCGCGGCAGGTGGGCGTCCCGGCGGAACAGGGTCTGGTGGCCGACCTCGCGGGTCCCCACCTCCCGGCCGCCGCTGCCGCGAACTCCACCGCCACCAACCTGGCGCGGCTGACGGCCCCGGCTGCTGCTGGCTTCCTCTACGCTGCAACGGGTCCGAGCACCACGCTGTGGACCCTGACCGTCTGCCAGGGAATCGCTGCCCTCCTGCTGGCGGGCCTCGCGCTCTGGCGGCGCGACCGGCGTGGGGTACCCGAGCCGACGCGTTCCCCGCCGCGCTGGACACCCGGGGTGGGGATCCCCCTGGTGTGGAGGAACCGGCACCTGCGCGCCGTCACCGTCCTGTACGTCCTCGACGGCGTGAAGGAAGGCGCCCTCAGCAGCCTCTTCACGCCGTTCATGCTGAGCGTCGTCCGCGTCGGTCCGGACTGGATCGGCGTCACCAACGGGGCGTTCGCGGTCGGCGCACTGCTCGCCGCTCCGTGGGTGCCCGTCGCGGTCAGGCGGTGCGGCCGCCGACGGACCGTCGCAGTGGGGGCGTCCTGCAGCGCCCTCGCCCTCCTTCCCCTCCTCCTCGCACCGTCGGGCCCGACCGCCGTGGTCGCGTTCGTCCTCGCGGGAGCACCGTTCACCCTGTCGTGGGTCGTGGCCGGCACCACCGTGCTCGAGCACGCCCCCGCGGCACGGCGTTCCACCGCCGTGGGGACCACCGGTGGCGTGTGGGCGGGGGCGATGCTCTCCAGCGCCCTCGTGTCCGGCCCGACGGCCGACGTCGTCGGCCCCACAGCTGTCCTCCTGGTGGTGACCCTCGCGCACGTCGCAGCGGGACCCGCCTACCTCCTCCTGTGTCCGAGCGACGCCCCGCACACCGGAGGGCGACGGTGAGGAGGTGACGGGTTCACCGCGGCCGCACCGCTGTGACGAACAGCCGGTCGCTCCTCCCGCCGACCCCGGGAGCGGTCCGCACCTCAGCGAGGCCCGCGGTCTCGAGGCGGTCCCGGAGTTCCTCGGCCGTCCATGGACGCATGCGGAACACGAAGTCCCGCACCACCGGTTCCCGCCCGCTGCTCCGCACGTCGTGCTGCTCGTCCACGACGAGCAGACCGTCCTCCCAGCGGCTGCGACTGGTGAAGGTGGCGAGGCCTCCGCCCGCCAAGGCAACCGTCCTCGTGCGAGCCGTCCAGTCTGCCCGCTCCTTCGCGCGCCGGGCCTCCCGGACGTCGAGCGCCAGCAGACCGCCGGGGCGGAGCAGGCGCGCGAAACTGCCCGCGACGGCATCTCGCTCCGCGTCCTCCACGAGGTCGTTGAGGACCCCGCGGCAGGCGATGCCGTCGAAGGGGCCGGCCAGCACCGGGTCGCAGAGGTCGTCGTGGTGCGCCGGGCTGCCGGGGCACCGGACGGCGGCGATGGCGAGCAGTTCCGCCGACGCGTCGAGGAGGGTCACCCGGTACCCGAGGTCGGTGAACGCGGCCGCGTGGCGGCCGGTGCCGCAGCCGGCGTCCAGCAGCGTTCCCCGCTCGGCCGCGCGATCGACCAGCGCGCGGTGCACGGCCGTCACCCAGGGTGCGACCGCGTCCGGGACGAACTCGTCGTAGAAGGTGGCGAAGGCGTCGTAGAAGGGACGTTCTCCCGCCGTGCCGAACGATGCCGAACTCACCCACCGATGGTGTCAGGCCGGTCCGGACCCTGGCGAGGTGCGTGCGCGGAGGTGAGGGGGTTCGCATTCCTCTCGACGAACGCGCGTTGCATCCCTAGAGTCGGAGGAGCGGCGCCCACGAGAGTGACGACCTCCGAGCCGCTCGCCTGGTCCGCGTCACCGGACGGTCGAGGTCGGCCCGGTCCGGGTCGACGAAGGTGTGGTGGCACCGCGAGCAACCCGATCGCCCACACCTCCCGGGGTAGGAACTCCTGGAGGTGACCGTGAGACGCACCACGAGACGAACGATGAACGCGACCCTGCCCACCCACGCCGGAGAGGCCGTGCGCGTCGAGGGCTGGATCCACCGCCGCCGCACGTTCGCGGGACTGACCTTCCTCGTCCTGCGCGACCGCTCGGGACTGACCCAGGCCGTCGTCACCGACGGATCGACCCGCCGGCAGGTCGAGGACCTGCCCGAGGAGACCGTGGTCCGGGTCGAGGGAACCGTCCGGGCGAACCCGAAGGCGCCCGGAGGCGTCGAGGTGATCGCTCCCGTGGTCACCCCGCTGAGTCCGCCCGCGTCCCCCTCACCGGTGGAACTGTGGCGTCCCCGACTGGACGCCGCTCTGCCGACGCTGCTGGACCACGGTGCGATCTCCTGGCGGCACCCGGCGCAGAACGCCGTCTGGCAGGTGGCCGCGGCGTCCCTGCGGGGTTTCCGGCAGACCCTGGACGCCGCCGGGTTCACGGAGGTCGCGACGCCCAAGGTCACGGCCACGGCGTCGGAGTCGGGCGCCGACGTCTTCTCAGTCGACTGGTTCGGGCGGCCGGCGTTCCTCGCCCAGTCGCCGCAGTTGCACAAGCAGGTG
The DNA here is from genome assembly GCF_040702905.1 of Kineococcus sp. NPDC059986. Lineage (NCBI taxonomy): Bacteria > Bacillati > Actinomycetota > Actinomycetes > Kineosporiales > Kineosporiaceae > Kineococcus > Kineococcus sp. NPDC059986. The sequence continues at coordinate 79,387 of NZ_JBFBND010000003.1, read as the reverse complement.
CTCGTCGGGGTCTTCGAACGCGTCTACGAGACCGGCCCGGTGTTCCGCGCCGAACCTCACGACACCGCCCGCCACCTCGCCCAGTACACGTCCCTCGACGTGGAACTAGGGTTCCTCGAGGACCACCACGACGTGCTCGCGGTGCTCCGCGACGTGCTCGCCGGGATGGCGGCCGCGGTCGCGGAGCAGGTCGGAGGAGGAACGCGGCCACCGGGGCTGGAACTGCCCGTCGTTCCCGCGGTGGTCCCCGTGCTGCACTTCCGTGACGCGCTCCGCCTCGTCGGCGCCGACCCGGAGGAACCCGACCTCGCCCCGGAGCACGAACGTGCCCTCAGCCGGTGGGCGCTGCGCGAACACGGCAGCGAGTTCCTCGCCGTCGAGGGGTACCCGGCGGCCAAGCGCCCGTTCTACACCCACCCGCAGCCGGACGACCCCCGTTGGACGAACTCCTTCGACCTGCTGTTCCGGGGGCTGGAACTCGTCACGGGCGGGCAGCGCCTGCACCGGCACGCCGACTACGTCCGCGCCCTGACCGCCCGAGGGGAGGACCCCGAGAGGTACCGCAGCTACCTGGACGTCTTCGCGCACGGCATGCCCCCGCACGGGGGTTTCGCGATCGGGCTGGAACGGTGGGTGGCCCGGTTGACCGGGCTCGACAACGTCCGCCGCAGCACCCTGTTCCCGCGCGACCTCCACCGGTTGACGCCGTGACGCTCCTGGACCACGCGACTGCCGAGCGCCTCTGCAGCACCGCTCTCGGGCAGCCGGTGCAGGTGGACCACCTGCGCCGGCTGCGCGGTGGGACGAAGAAGGGGGTGTTCCGGGTCGGCACCACGGACGGGCGGTCGGTCGTCCTGTACGTCTGGCACCCGGAGGAGGACTGGTGGCACGGGTCGCAGGACCCGGCCGCGGACGTCGAACCCTTCACCGCGGCGAACGGGCTGCACCTGCTGACGGGTGCGCACGCCGTGCTCACCGCGGTGGGCGTCCGCGTCCCGCGTGTGCTCTCCACGGAGGAGGGAGGGCGGAGCGGAGTGCCGGACACGGCCGTCGTCGAGGACGTCCCCGGAGCATCGCTCGCGGACCTCCTGGACAGCGATCGTGTGGCCACCGGGGTCCTCGCCGACCTCAGGGGGCACCTGCACCGACTCGCCGCGACGAGGAACCCGCGCTGGGGGAAGGTGGGGCGTCCCGGGGTCGGCCCGGACGCCCAGCCGCAGGTCCCCTTCCACGAGGTGGTGCTCACTCGCGCGGAGCGGCACCTGCAGGCCGCCGCGGCCCGGGAAGCCCGGCTGGACCGAGTGACCGGGAGCGTAGGAGCTGCCCTGCGGGACCGCGCCGCCGCCGTCCGTCCCCGGGACCAGGCCGGCTACGGGCTGGTCCACGGCGAACTCGGCCCGGACCACGTCCTGCTCGACCGCGAGCACCGGCCCGTCCTCGTGGACCTGGAGGGCGTCATGTGGGCGGACGTCGAATGGGAGCACGCCTTCCTGGCACTCCGCTTCGGGGATCACTACGAGGCCCTGCGCCTCCCCGGGCTCGACCCCGCTCGCCTGGGCCTGTACCGCTTGGCGCTGCACCTCTCCCTCGTCGAGGGACCGCTCCGGCTGATCGACCAGGGGCTCGCGAACAGCGGGTTCATGGCCGAGATCGCCGAGCACAACCTGCACGAGGTCCTCGCCGCCGTCTCCGGCTGAGATCCTCGACGAGTGAGCGCTCCCCCGACCTGGATCCGTCGTCTCGAGGGGGCCGGCTGGGTCGTGCTGACCGTCTCCGCAGGTTTCCTCAGCGTCGCGAACGCGGTCGACGGCGACCGGGTGCGCTCGGTCCTGTACCTCGTCGCCAGCGCCGTCGGGGTGCGCAGCCTCTGGCGGTTCGTGCGGAGCGGTCCGCGGAGCAGGGTCGACCAGGGGCCGGACGAGGCGGCGGCCGTGCGGGAGTGGCCCGCCGCGCGCGTCCGCGGGCTCGCCCGGGACCTCGGGGTGGGCACCGGGACGTCGGACGACCGGATCGCCCTCGTCAAGGGGATCCGGGAGGCAGACCCGCGTCTCGGGCTCGTCGCCGCGAAAGGGTTGGTGGACGACCTCGTGGACTAGAGGCCCCGCACCCACCGGTCCGCCTCGCGGCGCGTGCGCAGGCGCACGACCGGCAGGTCGGGACGCTCTCGCAGGACCCCGCGAACCCGGTCGGCGTTGCTGCGGTGGGTCCGCCAGGACCACCGGACGACGTGGTCGGGGTCGGTGATCAGCGTCCGGAACGGGGGTTCGACGTTCCCGTTCCACAGGAGCTCCCGCCGCACCCGGCGCACCACCGTCCGGCGCACGAGCTGCCGCTGGACGACCCACCGCGGCAGGTCGAGCCAGACGAGGAGGTCCGCCCGCCCGAGCAGGTGGGGTCGCACGGTGCCGTACTGCCACTCGGTCACCCACGCGGGGTCCGCGGTGAACCGGTGGACGTCCTGCTCGAACTCGGGGCGAGGCACCCACCCCGGCCCGTGGTAGAGCCCGTCCAGCTCGACGTGGGGCACGCCGAGCACCGCGGAGACCCGGCCCGCCAGCGTGGTCTTCCCCGCCCCGGAGGCCCCGGCCACGAGGACCCGGGCAGGACGGCGGGGCAGCGCGTCGTCGGGACCCAGCAGCGGCACGCAGCGACGCTAACCCCCGTCGTCGGCGACGTCCCGGAAACCCCCTGTCGGTCGGCGCCGCAGGTTCCTAGGGTGGGTCGGTGGCCAGCATCCTCAGCGTCAACGTCGGCGAGCGCCGGTCCATCGCCGCGAAGTCGGGGACGAGCGGCATCGACAAGCGTCCGGCCGAGGGGCCCGTGCAGGTGCGGGCACCCGGGCCGAAGGGTGTCGGCGGCAGCGGCCTCGTCGGGGACCACATCAGCGACACCGCGAACCACGGCGGGGACGACCAGGCCGTCTACGCCTACGCCCGCGAGGACCTCGACGCCTGGGAACGCGACCTCGGCCGTCCGTTGGCGAACGGCACCTTCGGGGAGAACCTCACCACGGCGGGCGTCGACGTCAACGGCGCCGTCATCGGCGAGCGGTGGGTCGTCGGCGACGTCGTGCTGCAGGTCTCCTGCCCGCGGATCCCGTGCGTGACCTTCGCGGTGTGGGTGGGCGAGCAGAAGTGGCTGCCGCGGTTCACCCGGGCCCGTGTCCCCGGTGCGTACCTGCGGGTGCTGACGCCCGGGACCCTCACCGCGGGGGCCGAGGTCCGGGTCGCGGACGTCCCGGCCCACGGCGTGACCGTCGCGACGGCGTTCGCCGCGTTCACCACCGAACCCGAGCTCCTGCCGCTGCTGCAGGGAGTTCCGGAGTTGCCGCGCGAGGACTCCGAGGCGGTGGCCCGCCGGCTCGCGAAGCACTGACGGACGCGCCGCGTGCAAGGGTGGCCCGCGTGACCTGGCTGGTGCCCCTCGTCCTCGCGGCCGCCGCGTCCGGGTGGACGGGCCTCGCCGTGTCGCGGGCGAAACCCGGTGAGCGGGTGCGGTGGTGGGGTCCGTCGGTCGGCCGTTCGTGGGGTCAGCTCCTCCCGCGGCTCGTGACCCTGGTGTTCGGGGTGGCCGCAGCCTCCGAGGGCCGTCACGCGGTCGGCGACCGCAGTTGGTTCCTGGCGCTGTGCGCCATGGTCGTCCCCTTCGAGCTGGCGGTGGCGTGGCACAACGCCCGGCTCGGGCGGACCGGCTGAGCCCCGGGGTTCACTCGTCGCGCAGGTCGCGCAGCACCTCCCGCGCCAGCGCGTCGCCGCCGGCCGCCCCGGTCCTCAGGTGCTCCTCCGCCTCGGCGTCCCGCCCCTGCTCCAGCAGCAGCATCGCGAGGTTGTGGTGGCAGTGCAGGTCCCCGGCGGCGATGCCCGCGCGGTACGCCTCCTCCGCCGCGACCTCGTCGACCTCGTCCCTCACCGCCCCGGACCGGTCGTCGAGGTCGTCACCGCACAGCAGGTTCCCCAGCGGCAACCAGCACGCGGTGTGGCCGAGCTTGGCGCCGAGTTCCAGCTCGGCGCGGGCCTGCGTCCGCCGCCCCGTGCTGAGGAGGAGTTCGGCGAACGCGGCCCGGGTGTCGCCGTCGACGGCCGAACCGGTGCGCAGGTCCTCCTCGAGCGCCGGGTCGCGGGTGCGTTCCCAGCGCCAGCGGGCCAGGAGCGCCGCGACCTCCGCGTCGCTCGGGTCGCGTCCGGAACCCCGGGCGACCGCCTGCGCCAACCACGCCTCGGCCTCCGGGCGGCGGTCCTGTTCGTCGAGCAGGTGGGCCAGGTTCAGGCAGCCCACCGCCTGGCCGGCCCCCTCCCACGCCCCCGTGTAGGCACGCTCGGCCCCCGCGTGGTCCCCGAGGAACTCCAGGACGATGCCCAGGTTGAGCCACGCGGCCGGCTCACCGGCGGCGACGGCGTGTTCGTAGGCGTCGACCGCCTCCTCCGCACGGTCCAGGTCCCGCAGGGTGTTCCCGACGTTGAACCAGCTCAGGGCGTCCCCGAGGGCCACCGCGCGCTCGAAGCAGACGAGCGCCTCGGCGTGGCGGTCCACGTCGGCCAGGTCGCAGCCGACGTCGACCAGCTCGACGACGTCGTCGCCGGCGAGCGCGGCCGCCGCGCGGTCGCTCAGCCCGCTGCTCACCCCACGCTCCCCGGCGGAGCCGGGAGGTGCCGCGCGAGCGCCGACGAGGGACTGAGGAACCGTTGCGGCAGAGCGGCTCGGGTGCGCAGGGCGGCATAGCGCCCCAGCGGGTGGTCGCAGGGTTCGACGACCCAGTCGCGGTCCTCGTGGGCGTGCGCGAACCCGTCGACCTCGGCGGGGGCGTCCAGCAGGTAGACCCCACCGGCGCCGAGCTCGAGCTCGACGTCGTGCACCTCCAGCAGGACCACCGCCCAGGGCGCCCCGGGGGCGGCGAGGAGGGCGGAGTCCCGGTCCGGCTGCCAGAGCACCGTGAACCCGCTGCGCTCGAACCCCGTCAGCGCCTGCCGCAGGTTCGTCACCGGGTGCTTCTCGAACCCCAACCGCACCGCGCGTCCCCCGTCCGTCTCGCGTCGCCCGCGCGTCACCCTCGACGCGCGCGGCCATCCTGCCCCACGGTGCGGCGATGAGTTCCGACACCTCCGCAGGTCGAGACGACATGACCACCCCGATGACGCCCCCGGTGACGCCCCCGGTGACCACGCCCCCGCACAGCACGCTGCGCCGCGACCCCGTCGTGGCCGACCGCCCGCCCGTCCCCTACGTCGGTTCCCGCCGCACCGTCACGATGACGACGATGGGGCTCGTGGCCGACCGGATCGGCGCCCTCGTCGAGCTGGTCCTGGCGCGCGGCCACGTGCCGGCGGGCCCGGTGTTCCTGCGCTACGAGGTCATCGACATGGCCGCCGAGCTGGTCGTCGAGGCGGGCGTGCCCGTCGGTGAGGGGGTGGCCGAGGACGTCACCGCTCACGGCGGCCAGGACGTGCACCACGGCGTCCTGCCGGCCGGGCGCTACGCCACGGTGGTGCACCGCGGCCACCCCGACACCCTCGTCGGGGCGACGGCCGACCTCCTGGCCTGGGCGGACGCGGCGGGTCTGCGCTTCGACGTCCGCCCCTCCCCCGCAGGCGACGTGTGGGGGTGCCGCCTCGAGAACTACCTCACCGATCCGCGCGAGGAACCGCGCCTGGACCGGTGGGAGACCGAACTGGCGTTCCGGCTCGCGGACTGAGCGGTCCCGTCAGCAGCGGGCCGTCTGGGGCAGCTCGACCGGCCCGACGACGCGGTTGCGGCCGGCGCGTTTGGCGTCGTAGAGGCGCTCGTCGGCGCGGGCCATGAGCTCGGACCACGACGCGCCGCCCTCCTCGGTGCTCGCGTACCCGAGGCTGACGGTGACCGGCAGGCCGGTCGTGCAGCTGTACCAGTCGTGCTCGGCGACGAGCCCGCGCAGGGTCTCGGCGGAGGTGGCGACGGAGGGCAGGCTCCACCCGTCCCAGACGACGACGAACTCCTCGCCGCCGAGCCGCGCGACGAACTTGCCCGGCGACCCGAGGACGAAGTCGGTGAGGACCTGCCCCAGGTCGCGCAGGACGGCGTCGCCCGCGTCGTGGGAGCGCTCGTCGTTGATGCGTTTGAAGTGGTCGAGGTCGACGATGGCGACGGCCACCGGACCCGGCCCCTCCAGCACCTCCCGGGCGTGGTCCTCGACGGCGCGGCGGTTGGGCAGGCCCGTGAGGGAGTCGGTGAAGGCGAGCGTGCGGAACCGGTCCCGGTCGCGACGGGCCGTCGAGTTGTCGAACTGGGCCTGAGCGAGCATGGACCGGGCCGCGTCCTGGCGCTTCTGCAGCCGGACGTGCTCCTCGTGGAAGCGCACGTGGGCGCGGTAGGCACCCTCCCAGTCCCCCTGCGAGGCGCGGTAGGCCGCGTCGGCCTCCTCGATCTCGACGAGGACACCGGCGAGCTGGCGCTGCGTCCCGACGCCCCGCGCGGTCTCGAGCTGCTCCAGGGCCTCCTGCGGACGGTCGAGGCCGATGAGGATGCGGAACGCGGTGAGGCGCACGATCGGTTCGTGGTCGGCACCGACGTCGGGGGTGTCGGGCAGGAACGCCTGGCTGATCGTCTCGAGGGCGTCCTCGAGACGACCGTCGTGCATCTCGATCCACGCGATGGTGTCGAGGTCGGCGCTGCGCAGCCGCAGGCCGTGCTGGGCGCAGACGCGGCGCATCCGCGCGACCAGCCGGACGGCCTCGTCGAGGAACCCGCGGTCGGCGTGGTCCCAGGCGGAGTTGTTCAGCGCGAACAGCTCCAGCCGGTGGTCCTCCTCGACCGCCGCGATGGCGAGGACCTCGTCGATGAGGGTGTCGTAGGAGTCGGTCGAACGGTCCAGGACGACGCTGAGGCCCAGCAGGTGCTCCGCGCGCAGCCACCCGGGGGCGTCCGCGGGCAGTTCCTCCAGCGACCGCACCCCGTGCCAGCGCGCCTCGGAGGGGTCACCGGCCTGCAGGTGCATGAGGGAGCGGATGAAGTGGGTGCGGGCGAGCAGTTCGGCGTCGCCGGCCTCCTCGGCGATGCGCAGCGCGGCGTTGACGAGGAGGCTGGCCCGGTCGAGAGCCCCGGCGGAGCAGGCCATGTCCGCGCGGACGAGGCTCGCGCGCGCAGCCGTGACCTGGTCACCGACCGCGAGCGCCCGCTCCTCGAGGTGGAGGGCGGCAGGACCCTGGTCGAGGAGGTCGTACCCGCGGGCACGCTCGAGGGCGCGCACCTGGTCCAGGAGCGCGCTCCCGGACCCAGGACGCGTCATCTAGAACGCATCGGTCGCAGCGGGCGGGATCTTGAGAGGGCTCACCCGCTCGCCGCGACCCGGATCACCAGCGGGCGTGCACGTGCTCCGCGACGAGGTCGCGGTAGACCTCCTCGACGGCGTCGAGCTGCGCGGCGGTGGGCGCGGGGAGGTCGGCCGCGGCAGCGTTGACCCGGGCCTGCTCGGGCGACCGGGCGCCGGGGATGACGACGCTGACGCCGGGCTGCTCGACGATCCAGCGCAGCGTGAACGCCGCGAGCGGGGTGTCCCCCGCGACGTCGGCCAGCCGCTTCGCCGCGGCGACACCTGCGTGCAGCGGGACGCCCGCGAACGTCTCGCCCACGTCGAAGCTCTCCCCGTTGCGGTTGAAGTTCCGGTGGTCGTCGGCGGGGAAGGTCGTCGACTCGTCGATCCGCCCCGTCAGGAGCCCCGACGCCAGCGGCACCCGCACGACGACGCCCACGCCGGCCTCGGCCGCCGCCGGGAGGAACTCGGTGACCGGCTTGAGGCGCAACGGGTTGAGGATGATCTGCACGCTCGCCACGTGCGGTCGGGCGACGGCGGCCAGGCCCTCGGCCACCGTCTCGACCGAGACGCCGTAGGCGCGGGTCCGGCCCTCCTGCACGAGCGTGTCGAGCGCGTCGAAGACCGCGTCGGTGTGCAGGACGTCGCTCGGCGGGCAGTGCAGCTGGACGAGGTCCAGCGTGTCGACGCCGAGGTTCTCGCGGCTGCGGTCGTTCCAGGCGCGGAACGCGTCGAGCGTGTACGCCGCCGCGACGTGCGGGTCGGCCCGGCGGCCCATCTTCGTCGCCACGACGACGCCGTCCGGCGCCGTCGGCAGGAAACGGCCCAGGAGCTGCTCGCTGCGGCCGTCGCCGTAGACGTCGGCGGTGTCGAAGAACGTCACCCCGGCGTCGGCCGCGGCCTGCAACGTCCCCAGCGCGGCGTCCTCGTCGACCGTGCCCCAGCTGCCGCCGATCTGCCAGCAACCCATCCCGACGACGCCGACGTCGCGGCCCGTCCTGCCCAGAGTCCTCGTCATCACGGGTCCGACCCTACGAGCGCTCAGTCCGCGTCGCGCGACCACGCCACGAGGGCGGGGACGCAGCGCTGCGCGAAGTCGGCGTAGTCGTCGAGGGTGTTGTAGGCGTGCGCGGACAACCGCAGGAACGCGTCGTCGCCGAAGCCCGTGAACGCGCACTCGACGGCGAACTCGGCCAGGACCCGGTCGCGCAGGGCGTTGCCGCCGCCGGGACCGGACCCGAGGGGGCCCGGCAGGCGGACGAGCCGGAACGGCACGGCGGGCGTCCCGACGTCCACGCGGTGGTCCTCGCCCGTGAGCTCGGCGAACGCACCGGCGACGAGGTCGGTGGCCCGTTCCACGAGGTCGGTCGCGTCCCGGCGGACGCGGTCCCAGCCGATCTCCCGCTCGACGGCGTCGAGGGCGTCGGGCGCGGCGAGCCAGCTCGTGAAGTCCTGCGTGCCCTGCTCGTCGAAGTTCACCGGGAACGGTTTCCCGGTGCCCCAGGAGTCGACGAGCGGGCACAGCTGCTCGCGCACCGGTCCCCGCGCGACGAGGACACCCGAACCGCGCGGGGCGCAGCCGAACTTGTGGAGGTTCCCGACCCACACGTCGCAGTCCACGCCCGCGAGGGGGTCGGCCAGCATGAGCGGGACGTGCGCGCCGTCGACGAGGACGGGGATCCCGCGGGCGCGGGCCGCCGCGCTCACGCGGTCCACGGGCAGGAACCGGCCCGTCGGGGACGTGACGTGGTCGACGACGACGAGGACCGTGCGGTCGGAGAACTCCGCCGTGATCGCGTCCGCCGCCTCCTCCGGACCCGCGGCGAGCGGGACGTGCGCCGTCCGGACCGTGCACCCCCAGCGCCGCGCGAACCGCTGCGCGCCCATCGTGACGGCGCCGTAGCCGTGGTCGGTGACGACGACCTCACCACCCGGTTCGGCCCGCAGCGAGGAGAACACGACGGTGGCCCCGGCGCTGGCGTTGGGGACGAACGCGACGTCGTCGGCGGTGAGGCCGAGGTGCGGAGCGACGCGCGCCCGTGCCGCCGCGATGCGCTCGGGGACCCCGACGAACCACCGGACCGGCGCACCCTCCATGAGCGCGCGGTACGCGCTCTGCGCGTCGAGCGCCGGCTGCGGGACGGCGCCGAACGAACCGTGGTTCAGGTGCCGGACGGTCGGGTCGAGGGCCCAGGTGAGCGTCACGTTCCGCAGTCAACCAGGCCCTTCGCGGGGGCCGGGGGTGGGGATCGTTGTCCCCCACCGCACCCGCCCCGCGGTGACGCAGGGTGAGGGGCGGGTGGGTCAGAGGCGGAGGAGGCCCGCGACGCGCAGGACGGCGGTGCCGGCCTCGTCGGAGGCGTCGAGGTCCACCTCGGCGACGATCCCCCAGTCGCGGTCGCCCGCCGGGTCCTCGAGCACCTGGCGCACGTACCAGTTCCGCGGCGACCCCTTGGGTTCGGGGCCCGACCCGTCGTCGACCTGCAGCAGGTGCGGGCCGCGGGCGTCGGGACCGGTCCCGATCGTCTCGTGCTCCTCGTAGTACGCGTCGAGCTGGTCGGCCCACGTGTCCTCGTCGGGGGACCCCTCGAGCGCGGCGAGGGCGGCGGGACGGTCGAGGGCGCAGAGTTCGACGAACCGGAACACCGCGTTGCGCACGAGGACGCGGAACGCGCGGGTGTTCGCGGTGACGGGCGGGGTCTCCTCCTCCTGCGGCGCGACGACGTTCTCGACGTCGGCGGGGTCGACGCCGTCGCGCAGCGCCTCCCACTCGGCGAGAAGCGAGGAGTCGGTCTGCCGCACCACTTCCCCGAGCCACTCGACGAGGTCGATGAGTTCCTCGGTGCGCGCGTCGTCCGGGACGGTCTGCTTCAGCGCCTTGTAGGCGTCCGAGAGGTAGCGCAGCACGAGACCCTCGGAGCGGGCGAGCTGGTAGTACTGGACGAAGTCGCCGAACGTCATGGCCCGCTCGTACATGTCGCGCACGACGGACTTGGGCCGCACCTCGTAGTCGCCGACCCACGGGTTCCCGCTGCGGTACGTCTCGTACGCGGCGCGCAGCTCCTCGGCCAGCGGTTGCGGCCACTCGACGTCCTCGAGGAGTTCCATGCGCTCCTCGTACTCGATGCCGTCGGCCTTCATGCGCTGCACGGCCTCGCCCTTGGCCTTGGACCGCTGGGCGAGCAGCACCTTCATGGGCTCGTCGAGCGTCGACTCGATGACGGAGACGACGTCGAGCGCGTACGTGAGGGACGCCGGGTCCAGCAGGTCGTCGACGACGGCGAGCGCGAACGGCGACAACGGCTGGTTGAGGGCGAAGTCGAGCTGCAGGTCGCCGACGAGCCGCACCTGCCGGCCGTCGGGCAGCGGTTCGGGGAGCGTCTCCACGATGCCCGCGTCGAGCAGCGCCCGGAACAGCTCGACCGCGCGGCGCACGTGCTTGAGCTGGTTCTTGCGGGGTTCGTGGTTGTCCAGCAGCAGGTGGCGCATGGCCTCCACGGGGTTCCCGGGGCGCTGCAGGACGTTGAGCAACATCGACGTCGTCACGCGGAAGTGCGAGGTGAGCTGCTCGGGTTCACCCGTGACGAGCTTGTCCATCGTCTGCTGGGACCAGGAGATGAAACCCTCGGGCGCCTTGACCCGCTGGACGCGCTTCTGCTTCTTCGGGTCGTCGCCCGCCTTGGCGACGCGGCGCGCGTTCTCGACCTCGTGCTCGGGTGCCTGCACGACGACGGTCCCGGCGGTGTCGAACCCGGCACGCCCGGCACGGCCGGCGATCTGGTGGAACTCCCGGACCCGGTAGTGCCGGTTGCGGCGGCCGTCGAACTTGGTCAGGCCGCCGAAGAGCACGGTGCGGATGGGGACGTTGATCCCGACGCCGAGGGTGTCGGTGCCGCAGATGACCTTGAGCAGCCCGGCCTGCGCGAGGGTCTCCACGAGCCGGCGGTACTTCGGCAGCATCCCGGCGTGGTGGACGCCGACGCCCATCCGCAGCAGGCGCGAGAGGACCTTGCCGAACCCCGCGGCGAACCGGAACGCGCCGATGGCCTCGGCGATCGCATCGCGCTGCTCGCGGGTCGCGATCTTCGCGCTCGTGAGGGCCTGCGCCTGCTCGACGGCGGCGGCCTGGGTGGCGTGCACGACGTAGACGGGGGCGCGGTCGGTGTGCAGCAGTTCCTCGACCGTCTCCTGCAGCGGCGTCGTCGCGTAGGAGTAGTGCAGCGGGACGGGTCGCTCGACGGACGTGACGAGCGCGGTCGATCGGCCGGTGCGGCGGCTGAGGTCGTCGCGCAGCGCGGTGACGTCGCCGAGGGTCGCGGACATGAGGAGGAACTGCGCCTGGGGCAGTTCGACCAGCGGGACCTGCCAGGCCCACCCGCGGTCGGGGTCGGCGTAGAAGTGGAACTCGTCCATGACGACCTGGCCGACGTCGGCGAAGGCGCCCGAGCGCAGGGCGAGGTTGGCCAGGACCTCGGCCGTGCAGCAGACGATGGGCGCGCCCGGGTTCACCGACGCGTCCCCCGTCATCATCCCGACGTTCTGTGCGCCGAACACCTCGATGAGCGAGAAGAACTTCTCGCTGACGAGGGCCTTGAGCGGGGCCGTGTAGAAGGACCGGATGCCCTCCGCGAGCGCCGCGGCGTGGGCCCCCGCGGCGACGAGGGACTTGCCGGACCCCGTCGGGGTGGCGAGGACGACGTTGGACCCGGAGACCACCTCGAGCAGGGCCTCCTCCTGCGCGGGGTAGAGCGTGATGCCGCGCCCCGTGACCCACTCGGTGAAGGCCGCGAGCACCGCGTCGGGGTCGGCGGCGCCGTCGGCGGCGGAGGGCAGGAGGTCGGGGAGCGTGGGCGCGGAGACGGATGTCGACGAGGTCATGGCCCCCCCATGCTCCCACCGGGGGACGCGTGTCACCCGAACGCACGAACCTCGGGCCCTCAAGGCCCCGTCCGCTCCGGCCGACCACCACAGTGCTTCTAGAAGTCTTCTAGTCATGGAGGTGGTCCCGTGGTCGTCGTCCCCGTCGTTCCGCGGGCCTCCGCCCGGCGCACGCTGCAGCCGCTCGGTCGGGCGCTGCTGTCGACCGTCCAGGTCGGTCTGCTGGTGCTCGCCACCGCTCTCGTGTGCGTGCACCTCGTCACCGGCCTGACGCTGCACGCGGTCCTGTCGAACTCGATGCAGCCCAGCTTCTCCGCCGGCGACCACGTGGTCACCGTCGACCGGGACGCGCTCTCGCTGCGCGCCGGTCAGGTGCCGCTGCTGTCGTTCGCCGACGGCACCACCCGCGCGCACCGGATCGTCCAGGTCCTGCCCGAGCGCGGCACCGTCCGCGTCCTCACCCGCGGTGACGCCAACGCCACCCCGGACATGTGGACGGCGGTCGACGCGGAGGCTCCCGTGCCCGTCGTCATCGGGACGACCCCGCCCGTCCCGCCCGCCGTCACCGCCGGCGTCCGCTCCCTGCACGCCAACCCGTTCCCGGCCGCCCTTGTCGTCGCGCTCGCCGGCGTGGGGCTGACCGCGTGGGCGGTCCGCCGCCAGGTCGTCCGCCTGCGCGACTGCTCCTGCGACCACTGCCGCGAACGGCAGGACCGCACCGGTACGACCCACGACGTCCCCCTGACCGAGGAGATCCGATGAGCAAGAAGCAGACCGCCGGTTCGGCCGCGGCCCGGGGCACCCGTCACGCCGGTGTCCTGAAGACCGTCGCCGGCATCGCGGCCACCGCGGTCGCGGGCATCGCCATCACGTCCAGCGGCGTCTACGCGCTGCTCAAGGCGGAGGCGTACAACGGCACCGCCGAGCAGGTCACCAGCGGCACCCTGCTCATGACCCTCGGTTCCACGGGCACCAGCGCCGGCTTCTCCCAGATCGTCGACAAGCTCGCCCCCGGGGACGTCGTGACGCGCTTCGTCCAGGTCGCCAACACCGGGACGCTCGACGGCGCCAACCTCACCCTGGCCCTGTCGGACCAGGCGGCCGTGACCGCCCTGACCAGCGACGCGGTCAAGGGGCTGCAGGTCACCGTCCAGTCGTGCACGGCGGCCTGGACGTGGACCACCACCGGGACACCGGCGTGCGGCGGCACGACCGGAGCCGCGGTCGCCCAGCCCGCCGCGACCTTCAAGGCCACCGCCCAGACCCTCGCCCCCACCTTCGCCTCGGGCGGTACGCAGTTCTACAAGGTCTCCCTGGGGCTGCCGGCGAGCAACACCGAGATCTCGACCAACGGCGTCGTCCCGGTCGGGACGATCCAGGGGCTGTCGTCCTCGCTGCGGTGGACCTTCACCATGGACCAGCGCGCGGCCGTCCCGGTCTTCAACAACTGACCCGTCGTGGCCGCCACCCGCCGACGGTGGGCGGCCGCCGCCGGCGCGGTGCTGGCCCTGCTCGCCGCCGCGCCGGCGTCGGCGGCCTCGTCCGCCCGCGCGCAGAACACGCCCGCTCAGCTCGTGACCGCGGCCAACTGGGCGGTCGTCGTCGTCTCCGGGACGTCGCCGGCCACGACCCCCGGTCCACCGGCCACGTTCACCTCGGCTGTGGGCATCCCCGCCTACCTCACGCTGACGAACCTCGGGAACGTCGTCCCCGGCACGATGACGCTCACCGGCCGCGCCGGACTGACCCTCCTCGGCAACGTGCAGATCTGCCTCGACCCGTGGAGCGGCGGGACGTGCTCCCGGCAGCTCACGTGGACCAGCGCGGTCTTCACCGCGAACGGGTCGCCCGCACCGCCCGACCCGGGGCAGAGCTGGTACCTCAAGACCAGTGGGCTCGTCGTGGTCGGCGGCACGATGTCCGCGGTCACCGCACCCCCGGCTGCGCGCACGGTGAACTCGTGACGTTCACCGTGGTGCGAGAGCGCTCTCTAGTCCATCCTGTGCGCAGGGTGAGAGCGTCCAACGGGGGTGGGTCCGATCAGCGACGACGACAGCCTGTCGCGCGAGCACCACGTCCGGCGACGGGCGGAGCAGGTGCGCTCCGACCTGCGCGACCTGTGGGGTGACGAACCGCCTCCCGGCCCGGATCCCGAGATGACGTCGCTGGTCGACAGCCTCGCCCTCGACGACGACCACGGCCGCCAGCTCGGCCTCCTCGTCCAGGCAGACGCCGTCCCCTTCCACGTCCTCGTGCGGCTGCTGCTGACCAGCCCCCTCGGGCAGGCGGTGCTCCCGGACCTGCCGGCGGTCGTCCGCGCGCGCATCGACCTCGCGGCCGCCACCGTCGACCCCGTCGCCTTCCGCGCCTGGACGGCGACGCGGGGGCTGCCCCAGACCCCCTCGGGCGCGTTCGCCATGCACACGTCCCCCCAGGTCGTGGACCTCGACGAACGGGTCAGCGGCCTGCTCGGGTTCCCCGCCCGCCAGCACCGCCTGTCCTGGGAGGAGACGCTGCGGCACGTCCACCCCGAGGACCAGGAGCGCGTCTCCAAGACCACGCGGGAGGCCTTCGCCAAGGCGTCCTCGTTGAGCCTGCGCTTCCGGGTGGTCCAGCCCGACGGTGCGGTGCGGTGGCTGAGCACCGTCGGGCACGCCCTCACCGGGGAGGACGGCGACACGGAGCAGGTGGTCGGCTTCACGATGCCGAGCCCGTGAGCGCGCCAGCGGGGAACAGACGGGTGCCCGCCGAGCTGGCCCGCGGAGACCGGCAGCTGCTTGCCCTCGCGCGCTACGGACGGACGCTGCGTGGCGTGTCCTTCGCCGGCCAGGACTTGACGTCGATCGGCACCCCCGGGTTGGTGTGGTTCGACCGGTGCTGCTTCGACGGCGCGGACCTCCGGCAAGCCACGGCACACGGATGGCACCTGAAGTTCTGCAGCCTGCGCACCGTCGACCTCCGGGGTGCGTCGCTGCGGGGAGCTTCGTTCGCGGGCTGTGACCTGACGGACGCCGATCTCCGCGGCGCCGATCTGTCCGGGGCACGGTTCTCCGCGGTGAACACCGGCGACGACAGTGGGCGCACCGTCCTGACGGGGGCGCGACTCGACCCGGACGCGCTGGTCGGGGCCACCCTCGATCCCGGCACCGTCCTGCCGTGAGGCGCGGTGTCCCCCCACGCCCCCGTCGGGCCGGCGGGTCAGCGTCCGAACCGCCACCACCGACGACGCGGTGCCGCCGGAACAGGCGGCTTCCCGTACGCCGCGACGACGTCACCGACGCTGCGCCCCAGCACCTTCCGGAACCACTCGACGTCCTCGACGCGCTGCTGCTGCCCGAGTTCCTGGCGAGCCTCGACCGTGCGGGTGACCGACCAGAGTCCGGGCGAGGCACGGACCTCCGAGGGCACGAGGGGTTCGGTGAACGCCTCGTACCCCTCCCGCTCCCGCGCGAGGGCGGCGACGAGCCAGACCTGGGCGACCGCCACGGGCCGCAGGCTCCCCCGGCGCCCCCGCGGGTCGTCGACCAACGTCATGCTGTCGATGCGGCGGGCGACCCACCGCCCGTCACCGACGACGAACCGGCAGACGGTGTCCGTGTGCAGGTCGACGACCGCGCCGAACCGTTCCAGCGCGGCGACCGTCTCGGCGTCGAGCAGCCGGGCGGCGACCGACCGTTCCCGCTCGCGCAGTTCCCGTTCGCGGCGGACGGCGGCGATCGGCGCCCACTGCGCCTCCAGCGTCCGCCGGTCGAGGGGTTCACCGGCACGCAGGCGTTCGAGCAACCAGTCCGAGTCCACCTGCGTCCAGTAGGCGTGGAACAGTTCCGGTTCCCCCGGTCCGGTCGGCAGGTCGGCCACGGTGCGGTACCGCTCGTCCCAGACCCGGGTGCCGCGGCCGGAGGAGTGGACGGCGAACGGGACGCCGTTCCAGTGGCAGACCCACGTCCACGTGTCGGGGGCTGCGAGGTCCGGAGGTGCCAGCCGCAGCAGTTCCACGACGGTCGCGTCGTCGGGAACCTCCACGGTCCGGCGGTGGGAGACGGCGTCGTCGCCCATGGCGACGCTGTCGCGGTCGACGGTCAGGAGCACGGGCCCCATCCTGTCCGGTCCAGCGCGCACCCAGCGAGTGCGGGGAGGCTGAGGCTGTGACCGCGTCTCAACCGGTGTCCCGGAACCGTCGCCGTCTGGCCACGGTCTGCTGGAGCATCGTCTTCCCCGTCGGTGTCCTGCAGGCCGTCCTGGGGTGGCGCGAAGGCGACCACGTCCGCGGGTTCTTCGGTGCGCTCCAGGCCCTGAGCGCGCTGGGCCTGCTGGTGCTCCGGATCAGCGAGGAACGCCACCGGCGCAACGCCGCACGGGAACCGCACGGCCACGACGGCCCCTGAGCCTTCCCCAGGAGCGGTCAGTCGGATTCGTGGAGGATCACCGGCGGCGCGATGAGTTCGATGAGCCCTCCCTGTGGACCCTCGAGGTAGGTGATCCTCGTCCCCGCACGCGCACCGGTGCTCATCAGGTGCGGAGGTCCGACGGTGCGCCAGCCGTGCCGCTCACAGGAGGTGACGGCCGCCTCGAGGTCGTCGACGACGAGGGCGATGTGGACGGCGCCGGTTCGGGCAGGGTCGCTCGACCCGGTGCGCGGGTGCGGTGGGCTGTACTGCAGGAGCTCGATGCGATGACCGTTCAGGGTCACCGTCGCCGCGCGGATCGTCGATCCCCGAACGCCTGTGGTGCCCTGCGTGACGGTTTCGTCGAGCGTGAACGAACGTTCGAGCGTGAACCCGAGATCGTCGCACCACAGGGCGAGGGCGTCATCGAGGTCGGGAACCGTCATGCCGGCGTGCGCGACGTCGGTGACCGGACCGGAACGGTGCATGTCGCCAGTGTCGACGAGGTTCGTGGAACCGGCACTTCTCCCGGGAAGTGCCCCCTGGCGGCGGGACGGTGGTCAACCTCGGGCAGCAAACCCTCAGGGGATGAAACCCTGACCTCCGGCGCGGCCGTTGTCGATCTGCCGGCTGAGTTCCCGCGCGACGGCGGCCCGTTCGCCGCTGCCCTGGCCCGAGCGGTACAGCCGCACGGTGACGTCCCACCTCCAGGCCAGGACGAGCACGACCACCAGCACGACGCCGACCGCCATCCAGATCACCTGGCGACAGTAGTCCTGGGGCAACTGACCCGCCAGCCCCTGCGATCACGACCCGTCGAGCTCCGCACCTCACGGGAACGGTGGGGTCACCACACCCACGGCAGGTGGACGACGGGATCAGGCCTCACCCCGTCGACCAGACGCAGCAGCAGTTCCGGTAGCGAGGGTGGGTGCACCCTCTCCCCGCTCCGTTGCAGGTCCGCGACGTGCCACCAGCGGAACCCGACCAGGGCCTTCCGCTCACGCGCCGTCTGCCGTGAGGGGTCCACTTCGTGGTGGTCGACGGTCAGCAGGAAGAAGTCGTCGCGGACCAGACCTCGGATCCAGTCCGCGGCAGCGTGGCCGCTGGTGGTGGCCACGAGGTGCAGGTCCTCCGGAACGACGACGAGGCCGACCTCCTCGTGCAGTTCGCGGACCGCGGCCTGCTCGGGGGTTTCACCGGTCTCGAGCCCACCGCCGGGCGTCCACCACTCGACTCACGTCGTCGCGTCGGCCGGGACGTTCCGGACCCGGAGCAGGAGGACCCGGCGTCGGGCGTCCAGCACGATCACCCGTGCCGTCCGTCGCGCGTACCCCTCGAGGGGGTTCACCTCGACACACCTCTGGGCAGCCGGCGGACCCTGACGCTGAACGTCACGACGGGCCCGCCCACTCGACCCTGCGGTCCACCGCCGCGAGGAGCCGCTCCGCCGTCGCCGCTGCGTCGAGGTCGTCGGTGTCGAGCACGACGTCCGCGACCTCGGCCGCGTCGAGCTGCTGCTGCGACGCGAGGGCCCGGTCCAGGACGTCGCGCACCCCGTCCGCGTCCAGCCCGACGAGGGTGTCCCCGGCGAGGGCCGGGCCGAGGCCGAGGGTCCGTTCGCGGATCCGCGCGAGCAGCGCGGACCGCCCGGCGCGCACCCGGCACACCAGGAGCGGCACGTCCCCCAGGGCGGCGCGGAGGTGCCGGACGTCGGCCGGTGTCGCCACGTGCCCGACGAGCACGAGCGTCCGTGCCCCGGCCGCGCGGTGCTGACGCCACACGTCGGCGACGCACGCGGCCGTGAGCCGGGACCCGTCCGGGTCGTCCACGGGAGCGGGCAGGTCGCGCCACAGGCTGAGCTGGGCGAGGTCCAGGAAGCTGCTGGGCCGCTCCCGGTCGAGCAGCGCCGAGAAGAGCGCGAACCCCGCGGTGGACGTGCCGACGGCGGTGGTCCCGCAGACGAGCACGGCGACGGCGGGGCCCTCGACGAAGGGCGCGGCCGGAGCGGGCCCCGTGCCCACGGTCGCGTCCGCGGACTCCAGGAGCTGCCGGACCCGCCGGGCGACCTCGGCGGGCCCGTCCGCCCCGGCGTCGAGCACCGGGTTGCCGTCCGCCCGCGCGTCCGCCGCCCGGGCCTCCTCGAGGGCCCGCTCCACGTCCGCCGGGTCGTAGCGGGCGCGCAGCCGGCGTGCCAGCTCCTGCTCCCCGACGCGCAGCCGGCAGGAGGTCACGGCGATCCCCGGGGTCTCCTGCGTGCGGAGCGCGTGCAGCGACCGCGGGTCCAGGACACCGGAGACGACGACGGTCCGCGCCCCCACGGACGCCAGCCGCCGCACGAGCGCGCCGGCCGCACGGGTCTTGAGGACGTGCCGGCCCGGGTCGTCGGAACGCTCGGGGTAGCTCATGCCGACCTGGTCGACGTCGACGTGCGCGCGCGGACCGGTGAGCAGGTGCTCGTGCAGGTGCCAGGCCGCCGACGACTTCCCGGCACAGGGCGGGCCGTACAGCCACCACAGTCGCGCAGCTCCGTCGGGCACGTCCGCCACCGTAGGGTGCGCGCCCCCGCCGCCGCCTGGCCCCTGCCGGGGGCGGCCCACACGACGAAGGCCCCCGGAGCGCGCTCCGGGGGCCTCGCAGTGCTGGGTCAGCTCAGGAGATGAGCCCGTCCTGGCGGGCCACCGCAGCGGCTGCGGCGGAGGAGCGCACGCCGTACTTGCGGCGGACGGAGGCCAGGTGCTGGGCCACCGTGTTGGGGGCCAGGCCCAGGCGCTCGGCGACGACGGAGCCGGGGCAGCCGTCGGCGATCATCTGCAGGATCTCCTGCTCGCGGGCCGTGAGGCTGACACCCGGGCGGGAGGGGGCCTGGCCGCGCTCGGCCTCTTCCAGCGCGCGGTAGCGCGCCTCGGACACGAGCACGAAGCGGTTGCCGGCGGCGTCCTCGACGATCATCCGGCGGTCGCCGTCGGAGACGGTGCGCAGGACGTCACCCCACCAGTCGTTGGGGACCTGGACCCGATTGCCGTCCACGACCGCCACGTTGTGCTCCATGTGCGCTCTGACCTCTCAACCTCTGCTCGACGCGTTCAGTGCGAGACCGGTGTCCCGCTCTCCGTACGTGGTTCGGGGTGTTGCTAGAGGTTCTTGACCGTTCCACTAGAACACCACCCGACCGGATGAACCGTTCAAGACCGGGCATCACCCGGTGTTGTCAGGCCATCATCCCCACACGAGCCCGGAGCCACCCCCGACGCGCGGGTACTGGTTGAGCCCTCACTCGAGGATGCCACACAGTCACGTGGACGCGACTGAGCGTCGCCGCCAGGCACCGAGCACCACGACCGCGACGAGGGCCGCCCACGCCACCCACGGCCCGACCTCCCGGCGGTAACCGAGCGTCACGGCTTGGACGGCGGGGCTCATGCCGTCGACGAGACCGGGCACGTAGGACAGCCCGAGCAGGGTCAGCCGCGCCGCCAGCACCCCGACGAGCCACCGCGCCGCGGGGAGGGCCGTCCCGACCGCGAGCGCCAGCGGCCCCCACAGCAGGAGGTCGTACCAGGGCAACTCGTACGCGGCGCCCAGCAGGTACCCGGCGGCGACGACGGCGCTCGCACCGGCGGCCCGTTCCAGCTGCCCGCCCCGGACCAGCACGGGCCACCACAGGACGGCGACGACGAGGACGACGAGCGCGGTCCCCGGCAGCAGCACCCCCCGCGGCACCCCGGCCTCGACGAGGGGCCGCCACACCGTGGCCAGGGACACGTACCGGCTCGCCGTCCGCGTCTGGTCGTAGACGTGGGCACCGGCCCACAGGTGCGCGGGGACGAGCACGACGAGCGCGGGCACCACCCCGCGCAGCAGCCAGCCCGCCGTGAGGCGCCGGGCGGCGACGGCGGCCACGACGATCCCCAGCGCCACGACACCGTAGGGCAGCTTGGTCCCGACGGCGACGGCGAGCGCCAGCCCGGCCGCCACCGGCACCCGGTGGGCGAGCAGCAGCGCCACGACGGCCGCGGCGCCGGCGAGGACGTCGGCGTGCGCCCCGCCGAGCGCGACGGTGAGCAGGAGCGGGTTCGCGGTCGACAGGACGGCGAACCAGGCCCGGTGCCCGGGGTCGCGCAGCACGCGGTGGCCGACGACGGCGGCGACGGCCCACGCGAGCAGCAGCAGGAGCTGCCAGGCCCAGACCGTCGCCCGCACGGAGTCGCCGCCCACCAGCGAGCACATCGCCATGAGGAGACCACCGACCGGTCCGTACACCGACGTCGTCGACCGCCAGGGGTCGCGCACGGCGGAGACGACGGGATCGGTCCCCCCGGCGAAGGCGTCGGGCGGCTGGCTGTAGGGGTCGCCACCGAGGGCGGCGATGCGCCCGTAGGCGGCGTAGCTGAGGTGGTCGGCCGACCCCACCGGCGGGACGAGGACCAGCAGCACCGCCCCGACGCCGGCCAGCAGGAGGAAGCGCCGCGGTTGCCACCCGCGCGCCA
The DNA here is from genome assembly GCF_040702905.1 of Kineococcus sp. NPDC059986. Taxonomy (NCBI): domain Bacteria; kingdom Bacillati; phylum Actinomycetota; class Actinomycetes; order Kineosporiales; family Kineosporiaceae; genus Kineococcus; species Kineococcus sp. NPDC059986. Next base: position 58,352 of record NZ_JBFBND010000003.1, on the reverse strand, counting down.
CGGCCAGCGCCCCGCCGGCCAGCCCGGCGCCCCCCGCGAGGACGGAGAGGGCCATGAGGACGCTGACGGTCGCCGAGGAGGGGTGCAGGCCCAGGTCGAACGGCAGCGGACCGGCCCCCAGGTCCGGCACCGCGGCCGAGGGCCCGAGCACCGCGACGACGAGCCAGGTCAGCAGGCAGACGACGGTTCCGGTGACGGCCCAGCGGACCGGTCGCCGCTCCGCGGCCGCCGGGGAGGCGGAGGTCACGGTCAGCGGGTCAGGCGACGCAGGACGTCCTGCGCACGGCGGCGGCCCAGGGCACGGGCGACGTCGCGGAACTGCGCGGCCCGGTGCAGCTGGCTGCGCAGGTCCCTGCCGGACACGCGGTGCTGCAGGTCGCAGGGCACCTCACGGACGCGGAACCCGGCGCGCAGCAGGTCGATCGTCAAGGCCGTCTCGACGCCCCAGCCGGGCGCGAGGGGCAGCGCCGCCTCGAACGCCGCGCGGGTCAGGCAGCGCATGCCCGACAGGGGCTGCTCCGGGGACCACCCGGTGGCCGCGACCGTGCCGCGCCGGGACAGCCCGACGACGAACCCGTGGCCGCCGCCGGCGGTCGCCTGCCGGGGCAGGACGGCGATCGTCATGTCCGCCTCACCGGCCAGGACGGGCAGGGTCAGGGGGGCGACGGCGACGGCGCTGTCGGCGAGGTCGGCGTCGACGAACAGCAGCGGCCGGGGCCGCACGCCCGCTCGGGGTCGGGTGCGTTCCCAGTCCGCGACGGCGCGCGCCCCCGTCTGCAGCGCGGCGGCCTTGCCCCGGTTGCGGTGGTGGGCGACGACCACGGCCCCGGCGTCGCGCGCGACCTTCGACGTCAGGTCGGTGGACCCGTCGTCCACGACCACCACGACGTCGACGACGGGCAGGGCCGCGACCGCACGCACGGTCGCCGCGATCCGCTCCTGCTCGTCCTTGGCCGGGACGACGACCGCGACGGTCGAGGACGGTTGCAGCGCAGGCACGCGGCGACGCTAGCGCAGGCGCACCGCGAGGACCGTGACGTCGTCGTCCACGCCTCCCCCACCGCCGCTCCCGTCACCGTCGCCGACCATGCGGTCGACGAGCGTCCCCACGATCTCGGCGGGCGTCCCGCGCGCGGTCTCACGGAAGTGCTCCAGCACCTGCGCCAGACCCTCCTCGAGGGAGCGGGTGCGCGTCTCGACGAGACCGTCGGAGAAGACGACGAGGGCGCTGCCCGGGTCCAGCTGCACGTCGACGACCTCGGTGCGGGGGTCGCCCTCGACACCGACGGGGACCCCCGGGGGCACGTCGAGGTAGTGCGGCCCCGTGCTGCACGTCAGCGGCGGCAGGTGCCCGGCGCTGGCGGCGAGCAACCGGCCGTCCCGGCCCAGGACGCCGTAGAAGATCGTCACGAGGTCGTCCCCGCCGCCGGCGCGGGCGAGCGCGTCGAGCCCGCGCAGGACCGCGGTCGGGTGCGGGTCGACGTGGGCGAGCGTGCGGACCTGGGTGCGGACCTCCCCCATGACGGTGGCCGCGCGGGCCCCCCGTCCCATGACGTCCCCGAGCACGACGGCGACGCGGTCCTGCTCGTCGGGGTGGGCCCCGGGCGGCAGCGGGATGAGCTCGGCCCAGTCGCCGCCGACCTCGACACCGGCGCTCGTCTGCGCGACCCGGTGCGTCACGAGCCAGTCCACCGCGGGCAGCGGGCCGGGGCGCAGGGCCTCGGCGAGCACGGTGGCCGTGCTGCGCTGCTGCTCCAGCAGCTGCATGCGCTCCACGGCGGTCGCGGCCTGCCGGGCGAAGGTGAGGAGGAACTCGCGGTCCTCGTCCTCGCGGCCGTCGGCTGTCTGCTCGGCGGGGTCGTCCCCGGCGGAGAACGCGAGGACGAGCGTGCCGAGGCGACGGGTCCGCGCGGCCAGTGGCAGCACGGCCCACGACGTCTCCCCCGCCCCGGCCCCGGCCTCGAAGTACGGTCGGACCTGCGGGGGCACCGACGCGATCCCCTCCGCACCGGCGGGGAACGTGCCGCGCTCGCCCGCGAACGCCGTCACCTCCTCGCGCCGCATGTCCGGCAGCTGCGTGCGGGTGCGCCGGCGGTCCCGCCCCATCCGGTGCGCGACGAGCCCGGGCTCACCGTGACCCTCGGCGACGGTGAGGATCGCACGCGTCGCACCGGCCCCGTCGAGGCAGGCGCGCAGCACCGCGTCGAGGACCTGCTCGTAACCCCCCGCGGCCGCCAGCGCGGCGGTGAGGGCGTGCAGGGTCTGCGTCTGCCGGCGGGTGCGGGTCCGCTCGGTGACGTCGTCGAGGGAGCCGACCCACTCCACGATCTCGGACGTCGCGTCGGTGGGGTCGGCCAGCACGGGCACCGCGACGGCGGCGATCGTGCGCCAGCCCCGCAGCCCCCGGACGCGGAACCGGAAGCGCGCCGTGGAGCGCTCGCGCACGGAGGCGTAGAAGCGGTCGAGCACCTCGGGCAGGTCGTCGGGGTGCACGTCGGCCTGCCAGGCGCGACCCCTCACGTCGACGCGCCCCGTCAGCGCCCGCCAGCCCGGAAGGTCGCTCGTCATGCCCTGTCCGGGCCGGGCGGTGAAGACGTCGAGCGAGCCGACCTCGGCCAGGGTGCGGTAGCGGTGGGCGGCGTGCCGGGCGTCCTCGAGCAGCCGCGCGCGCTCGACGGCGAGCGCGCACTGGTCGGCGAGGGTGGCGGCGAAGAGCTGCTCCTCGGCGTCCAGCGACCCCTCGCGCAGCATCCCGAAGCGCAGGACGCCGACCAGCCGGCCGCGGGCGACGAGGGGGTACATGGCCCAGGAGTGCTCACCGAGGGCGAGGACCGTGGCGTTCAGCCCGCGGCCCGGTCCCTCGCCGAAGCGGGCGGCGAGCTCGACCCGGTTGCGGAGCAGCACGGGCCGCAGGGTGCGGGCCGCCTCGGCGCTGGGGGTGGCGGAGTCGAGCGGGACGGGCAGTCCCGTGCCGAGCCCGACCAGGGCACCTCCGTCCCGCGGGAGGGAGGGCACCAGCAGGCGACCGCTGTCGTCGAGGAGGGCCACGCCGCAGGTGTTGGTGCCCACGACGTCCCGGCCCGCGTGCAGGACCGAGGTGACGGCGTCGCGCACGTCGAGGGCGGCCGCCAGTTCGGCCGCGGTGCGGTGCAGCAGTTCCAGCGGCGGGGGCGCCGTGGGCGAGTCCACGCTGCCGCCTCCCGCCGGGTTCCACGGTTCCGCACCGTGCGGATCCGTGGACAGACCGTATCCGACCGGACGCGCGCTGTGGTGGGCCTCGGCAGACCCGGGCGACTGAACGGGTGAGGCGTCCTGGTCGGTCAGGACCGGGCCGGTGGTCAGTGGGGGTGGTGCCGCGTCGGCCCCCCGAAGGACGCCCAGACCGTGCGGGAGAGGTTGTCGAGGTCCTCCACGACGCCCCACTCGTGGGCGAGCCCGTCCACGATGAACAGACCGCGCCCGCCCGTGTCGGAGTCGCCCGCCGTGCGCTGGGAGACCACCGACCCCGGCGAACCGCCGTCGGTGACGGAGATCTCCACGTGCGGGGAGGCGTCGGGCACGACCTCGCACTGGACGTGGATCTCGCCGTCCACCAGGGGCCGGGCGTGACGGATGGCGTTGCCGACGATCTCCGACAGCACGATCTCGATCTCGGCCGTCGTCATCTCGTCCAGACCGGCCCCGTCGAGCACCATGCGCACCACGTGCCGCGCCCGGGGGACGGACGCCGCGTCGTGGGCGAAGGTCGCCCAGTGGGTGGCCGGCACCGGCCGTGCTCCCGTCGGCATGTTCCTCCACTCCTCGTGCGGACCCCCTGCGGATCGGCCGGACGTTGGGTACCCCGGCCTCGCCGGGGTCAAACCTGCCTGCGCGCCGGACTCACCCGACCGGCCGCGGAACCTGCCGGACAAGCGGCGGCAACGTGCACGAAACGTGGGCGGGGGCGGGACCGGCCCCGTGTTGCACGGGCGTGAACTCTCTCTCCCGCTGTGGTCCTGCGCGCGTCCCGCGTGCCACGGTGACCGGGAACGAGCGAGCGAACCGGACGACGGACCGGGCCACGCCGCGCGCCGACGTCGACGACGCAGGACCGGAGGACCGAGTGAAGCTGCCCGTGCAGGCCTGGTTCGGCAGGTCCACGTCCCGAGCACGGGACTGGCCCCTGGAGCGGCTGCGCCGCCAGAAGGCCGGCACCCGGGTCAGCGTCGTCCTCCCCGCGCTCGACGAGGAGGCCACGGTCGGCGGTGTCGTCACCATGGTCCGCCGCCTCGCGGACGCCACCGGGCTCGTCGACGAGATCGTCGTCATGGACTCCGGGTCCACCGACGGCACCGCGCGGATCGCCGAGGCCGCCGGCGCCGTCGTCCACCACCGCGACGACGTCCTCCCCGAGACGGGGTCGCGCCCCGGCAAGGGCGAGGTGCTGTGGAAGTCGCTCGCCGTCACGACCGGCGACGTCGTCGTCTTCGTCGACAGCGACCTCGTCGACCCCCAGCCCCAGCTCGTCACGGGACTGCTCGGCCCCCTGCTCACCGACCCCGGCGTCGAGCTCGTCAAGGGCTGCTACGACCGACCCCTCGAGGGCGCCGGCAGCACGTCGGGCGGCCGGGTCACCGAACTCGTCGCGCGGCCCCTCATCAGCCGCTTCTACCCCGACCTCGCCGGGGTCGTGCAGCCGCTCGCCGGGGAGTACGCGGGCCGCCGCCGGCTGCTCGAGGCCATCCCCTTCGTCGGCGGCTACGGCGTCGAGATCGCCATGCTCATCGACACCCTGGAGCTGCGGGGGCTCTCCGCCATCGCCCAGGTCGACCTCGGCCGGCGCGGTCACAGCCACCAGGACACCGCGGCCCTGGGGCGGATGGCGGCCGAGATCACCCACGTCGTGCACCAGCGCGCCGCGGGGGCCGAGCTCGGCCGGCCGCCGTCGATCACCCAGTTCGCCCGGGACGGGTACGGGCACTACGCCCCCGTGACGCACGTGCTGGCGCTCGAGGAGCGTCCCCCGATGCTGACGGTCGAGGGCTACCGCGACCGTCCCGCGAAGGTGTCCTGACCGCCGGGGTCAGCGGACGAACGGCTCCTGACCGCTCTCGGAGACCATCTCGCGACCGGCCTCGGCCCAGGCGGACATGCCGCCGTCGACGTTGACCACGTCGTAGCCGTTGCGCTGCAACCACTCCGCCGTGCGGCGCGACCGGCCACCGGAACGGCACACGACGTTCAGCTGACCCTCCGGCAGCTCGGACAGCCGCTGCGGGACCTGGCCCATCGGGATGTGCAGGGCCGTCGGGGCGTGGCCCGCGGCCCACTCGTCGTCCTCGCGCACATCGATGATCGTCGCGTCCTGGGGCAGGTCGGTGACCGCGGTGGTGGGCACGCCGTCGACGTCGAAGGTCCGGGACTCGCTCATGGCGCCGAGCGTACGGCCCGGCCGCGGCCGGCGTCCCGCTAGCGTGGCGCCCCGTGCCAGCCACCCCGCGAGAGATCGCCGTGTTCAGCGGATCCGCCCACCCCGAGCTCGCCGCCGCGGTCGCCGCGGAGATGGGGGTGGAGCTGTCCCCCACCCGCGTCAGCCGCTTCTCCAACGACTGCATCGAGGTCCAGCTGCAGGCCAACTGCCGCCAGCGGGACGTCTACGTCGTCCAGCCGCTCGTCCCGCCGGTGCAGGAGGCGCTCGTCGAGCTGCTGCTCATGCTCGACGCGGCCAAGCACGCGTCCGCGGCGCGTGTGACGGCCGTCGTCCCGCACTACTCCTACGCACGGTCGGACAAGAAGGACACCGGTCGCATCTCGATCGGGGGCCGCCTCGTCGCCGACCTGCTGGAGACGGCCGGCGCCGACCACGTCCTCGTCATGACGCTGCACTCCCCGCAGGTCCACGGGTTCTTCCGGGTCCCCGTCGACCACCTGCACGCCCTCACCCAGCTCGCGACGCACTTCGAGGGCGAGGACCTGTCCAACGCCGTCGTCGTCTCCCCCGACCTCGGCAACGCCAAACCCGCCGCGGCCTTCGCCCGGATGCTGGGCTGCGGCATCGCGACGGGCGCCAAGCAGCGCTTCCCCGACGACCGGGTCGTCATCGCCAACGTCATCGGCGACGTCACCGGCAAGGACGTCATCGTGCTCGACGACGAGATCGCCAAGGGCAGCACGGTCTTCGAACTCACCGACCGCCTGACGGAGCTGAAGGCCCGCAGCATCCGCGTCGTCTGCACCCACGGGATCTTCGCCGGGGACGCCCTGGACCGGCTGATCGCCCACCCCGACATCGACGAGGTCGTCTGCACCGACACGGTGCCCCTGCGCGGCGGACCGCGCGAGGGGTTGTCCGTCATCTCCGTGGCGCCGGCGCTCGCCGCCGCCATCACGCGCATCCACGAGGGGGAATCGGTCAGCGCGTTGTTCGAGCACTGACCCCAGGGTGGGTGGTCACCCCTGGGCGAGAGGTCTGAACCCGAGGGAGAGGTACAGCGCACGCGCCTCGACGGCCGCGTCGTCGACCCGGAGGCCGATCCGGGTCGGGGTCGCGTGCCGGGCCGCCTGCACGAGTGCGCGCCCGACGCCGTGACGTCGCACCCGGGGCAGGACGACGAGGTCGATGACGGCCCTCAGACCCCGGCGAGTTCGGCGGGCAGGTCCTCGCGGTGCAGCACGACCATCTCGGTCACCGCCCGCGTCAGGCTGACGTAGAGCCGCCGCAACCCCGTCCGCTCGTCGGGCTCCCCGGCCACCACGGCCGCGGGTTCCACGACGACGACGCGGTCGAACTCCAGACCCTTGACGAGCTGGGCGGGCACGAGGGAGACCCGTTGCTGCTCGGGGTCCGGGTCGTCGAGCCGGGAGAACTGCACGCCCTGCGCGGTCAGTTCCCGGGCCACGTCCTCGACCGCGGCAGCCGCCACGACGACCCCCACGGAGCCCTCGAGGTCGGCGAGCCCACGGGCCGTCCGGGCCGCGGCGACGACGGGGTCCTCGACCCGGAGCACCTCCAGCAGACCGGGGTCGGTGCGCACGGACCTCGGGACGGTGAGTTCCGGGGCGATCCGCGGCAGCAGCCGGGCCGCGTAGTCGATGACGGCCGACGGGACGCGGAACCCCCGGTCGAGCACCTCGAGGTCCCCGTCGGGTTTGCCGAGGTGGACCAGGACGTCGTCCCAGCTGCGCGCCGACCACGGGGTGGTGCCCTGGGCGATGTCCCCCAGGACCGTCGCGGCCCCCGTGCTGCACCGCCGCCCCACGGCCCGCAACTGCATGGCCGACAGGTCCTGCGCCTCGTCGAGGACGACGTGGGCGCGCGACGGCGTGCGCTGCAACTGGTCCCGGACCTCGTCGAGGAGGACGGCGTCGGCGGGCGTCCACTTCGCCGAACCCGCCGCGCGCGGCGGGACGGGCCAGCGCAGGAGGTCGCGTTCGGGATCGGTGAGGACGTCCTCGGAGCAGGAGCGCAGGAACTCCGCGTCGGACAGGAGCCGGTGCAGCACCTTGGCCGGGTCCTGCACGGGCATGAGCGCCTTGACCGCGCGCCGGACCTCGGCGCTGCGGGCCACGGCGTCCTGCACGACGTCGTCCGGTGAGTCCCCGGCGGCCTCCAGCAGTTGCAGGACCGCGTGGGCCAGGCGCTGCGGCAACAGGTTGCGGGCCGCCTCGTACCGGATCCCCCGGGTCGTGAGCTCGGTGAGCAGGTCCCGGACGAGGTACCCGGGCACGCGCCAGCGGCGGGAACCCCGGGTGACGACGACGGCCCCGGACTCCAGCACCTGCGCCGGCTCGCCGACGGCCGACCACACCGCGCGGCGGACGACCTCGGCCATCCGCCCGTCGCCCTTGAGGGTGGCGACGACGGCGGGTTCGGTGCCGCGGACACGCACCTCCTTGCGCCCCTCCCCGGCCACCGTCAGGAGTTCGTCGACCGTGCGCTGCTCGACCTCGACCTCGCCGAGCGCGGGCAGGACGGCGGAGATGTGCTGCAGGAACGCGCGGTTCGGCCCGATGACGAGGACGCCCTGGCGGGTGAGCCGTTCCCGGTGCGCGTAGAGCAGCCACGCGGCGCGGTGCAGACCCACCGCCGTCTTCCCGGTCCCGGGGGCGCCCTGCACGCACACCGTCGTCTGCGCGTCGGCGCGCACGAGGGCGTCCTGCTCGGGCTGGATGGTGGCGACGATGTCGCGCATCGGGCCGGACCGGGGGCGTTCGATCTCCCGGGCCAGGATCTGCGAGGACGAGTCCACCTCGTCCTCGTCGGTGAGGTGCTCGTCCTCGTAGGCCGTCAGCCGGCCCTGCTCGACCCCGAACCGGCGGCGCAGGCGCAGCCCGGCCCGGTCGTCACGCGTCGCGCGGTAGAACCCGCGGGAGACGTCGGCCCGCCAGTCGATGACGACGGGGTCGCCGGCGGAGTCGGTGACGTGCCGGCGGCCGATGTGCAGGGACTGGCCGTCGTCGTGGTCGGTGCGGCCGAAGAACAGCGTGGTGGACGGGTCGTCGACGAGGCTGGCGGCGCGGCGGTGCAGCGTCCAGCCGAGGGCCTCGTCGGCGCCGGCGTCGCCGGCGTGGCCGGGGGCGAGGGAGTCGACGAGGGACAGGGTGTGGGCCCGCATGCGGGCGAGTTCGGCGCGGGCGTGGTCGAGGTGCCGCTGCTCAGCGGCCAGCACCTCGTCCGGGGCGTGCTCGGACACGGTTCCTCCATCGGATCGACCGTTGATTCTGCCGGAACCGCTGCACGACAACAACGTTGCGATCACGAGGCCCACCGCGGGACGATGTCCGTGGTGACGTCGAGTGGAACCCGATCGAGCGAAATGCACACCGTATCCCGGCAGGCCTCGCCCTGTCACCCCGTTCGGGACGATCCGACGGGAACCGTCGCGGGGGCGCGGGCGTCGTAGTCCCGTGACCGTACGCAGGACCGTCCAGCGCAGCGCCCGCACCGGCGCCACCGCCCTCGCGGTGGTGGGGCTCGGCCTGCTCGGCGCCTGCGGTGACCAGCAGGCAGGAGCACCGGTGACCAGCACCAGCCCCACGAGCACCCCGTCCGGGAGCGCCCAGGCGACCGCCGGCGACGAGCTCACGGTCGTCGTCGACGACGGCACCGGCGCCACGACCACCTGGACCCTCACGTGCACCGCCGACGGTGTCGCGGGCGGCGACCACCCCGACGGCCCGAACGCCTGCACCGCGATCGCCGCAGCGAAGGCCCCGTGGGGTCCCGTGCCCAAGGACATGGCGTGCACGCAGGTCTACGGCGGCGCCCAGACCGCGACGGTGACGGGCACCTGGCGCGGGGAAGGGGTCGACGCCCGTTTCGCGCGCAACAACGGCTGTGAGATCGCCCGGTGGGACCGGATCGCGCCCCTGCTGCAGCCGGGCACCCCGGTGACGACGAGGTCTCGCGGCGCTGTGTGACCACCCAACCACGCTGAGTAGACGGATCGTGATCGGCAGGGCAGGCTGATCACGGTTCGTCCGAAGAATTGCGATCTCGCCCCATCCAGGGGGCCGACCGCTCCGAACACCGGGCGTCCGATCACGACGACGTGACACCTGCCGCGTCGAGCACCGGCGTCGAACCCTTGGCGCCCAGACCTCAAAGGCTGCCCATGTTCAAGAAGACCCTCCTCGTCGACATGATCACCCGCAGTTCCGAGACCCCCGCCGACCGCAGGAACTTCCTGCGCGGCATGGGCCTGCTGTCCGCCGGCGCCGTTGGTGCCGGGCTCGTGGGGGCCTCCACGGCCGAGTCCGCCTCGGCGGCGACCCCCAGCGAGGGCAGCGTCCTCAACTTCGCCTTGAACCTCGAGTACCTCGAAGCAGAGTTCTACTGCTACGCCGCCTACGGCCACGGCCTCGCCGACGCCCTCGCCACGGGCACCGGCACGCAGGGCGGGGTCACCGGCGGGCACCGCGTCCCCTTCAAGTCCAAGGCGATGCGGTACTACGCCGAGGAGATCGCCAACGACGAGATCAACCACGTGAAGTTCCTGCGCACCGCCCTCGGGTCGGCCGCCGTCTCGCGTCCGGCCATCAACCTGCAGGACTCCTTCACCGGGGCAGCCGTCGCGGCCGGTGTCATCAAGCAGGGTGAAACGTTCGACCCGTTCTCCTCCGAGGCGTTCTTCCTGCTCGGCGCGTTCCTCTTCGAGGACGTCGGGGTCACCGCGTACAAGGGTGCCGCCCCGCTCATCACCACCCCCGCCTACCTCGAGGCCGCGGCCGGCATCCTCGCCGTCGAGGCCTACCACTCCGGCATCGTGCGCACCCTGCTCTACGAGAACGGGTTGAGCGCTCCCACGAACCTCATCTCCGACGCCCGCGACGCCCTCGACGGCGCGGGTTCGGACAAGGACCAGGGCATCACCGTCGGTTCCGGTGGCCGCGCGAACCTCGTCCCGACCGACGCCAACAGCATCGCGTTCAGCCGGTCCCCCCAGGAAGTCCTCAACATCGTGTACCTCACGCCGGGTACCGGGGTCACCAAGGGCGGGTTCTACCCCGCCGGCCTCAACGGCGAGATCGCCACCAGCTGACCCGCGCGGAAAACAGGAGAACACGATGAAGAAGACCCTCGCCACCGCTGCCGGTGTCGCCCTGCTCGTCGGTCTCGGCTCCGCGCTCCCCGCGCAGGCCGCCACCGGTTTCAAGTTCAGCGACCGCATCTCGGGGTCCGACCGCTTCGCCACGGCCGTCGCCGCGTCCAAGCTGCTCGAACCCGTCGACGGGTCGGCCACCGACGTCGTGATCGTCAACGGGTACGCCACCGTCGACGGCCTCACGGCCTCGTACCTGGCCGGCCTGAAGTCCGCGCCCATCCTCTACACCGACACCAACGCCGTCCCGGCCGTCACGGCGGCCGAGATCACCCGCCTCGGCGCGGACGACGTCTGGATCGTCGGCGGCACGAACCGCGTGTCGCAGGCCCAGGAGGACGCGTGGAAGGCGGCGGGCAAGACCGTCCACCGCCTCGCCGGTGCCGACCGGTACGCGACCGCGGCGCTCGTCGCCGAGGCCGACGACTCCGGCGACGCCCCCGAGCAGGTGTTCATCGCCAGCGGCACCAGCACGGCCGACGCCCTGGCCGCCGGGCCCGTCGCGTGGGCCCGGAACTACCCGATCCTGCTGACGGAGTCCGGGTCGCTCCCGACCGCCACCAAGGACGCGCTGACGAAGCTCGGCACGACCAACCGGGTCGTCCTGGGCAGCTCCACGTCGGTCTCGGACGCCGTCTACAGCCAGGCCGGCGGCACCGAACGCATCGCCGGCGCCAACCGCCAGGAGACGGCGTCGAAGATCGCCGACGACGCCATCGCCAACGAGAACTTCGACAGCCAGAGCGTGGCGCTCGTGGGCGGGACCGACGCGACCGCGGCGGACGCCCTGGCCGCGGCCCCGGTGGCGGGCAGCCAGGGTGTCCCCCTGCTGTTCACCGACTTCGACGGTTCCCTGGGCGCCAGCACGTCGGCGTACCTGACGGCCAAGAAGGCGAACTACACCACCTCGGGCACCGGGTGGATCTTCGGCGGACTGCCGTCGGTCCCGCAGGCGACGGCCGACGCCGCCACCGCCCTGGTGCAGTGATCCGGGGCTGAGGGCGGCCCCGCGGCGGAGGACCTCCTCCGCCGCGGGGTCAGGCTCCCACCCTCAGGCGGCGTTGCCGGTGGCGGTCCCCCGCTGCCGGCGACGTTCGTCGAGCCGCACCACCTCGGCGCCCCGGAGGTCCTCCTGCGCCCTCGCGAGCACGAGGTCCGTGGCGTCCCCGAAGCGGGCGCCGCGCGGCGCCACGAGCAGGTGCCCGTCCTCCCGGCCCTGGCGGGCGAACCGGCCCGCCGCAGCGGCCACGACGACGAGCACGGCGCCGACCACGCCGACGACCCCCACCAGCACACCCACCAGACCGACCAGCACGACGTCCCCCACCCCACAGTTCCCGAACCCGATCCCGACCCTTCGAGGATCGCCCGGTGGGCCGGTGCGGCGCGTCGTGCCCGGGGTGGAACCGGGGTCTCATCCCACGGGAGGACCTCAGCCCCGGAGCTGCTCCCGGGCGAGGACCCCGAGGTCCGGAGCATCGGTGAAGAACCCGTCGACCCCGGTCGCGAGCAACTGCGCCGCGTAGTCCAGGACCCGTCCCCAGTCGGCCGGGTCGTCCCCCGTGCGGAACTCCTCGGGCAGGAAGTCGTTCTCCGGCCGCAGCGTGTACGGGACCACCTGCAGCCCCGCCGCGTGCGCGTCGTCGACGAGGTCGGCGCTCACCTGCACCAGCGAGGGACCGATCTGGTCGACGTGCCGCGCGAGGTCGCGCAGCGAGGACGGGACGAGCAGGTCGGCGTAGTCGCGGGGGTCCCCCGCGGCGACGAGGTCGGCGGGCGCCCCCGTCTCGGACGTGAGGAAGACCGTCGGCGTCCGCAACCCGTACCGCGTCCGCAGCTGCACGAGGTTCGTCAGCTCGAAGGACTGCACCACGACCGGGGCGGCCGGGGAGTTCAGCCGGCGCGCGCGCAGGATCCGGACGACCTCGGCCTCGAGGTCGAACCCGAGGGACCGGAAGTACGTGCTGTGCTTGATCTCCGGGATGATCCCGATCGTCCGGCCGAGCTCGCGCGACAGCCGCTGCCGGGTGTCGAGCGCCTCCTCGAACGTCGGGACGCACCAGAGCCCGTCGTGGACGGTGTTGTGCTGGCGCAGTTCCGGCAGCCGTTCGACCGCCCGCAGCGTGCGCAGTTCCGCGAAGGTCAGGTCCTCGGTGAACCACCCGGTGTACGCGACGCCGTCGATGGTCTTCGTCGTGCGCCGGTCGGCGAACTCCGGGTGGGCCGCGACGTCCGTGGTGCCGGAGATCTCCGGTTCGTGCCGGCAGACGAGCACGCCGTCCTTGGTCGGGACGAGGTCGGGTTCCACGACGTCGGCGCCGAGCCGGGCGGCCAGTTCCCACGACGCGACGGTGTGCTCGGGCCGGTAGGCCGACGCGCCGCGGTGCCCCACGACGAACGGCGAGGCCCAGCCGTGGCCCGGTCGGCGCGGCGGGGTGGCCGAGGACGGTGCGGCGGTGAGGGGCACCGACGCGAGACCGCCGAGGACGGCGGTCGCGGACAGGACGGTGCGGCGGGAGGGACGGAGGTCGGCGCTGATCTCGTTCACGGGCGCAGTGAACTCCTCCCGGCGCCTCCCCGCCAAGGGGGTGCACAGCAGGTTCTGCGCGGGTTCACTTCAACAGGCGCGACAACCGGCGATCCGCGAGGGGTTTGCCGCCCGTCTGGCACGTGGCGCAGTACTGCATCGAGCGGTCGGCGAACGAGACCTCCCGCACGACGTCCCCGCAGACGGGGCAGGGCTGCCCCGTCCGGCCGTGGACGCGCATCCCGGCCCGCTTGGCGTCCTTGAGCTCCTTGGCGGGTTTCCCGCTGGCCGCCGCGACGGCGCCCGTGAGCGTCGTCCGCAACGCGTCGTAGAGCCGTTCGACGTCCGCCGCGGGCAGTTTGCCGGCCGCGGCGTAGGGCGAGAGCTTCGCGACGTGCAGGACCTCGTCGGAGTAGGCGTTCCCGACACCGGCGAGCACGGACTGCTCGCGCAGCAACCCCTTCACCTGCTGGCGCGACCCTGCCAGGAGGGCCCGGAAGGCGTCGAGGTCGAAGGAGTCGTCGAGGGGGTCCGGACCCAGCGAGGCGATGCCGGGGACCTGCGCGACGTCCTTGACGACGTGGACGGCGAGCCGCTTCTGCGTCCCGGCCTCGGTGAGGTCGAAGCCGGGCGGGGTGTCGGCGTCCTCCCCGTCCTCGGGAGCGAGCCGCATGCGCAGCGCGACCGGGTTCTTCCCGCTGGGGCGCAACGGCGCCTTGGGCAGGGCGTCGGACCAGCGCAGCCAGCCGGCCCGGGACAGGTGGATCGCGAGGTGCAGGCCGTCGACGTCGACGTCGAGCCACTTCCCGTGCCGCTGCACCCCCGTGACGAGGAGCCCCTGCAGCGCGGTGGGCGGCGGGTCGTACGTCTTGAGGACGTTGATGGCGCCGACCTCGACCTTCGCCACGACGCGTCCTGTCATGCGCTCGCGCAGGAACGCGGCGAGCGCTTCGACCTCGGGGAGTTCCGGCACGCCGACCAGTCTGGGGCACCCGGTGCACCCGAACCAGGTGTTCGGCCCACCGAACGCGAGTGCTGGAGCTGTCGTGGCCCACCCCCGGTGTGCTGGCATGGCCCGCGGCCCAGCGACGCGCCCCGCCCCCGTCCCGTCGTGAAGGAGCCGCACCCACCGTGGACCTCGCCGTCCTGGCCGCCAGCTTCCTGCCGATCCTGCTGCTGGAGCTGCCCGACAAGACGTTCATCGCGACGCTCGTCCTGGCCACCCGCTTCAAGCCGCTGACCGCCTGGATCGGCGTGGGCCTCGCCTTCGCCGTGCAGTGCCTCATCGCGGTCGTCGCGGGGCGGCTCCTGGCGCAGCTGCCGGAACGGCCCGTCGCGGCCGTCGCCGCCGTCCTCTTCGCCGTCGGTGCCGTGACGCTGTTCCGGGGTGCGGCCAAGGCGAAGCAGGCGGGGCAGGAGGCCCGCAGCGAGTACGAGGCGAAGGTCGGCGCGGGACGGTCGGGGTGGCGCGGCGTCCTCACGTGCTTCGGTGTCGTCTTCCTCGCCGAGTGGGGCGACCTGTCGCAGCTCTTCACGGCCGGGCTGGCCGCGCGCTACGACGACCCGGTCTCGGTCTTCGTCGGGTCCTGGGCGGCGCTGCTCGTCGTGGCGGGTCTGGCGGCGGCGCTCGGGAGCACGATCGTGCGCCGGCTCAGCGTCGCGACGGTGAGCCGGATCGGCGGTGTCGTGTGCGCGGCGCTGGCCGTCCTGACGGCGCTGGAGGTGGTCGGGGTGCCCCTGCCGGTGTGACGGCTGGGGCGGGCGTGACCGGTCCCGGAATCCGCCTGCGTGCGGACAAGCGGCGGGCCGAGTGATTGACTGTGAGTCACGCGTTGATGACTGTGCTCACACGCGGTGGGTGGTGCACGCCGTGGAGACGCCGCGGGGTCCGAGTCGCAGTCGGGGGAGGTCGAGGACCGTTGTTCCAGGTGGTCCTCCCGCCCAGCCCACGGTCCGTGGGCGTCGCCCGCTGGCTCATCAGCGAGTGGTGCGCGGCCTGGGTGGCCTCGGCGGAGCTCCAGGAGGACACCGTCGAGGCCGCTCTGCTGCTGGCCAGCGAAGTCGTGACGAACGCCGTCGTGCACGGCGACGGCATGGTCCAGCTCGCCGTCCGGCGCGTCAACGGCGCCTCGCTGCGCGTGGAGGTCTCCGACGACGGCGGCGGGATGCCCCTCATCGGCGCCCAGCGCGCCGACGCCGAGAGCGGCCGCGGGATGGCCATGGTCGAGATGCTCTCGACGCGCTGGGGCACCGACCTCGCGGTGGGACCGCTGGGCAAGACGGTGTGGTTCGAGCTGACGGACGAGTCCGTCCGGCACTGAGCCCTAGCGGTCGCCGTCTCGTCCCGCGACTCCCTCGACGACGCCCTCGACGACGGCGTCGCGGTGGGCCGTCCACGCCGGGACGAGCTGGACGACCGCGACGACGGCGAGCGCCGCGAGCGGCACCACCCAGCCCCCGGTCCCCTCGTGCAGGGCCCCGAAGACGACCGGCCCCACCGCGGCCGCGAGGTACCCGACCGCCTGCGCCATGCCGGACAGCGCGGCGGCCGTCGGGCCGTCCGCGGCGCGCGCCGAGATGGCGGCCAGCGCCAGGACGACGGTGCCGCCACCACCCAGGCCGATGAACCCCACCGCGACGACGGCGAGCGAGGGTGCGAGCAGGAGCAGGACGATCCCGGCGGCGGAGCTGAGCGTCGCCGCGACGGCCACCCACCGCGTCCGGCGCACGGACCGGCCGGCCAGGGCGGGCACCAGGAGAGACCCGACGACCCCGAGGACCTGGAGCTCCGACAGCAGGACGCCGGACGTCGTGGCGTCCAGCCCCGACCGGTCCCGCGCGATCGTGGCCAGCCACGAGAGCAGGACGTAGAAGAGCATCGACTGCGTCCCCATGAAGGCCGTGACGGCCCAGGCCAGCGGGGAGCGCCACGGTGTGCGGGTCCGCGGGGCCGCCTGCCCGGCGCCGCCACGGCCGCGCACCAGCGGCAGCCACAGCACCGCGGCCAGGAGGGCCGGGGCGGCCCACACGACGAGGGCCGTCCGCCACCCGCCCGCCGCGCTCTGCGCGAGCGGGACGGTGGTCCCGGAGGCCAGGCTGCCCGCGACCTGCATGAGGACGACGTAGCCGCTCGTGAGCAGCGGGATCCGGCCCGGGAACTCGGCGCGGATGAGGGCGGGCATGAGGACGTTCGCCACCGCGATGGCGATGCCCAGCAGCGCCGTCCCCGCGAACAGCGGGACGACCCCCGGGACCCACCGCACGGCCGATCCGGCAGTGAGCAGCAGCATCGCCAGCACCAAGGTGGCGCGGGCACCGAGCCGCGCCGCGACCCGCGGGACGACGAGGGAGCTGGCGGCGAAGGCGACCAGCGGCAGCGACGTCAGCGCCCCGGCCGCGGCGGCCGACAGGCGCAGGTCGTCCTGCAGCAGGGGCAGGACGGGACCCACCCCGGTGATCGGGGACCGCATCGAGCAGGCCACGAGCAGCAGCCCGGCGAGCAGCAGGACGGCGGTGCGGCGCGGGGCCGGGACGGGAGACGCAGACGAGTTCGACATGTCCCGGTCATCGTCGCGCACGCCGGCCCCGCACCGGACTCCACCTGGCGCCACAGGGAGAACCTCCTGCGGGTACCGGGAACCGGTCTTTGACCTCTGCCCGGTGCGGGCGTTGCCTGGAGGGGTCGGCCCCCGACCGGGGGTCGCGCACCGCACCTCGAGGAGGACCCCGTGCGTCTGCAGGACGTCACCGGGACGACGACCACGCCGCTGGGAGCGCCCGCGTTCCCGGCACCGCCGTACCGCTTCACCGACCGCGAGTACTTCACCATCACGTACCGCTCCGACCTCGACGCCGTGCGCGCCGTCGTTCCCGAGCCGCTGCAGGTCACCGACCCGCTGGTGCGGTTCGAGGTCATGCGCATGCCGGACGTCACGGGTCTGGGCGACTACACCGAAGCCGGTCAGGCCCTGCGGGTCGAGCTCGACGGCGAACCCGGCGAGTACCTGCACACCATGCACGTCGACAACCACCCGGCCATCGCCAGCGGCCGCGAGATGGGCGCCTACCCCAAGGTCTGGGGTTCGCCCCGGTTGCACGTCGACTCCGACACCCTCGTGGGGACCCTCGACCACGGCAGCCTGCGCGTGGCCACCGCGACGATGGGCTACAAGCACGCCGCCCTGGACCTCGCCGCGGCAGAGCGCGAGATCGGCGTCCCCACCTACATGCTCAAGGTCCTTCCGGGGTACGACGGCCGCCCCCGCATCTGCGAACTCGTCCGCACCCGCACCACGGACCTGACGGTGAAGGGCGCCTGGACCGGACCGGCCCGGTTGCAGCTCTTCGAGCACGCCCTCGCCCCGCTGGCCGACCTGCCCGTGCGCCGGGTCCTGTCCGCCTCGTACCAGTCGCCGACGAGCGCGACCCCGGCACCGGCGAGGACGAGCGGGATGGCAGCGCCGACGCGCGGGGTGCTGACCCGGGCGTGCCAACTGCTGCCGGCGGCGACCTGGCCGGCGGCCTCGAGGGCGTCCCGGACGGCCCGTCGGGCCGACCCGCCGTGCAGCAGGGCGACGAGGGGGTGCGCGCGCAGGTCGTCGAGGGTGACCGGGCCCGGCGGCAGGTCCGTGCCGGGCGGGAACGCCGCGTGCACGTGCTGCCGCCCGAGCTCGCGGACCACCAGCGCCGGGTGCTCCGGCAGCGGCAGGTGCACGAGCGCGAGGTCGACGTCCCCGGCCGCGAGACGGCCCACGAGGGCGTCGTCGTCGCGCGCGTCCTCCACCACGACGTCGACCCCCGGGTGTCGCCGGCGGAACTCGCCCACCGCCGCGGCCAGCGGGTCCGCGGCGACCGAGGCGTGGGCCACGAGGCGCAGGGTCCCGGCCCGGACGGCCACCACGTCGGCGACGGCCTCGCGTCCCGCGCCGGCTCGTTCCAGCACGGCCCGCGCGACGGGCACCAGCGCCCTCCCGGCCGCCGTCGGGACGGTCCCCCGCGGCGTCCGCTCGAACAGGTCCCGCCCCGTGCGCCGTTCCAGGACGCGAACCGCCTGCGACAGCGACGGTTGCGCCACGAACAGCGTCGCCGCGGCCGCGGTGACGCCGCCCTCGTCGACGACGGCGAGGAAGAACCGCGCGTCGCGCTCGGTCTCGAACGGCGAGGTCACGGCTGCGCACTCCGCAGCAGCGCCGCGACGACGGGTGAGGCCGCCCCGTGGTGGACGAGGCCGACCTCCAGACGCAGCGGCGGGTCGAGCCGACGCACCACGGCCCCCTGCTGTTCCGCCCAGCGACAGGCAGCGCCCGCCGTGAACGCGACCCCGGCACCGGCGAGGACCAGCGGCACCACGGCCTCGCGGTGCACCGTGCGGACCGCGACCCGCCAGCCCGCACCTCCCGTCGTCCCCCCGTGCAGCCGGGCGCGCACGACCTCCCGCCACCGGCTGCCGGGCACGTCGACGACGTCGCGCCCGCCGAGCCGCTCGAGGGCCACGGGGTCGGGCAGGTCCTGCGGTCCCGGGGGCAGCACGAGGTGCAGCTCCTGCCACCCCAGCGAGAGGACCTCGGCACGACGGGGGTGCACGCCGTCCGGAGCCGCTTCGAGGGGCAGGTACGTCAAGGCCACCTCGGCACGCCCGTCGGCGAGGTGGTGCTGCACCTCCGCCGCGTCGTCGGGCACGTCGAAGCGGACGCGGACGTCCGGGTGCGCCCGGCGGAACCTGGCCAGCAGTGCGGCCCCGGGATCGACGGCCAGCACCGGGTCGGCGACGAGGTCGAGGTCTCCGTGCAGGTGCTCGCCGCCGGCCGGGTCCGTGACGACGTCGGCCGACAGGGTCCGCAGCGTCGCCCGCGCGTGCGGGGCGAAGGCGACCCCCGCCCCCGTCGGCACGGTCCCGTGCGGGAGCCGGTGCACGAGCTCGGCCCCCACCTCGCGTTCGAGGGCCGTCAGGGACTGGGCGAGGCTCGCCGCCGCCGTCCCCGTGGCCGCAGCCGCCCGCGCCAGGCTGCCGTGCTCGAGCACGGCGAGGAACTGCTGGAGCTGGCGGCGGGTCACCGCGGCACCGTGCCACGAGGCGGCGTCTCCCCGCACGGGGAGGGCGGTTCGGGCACCGGACGCTCTCACGCACCGGTCGCGGCCAGGACCCGCGCCAGGGTCCGCTCCGCCTCGGCGGTCGCCCGACGGGCGCCCTCGGCGAGGACGTCCCGCAGGTGGTCCTGCGCCCCCGCGAGATCCCGGCGCCGGCGGCGCAGGGGACGCAGGTGCTCGTTGACCGCCTCGGTGACGACGGCCTTGAGCCGAGCCGCGCCGCCTGCTCCGACCTGCTCGGCGAGCGACTCCGGTGTGGTGCCCGAGCACAGCGCCCCCATCAGCAGCAGGTTCGAGACCTCGGGGCGGCGGGCGGGGTCGTAGGTGATGCGCCGCTCGGAGTCGGTCGTCGCCGACCGGATCAGCCGGGCCGTCTCGTCCTCCCCCGCGCGCAGGGTGATCGCGTTGCCGCCGCTCTTGCTCATCTTCCGGCCGTCGGTCCCCAGGAGCAGGGGCGCCGCCGACAACAACGCCTCCGGTTCGGTCAGGAGCGGTTCACCGGCCCCGTACCGGTCGTTGAACCGTCGTGCGACGGTCCGCGCCAGCTCCAGGTGCGGCAACTGGTCCTGCCCGACGGGGACGAGGTTCGCGCCGCAGGACAGGACGTCGGCGGCCTGGTGCACGGGGTAGGTGAGCAGCAGACCGCTCACACCCCTGCGGGTACCGCGTTCCCTGGCGGCGGCCGCCTCGGCCCGGACCGTGGGGTTGCGCTGCAGTTCCCCGACGGTGACGAGCGCCAGGAACGGCAGCAGCAGTTCGTTGAGGGCCGGGACGGCACTGTGGACGAAGACCGGCGCACCGCCGTCGCCGGAGCTCGTCGCCGGTTCCAGACCGGCCGCGAGGTTGTCGAGCAGGACCTCGCGGACGTTCCCGCGGACGTCCCCGGGATCGTCACGGTCGGTGCTGACCTGGAGGTCGGCGATCACCACGAAAACCTCGACCCCGCTGCGCTGCAGCGCGACTCGGGTCGTGAGGGTTCCCAGCAGGTGGCCGAGGTGGAGCGGGCCGGTGGGCCGGTCGCCGGTCACGACGCGGAACCGGCCGGGGTCGGCGTGGACCTCGGCCTGGAGTTCCGCACTGCGCCGCAGGGCGATCTGGAGAGGGATGGACGGGTGGGACACGGGATTCTCCCAGGGGTGGCGGACGCCGCCCACCGTCCGTCCCGGGACGTCGCACGTACCCGGAGCCGCCGTGGGCGGCTGGGGACAGGTGGACGTCGCAGCCGCTGCTACAGCGACTGCCACCAGGTGCACGGGATCGTCAGCACGCTCCGACGGTACCTGCGGCCGGCCAGTCCGTCGAGGAGTTCCACTCCACCGGCTCAGGGGGCCGGGTCGCGGCGCAGGAACACGTCCACGGGGTCCTCGTGGTCGAGGACGAAACCGTGGCGCTCGTAGAGGCGACGGGCGTCGCTGCCGCGCAGGACGTCCAGCCGCAGGACCGTCCCGCTCCGGTCGGCGTGTGCCGTGACGGCCCGCAGGACCCGCGTCCCCAGCCCCCGTCCCTGCAGGTCCGGGGCCAGGTAGAAGTGCTCCAGCCACAGACCGTCGTCGGCCGGGCGCAGCGCGAGGGACCCCACGGCACCGCTCGGCCCGTCCAGGACCCCCGTGCGCTCGGGGGCCCACGTCGACAGGAACCGGTGGCGAACACGGTCGTCGTCGTACCGGTCGAGGCGCTCCAGGCTCGGTCGCAGGACGACGGCCCGCAGCTCGGCGAGGACCGCCCCGTCCTCCGCTCGGGCGGACCGCCACGTGACGGGCGCGTCGGACGGGAGCGTGGGGAAGGTCGGGGCGTGGGGCACGCGACCATCCCAGCAGACGGCGACCCGTGCACGACCGCAGGTTTCAGCGCGCGCACCCGCCGAGGCGTTCGTAGCGTCGAGCACGGCGACGGGGACACCCGCACCGACGCCACCCCCGTCTGGAGGAACCAGGATGACCGAGGTCACGGCCCACCACGGACTGTTCAAGGACACGAACCTGCACGTCGACGACACCGGGGGGAGCGGACGGCCCGTCGTGCTCATCCACGGGTGGCCGCTGTCCGGCGCGTCCTGGTCCGAGCAGGTCCCCGCGCTCACCGCCGCCGGCCACCGCGTCGTCACCTACGACCGCCGCGGCTTCGGTCGCAGCGACAAGACGCGCAGCGGGTACGACTACGACACCCTCGCCGACGACCTGCACGCCCTGCTGGAGCAGCTCGACCTGCGCGACGTCACCCTCGTCGGGTTCTCGATGGGCGGCGGCGAGGTCGCGCGGTACGTGGGCAGGCACGGCACCGAGCGCCTGCACAGCGTCGTCTTCGCGGGCGCCGTCCCGCCGTACATGGCCAAGACCGACGACAACCCGCAGGGCCCGCTGACGAAGGAGGCCGCCGACGAGATGGAGGCCGGACTCGAGGCCGACGAGGAGTCGTTCTACGACGGTTTCGTCACGAACTTCTTCTCCGTCGACGGTGTGCTGAAGGTGACCGAGGCGCAGCGCCAGGAGGCCGTCGCCCTGACGCAGCAGGCCGACCACAAGGCTGCGCTCAAGGCGATGGAGTCGTTCGGCACCACCGACTTCCGCGAGGACCTGCCGACGATCGACGTGCCGACGCTCGTCCTGCACGGCGGCTCGGACGCGATCGTCCCGTTCGAGGGGTCGGGTGCGCTCACGCACGCCGCGGTCCCGGGCAGCCGTCTGCACGTCGTCGCCGGGGCGCCGCACGGGTTCAACGTCAGCCACGCCGAGGAGTTCAACCGGGTCCTGATCGAGTTCCTGGCCTCCTGACACCGGCACGTCCACCAGCACGACCGGCACCACCACACCTCCAGCAGCGGGGCGTCGCCCGGGAACACCGGGTGGCGCCCCGCCGCCACGACCACGATCCACCTGAGGAGAAAACCCGTGAAGGCACTCGTCTACAACGGCGCGTTCGACGTCTCGGTGCAGGACGTCCCCGACGCCCGCATCGAGCGGCCGACCGACGCCGTCGTCCGCATCACGTCCACGAACATCTGCGGGTCGGACCTGCACATGTACGAGGGCCGCACCGACATGGAGACCGGGCGCGTGCTCGGCCACGAGAACATGGGCATCGTCGAGGCCGTCGGACCCGGCGTGGACCGCCTCAAGGTCGGCGACCGCGTCAGCCTGCCGTTCAACATCGGCTGCGGCAGCTGCGAGAACTGCGTCGCCGGGAAGACCGGGTTCTGCCTGCGGGCCAACCAGGCCGGGACGGCCGGGGCGGCCTTCGGGTTCGCCTCGATGGGTGAGTACGCCGGCGGCCAGGCCGAACTCCTGCGCGTCCCGTGGGCGGACTTCAACGCGCTCGTGCTCCCGGCGGGCACCGAGAAGGAACTCGACTACACGATGCTGTCGGACATCTTCCCGACCGGCTGGCACGGGGTGGAGCTGTCCGGGTTCCAGCCCGGCGACTCCGTCGTCGTGTGGGGTGCCGGCCCCGTCGGCCTCATGGCCGCGCACTCGGCCCGCATCCGCGGTGCCGCCGAGGTGTTCGTCGTCGACCGCCAGCCCGACCGCCTCGCGCTGGTGCGCAAGGCCGGGGCCACGCCGGTCGACTACTCCGCCGGCGACCCCGTCGAGCAGATCATGGACGCGACGGGTGGCCGGGGTGTCGACCGCGGGGTCGAGGCCATCGGGTACCAGGCGCACGACGCCTCCGGGAACGAGGACGCGTCGATGGTCCTCAACCAGCTGGTCCAGGTCGTCAAGGCCACGGGCGGGATCGGCGTCGTCGGCGTGTACCTGCCGCAGGACCCCGGCGCGAAGGACGAACTGTCGCAGCAGGGGAAGATCGCCTTCGACTACGGGACGTTCTGGTTCAAGGGCCAGTCGATGGGCACCGGGCAGTGCAACGTCAAGGCCTACAACGTGAAGCTGCGCAACCTCATCACCGCCGGCGTCGCGACCCCGGGCTTCATCGTGAGCCACGAGCTCGACCTCACGCAGGCGGCGTCCGCGTACGGGACGTTCGACCGGCGCGAGGACGGCTGGACCAAGGTCGTGCTGCACCCCGGGGAGCTCGCCACCGCGCACTGACGCGGAATCCCGTGGTGGACGGGGGCGTCCGGCCCGTACGGTGCCGGCGTGCTCACCGTCGACACCGTCCGCGAGCTCGTGGCCCGGCACTGGTCCGTGGGTCCCGTCGAGGTCGTGCCGCTGCCCGGCGGCATGAACTCGGCGACCTGGACGGTGACCGGGCCCCGCGGCCGCTGGGTCGCGAAGGCCGTCGCGCCGGCGGACGAAGCCGGGTTCGTCCGGGGCCTGCGGGCCGCGCAGGTCGTGGACGCGGCGGGGATCCCGGCCGGTGCACCCGAACCCACGCGCGGGGGTGACCTGCACGTCGGGACGCTGGCTCTCCTGCGCCGGGTGGGGGGAACCCCGCTGACGGGTGCGGAGCCGTCCGCGCAGAGCATCATCGGTGCGACGCTCGGCCGTGCCCACCGGGTCCTCGCCCTCCCCGGTCCGGCGGGCACGTTCCCGGAGTGGGTCGACCCCGGCGCCGCGCACCTCGACGTCGAACCGTGGGTCCGGCCCGCGGTGCACGCAGCCCTCGTCCGCCACGCCGACCTCCTCGCCACCGGCGCTCCGCTCACGTGCGGTGTCCTGCACGCCGATCCCGAACCCGGAGCCTTCCTCGCCTCCGGGGACGGCTGCGGTCTCATCGACTGGTCCAGCGCGGAACCCGGCCCGCTGCTGTACGACCTCGCGAGCGCCGCCTTCTACCTCGGCGGTCCCGCCCGGGCCACCGCGCTCGTCGAGGCGTACGTCGCGACCGGCGCCCTCGCACCGGAGGAGGTCGACCGCGGCCTCGACGTCCTCCACGAGCTGCGGTGGGCGGTGCAGGCCGACTACTTCGCGCGGCGCGTCATCACCGACGACCGGACGGGGATCGAGGACCCGCGGGAGAACACGAAGGGCCTGCACGACGCCCGCGAGTTCTTCGCGGCCCGCGGCTGACTCAGGGGACCCGGAGGTTCTCCAGCGCCGCCGCCTGCCGCACCCGGCCCGCCAGCAGCCGGGCCAGGAGTTCGCACGCCACCGTCGCGACGAGCCCCACGACGACGACCACGCCGACCGGGAGCGGGATGAACGGCGACCAGTGGCCGCTGCCGGCGGCCTCGAGGACCAGACCGAACGTGGTGGGGGCCGCGGCGACGAACGCGCCGAGGACGGTGGCCGGTACCGCGGTGCGCCGCAACGCCACCGCCTGGACGCGCACGAGGCGCCGCGTCTCCACACCGAGGGCCGCCACGGACGCGACGGCCCGTCGGTTCCCCAGGAGTTCGTCGGTGAGGCTCAGCAGGAGCGCCGCGACCGCGACCACCGCCCCGACGACCCCCACGGCGGCGACGAGACCGAAACCTGTGAGGTAGAACCCGAGGTCGCTCTGCTCGTACTCAGGGCTGCCGAGGCGTTCCACCAGGAGCTGGGCGGCCATCGAGGACGCGACGCCGAAGGACAACCCGCAGACGAAGAGGACGCCGGCGGTCCCGGTGATGGCCGCCGTGCTGCCGCGACGCTGCGCGGCGGCGAGGAGGTGGACCGTGACGTCCCGCCGCCGGTGCCGACGGGGGACCGAGCGCGGCGCCGCCACCGGGGCACCGACGGGCGGTTGCGGGCGCCGCACGGTCGCGGCCGCGGACCGCGCCGCACCCCCACCGGCGGCCAGCAGGAAGAGGACCACGCCGAGGACGAGGAGGGCCGGGTACACCCGCTCGACGCGCGCGACCACCGGCAGGACGACGACGAGCGCCACTCCGCCGAGGGCGGTCAGGGCGACGAAGGTCCGCGACGGGACCCCCTCCCCGGCCCCGCCCCACGTGAGCCGTTCCTCGCGGCGGAAGCCCAGCACGGCGAGCACCTGGGCCGCCACGGCGAGGACCCCGACGACGGCGAGCCAGGCCGCGAGCATGGCGGGGTGCAGCGGCGGCAGGAGCCGCGATCCCGCCGGCAGCGCCCACCCCAGGACGAGCCAGAGCAGCAGGTAGAGCGGTCCGGCCAGCAGGCCGCCGCGGACGAACGCGGCGCGGGTGCGGGCGGTGCGCAGCGTCCGGACGTCCGCCCACGTCGCCCCCGCCAGGAGGAGCCGCCGGCTGCGCCGCTCGTCGACGACCCGGCCGACGCGGACCGCCTGGACGGCCAGGGCGAGGAAGGGCAGCACGAGCAGGACGGCCGCGATGGTGAACCCCGGGCGCAACCCCGGTTCGGCCAGGAACGGGGCCAGCCCGCCCGAGGCCTGGACCATGGTCTCGGTGGTCTCGACCCCGTCCGGGCCGGTGGAGGTCCACGACCCGACGACCAGGTCGTCGCGGACCGTCGCCACCGAGGCCGCGATGAGCAGCGCGACGCCCGTTCCGGCCGCCGCCGCAGCCGTGGCGCGGGACCGCACGCGGTCGGTGTGCGAGCGCACGGCCGTCATCGACCGCACCGCGGCGGGACGGAGCCGGGAGACGCGGTCACGGCGTCGCGGCGCGAGGGTCGCGCTCACCGGAGCACCGACTCGCGGTCGACCCGGCCGTCGCGCAACCGCACCTCGCGGTCGGCCATCGCGGCGACGAGGTTGTCGTGGGTGACGAGCACGACGGCTCCCCCGTCCCGGCGGGCGACCGACAGCATGAGCTCCAGGGCGTCCTGCGCGGCGACGGCGTCGAGGCTGGCGACGGGTTCGTCGGCGAGGAGGACCTTCGGCGAGGTGATGAGGGCCCGCGCGATCGCGGCGCGCTGCGCCTGCCCCCCGGACAGTTCCTCGGGCACGGCCTGCCCGGCCCGCTCGAGCCCCACGCGCACCAGCGCGTCCCGGGCGGCCGTGCGGGACGCGGCGAGCTCGCCGCCCTCCAGCAGGAGCGGCAGCGCCACGTTGTCCTCCAGCGTCATGTCCGGGACCAGCTGGCCGTACTGCAGGACGATCCCGACGTCCCGGCGCCGCAGCACCGCGCGCGCCGTCTCGTCCAGGCCGGCCAGGTCGACGCCGAGGAGCTCGGCCGACCCGGCCTGCGGCACGAGCAACCCCGCGGCGACGTGCAGCAGCGTGGACTTCCCGCAGCCGCTGGGTCCGGTGACGGCGACGACCTCGCCGGGCCGGACGGTCAGGGAGACCTCGCGCAGCGCCGGGGTCCGGGAGTAGGCGTGGCTGACGGCGCGCAGCGTCAGCGCCGCACCGGGACCGGTCGTCTCGTGGGGGCGGGAGTTCATCGGGGACCCTCCGGTTCGTGTCGGGGACGGGACTCGAGCGCGGTCGCGGCCTCGTCGAGCCAGCGCAGGTCGGCGTCCAGGTGCAGGGCGGCGTAGCGACGGGCGAGGCGGGAGCCGAGGTCGTCGGCGTCGGCACCGGGGTCGTGGTCGGCGAGGGAGCGCATGCGGCGCAGGTGCGCCACGCGCTGGTCGGCGACGAAGGCGCTCGCGGGTCGCTCCGGGTCCCCGGTGCGCAAGGCGACGACGGCCTTGCGCACCAGGTCCTCCGTGCCGGAGACCGCGGGAGGGGCCGGCTCGGCCAGCCACTCCCGCACCCTCTGCCGGCCCGCGTCGGTGACCGTGTAGACGGTTCGTTCCGGCCCCCCCTCGGAGCGCGTCTCGACCACCTCGGCCAGTCCGTCGCGGACCAGTCGCCCGAGCGTCGCGTACACCTGCCCGAAGGGCAGCGGCTTGGCGTCGGGGAACCACGCGTCGTACGCCCTCTTGAGGTCGTACCCGTGCGCGGGACCCTGCGACAGGAGCGCGAGGTGCAGCTCGACGAGCGACATGACGGGAACGTACACCAGGTGTATGTACTGAGTGAATAGCTGCGACGGACGACTCACCGGACGCCGCAGGCGACCTCCACCGCGGCCTGCGGCCCCCGCCGCGTCAGCAGGTCCAGGCGCACCGCGGCGCCGCCCCGGACGACGTCCCAGCTGACGAGCACGGGACCGGACAGGTCCGCCTGGACGCAGAACACCACCCCGTCGACGGTCACGACGGTGGAGTCCGCCGTCCCCGGCTCGCCGCGACCGGCGACCCGGCGGGGCCCGTCGGCGTCGGCGCGGACGTCGAGCAGCGAACCGCCCGCGAGCAGGGCGGACCACACCGACCCCCGCTCCCAGGACGTGCCAGCGGGCAGGTGCGCCACCCGCAGACGCAGCGGTTCCGCGCCGCGGGGGACGGCCACGACCTCGGCGCCACCGGGGACGCGCAGTGCGGGGACCGCGGGCAGGGACCCGCCGAGCAGGCGCTCGGCCTCGTCGGTGGTGACGGCCTCGTGGTGGCGGGGCAACGGGACGCGCCGCCGGGTCAGCGCCTCGCGCAGCGCGTCCCGCGGGACGAGACCGACGAGGGCGGCCGTCACCTCAGGCCGCAGCGCGAGCCGCTCGCGACTCCCGCCGCAGGTAGACCAGCCCCAGGACGGGCAGGACCAGCGGGATGAAGACGTAGCCGGACCCGTACCCGGACCACACGGTGGAGCGCGGGAACGCCTGCGCGTCGGCGAGGCTCAGCGTGCCGACGGTGAGGACGCCGAGGAGCTCGACGCTGCACGCGACCCAGGCCACGCGTCGCCAGCGCGGGCCGGAGCGCCCGAGGCCCAGGGTGGCGAGCACGTAGACGACACCCGCGAAGGCCGACAGAAGGTACGCCAGCGGCGCCGTGGAGAAGTCGGTGGCGATCTGGACGCCGGCGCGGGAGACGGCCGCGATCGCGAAGACGGCGTAGAGCGCGACGAGGACGCGGCCCAGACCGGTCGTCCGGCGCGGCGCCTGGCCCGGCGCGCTCACCGCGTCACCGCGAAGAGGAGGAGCGCCCGGTAGGCGATGACGACGACGGCGAAGCAGGCCACGGCGAGCACGAGCGTGCTCGGCCGGGACCGGTCGGCGAGGGCCCAGAAGGTGCCGGCGGGCAGGATGAACGGGGCCACGACGAGGTAGGCGATGGACGTCGCGAGCTCGACGGGGCGGGTCCCGGTCGCCAGGGCGACGAAGCCGTCGACGACGGTCACCAGCACCGACAGCTCGACGACGGCCAGAGCGACCAGGAGCGCCCGGCCGACACGGCGGTCGCGGGCGACGGTGAGGACCGCCCAGACGCCTCCGACCAGGCACAGCGCGCAGGTGATCGCGACGAGGACACCGGACACGAGGGTGAACTCTACGGGGGCGGGAAGACGGACCGCGGTCCGGTTGTTGCAGCTGCACATGGATCTGTTCTCGACTGTCGCCCTGGGCGACCTCACCCTGCCCAACCGCCTCGTGATGGCCCCCTTGACGCGCACCCGCGCGGGCGCCGAGGGCATCCCCAACGAGCTGCTGGTCGAGCACTACTCCCAGCGCGCCAGCCTGGGCCTCCTCGTCTCCGAGGGCACCTACCCGAGCCACGAGTCGCGCTCCTACCCCGGCCAGCCCGGTCTCGTGACCGACGAGCAGCAGGAGGGGTGGCGCAAGGTCGCCGAGGGCGTGCACGCCGCCGGCGGGCGCATCGTCGTGCAGGTCATGCACGGCGGGCGCGTCTCGCACACCGACATCACCGGTACCGACCGCATCGTGGCCCCCAGCGCGATCGCCGTCTCCGGCGAGGCGCACACCCCGCTGGGCAAGAAGCCCTACCCCGTCCCGCACGCGCTGACCGCTGCCGAGATCGACGACGTGGTCGCCGACTTCGTGGCCGCGTCGCGTCGCGCGGTGGACGCCGGCATCGACGGTGTCGAGATCCACAGCGCCAACGGCTACCTCCTGCACGAGTTCCTCGCCCCGGGCGCCAACCAGCGCACCGACGAGTACGGCGGGTCCCCGGAGAACCGTGCGCGGCTGACCGTCCGCGTCGCGCAGGCCGTGGCCGCGGAGATCGGCGCCGGTCGCGTCGGCGTCCGCATCTCCCCCGCGCACAACATCCAGGACGCCTGGGAGAAGGACCCCGCCGACGTCGAGGCGACCTACACCCACCTCGTGGAGCAGCTGCAGCCGTTGGGGTTGGCCTACCTCAGCGTCCTGCACGCCGAGCCGTCCGGGGAGTTCGTCCAGGGTCTGCGCAAGCACTTCGGCGGCCCGCTCATGGTGAACACCGGTTTCGCCCAGGTGACGACCCGCGAGGAGGCCACGGGCTACCTCGCCGACGGCGTCGCGGACGTCGTGGCCGTGGGCCGCGCCGTCATGGCCAACCCGGACCTGCTGGCCCGCTGGCAGGGCGGCCACCCGGAGAACGCCCTCGACGCGACGACGTCCTACGGCACCGGCCCCGAGGGCTACACGGACTACCCGTTCCTGCCGGAGACGCGCGCCTGAGACCAGGCCCCTCTCACGACGCCGCGAGGTCGGTGCAGGACCGCAGGGACTCCTTGTGCTGCACCGCCTCTGCGGCGTCGTCGCCCGTCAGGGGGACGGGGACGCCGGAGCGGATCGTCGCCGGCACCCAGTGCGCCGCGGACACCCCGCCGGTCCCCGGCAGCGTGAGTTCGAGGACGCCCGTCTCCACGGCCGCCGCCTTCTTGGCGTAGAACACGAAGTTCCCCAGGCCGTAGTCGACGAAACCCTTCCGACCTCCGGCCTGCAGGTACCCCTGCCCGAGCTGCACGTGCGCGTGCGAGCCCACGACCGCGTCCGCCCCGGCTGCGACGAGGTCGTGGGCGATCGTCTGCTGCGCGTCGGTGGGGCAGTCCTGCTGCTCCTTGCCCCAGTGCAGGACGACGACGACGGAGTCGCTGCGGGACCGTTCGGCCTTCACCGCCGCGACGAGCCGGGACGCCCCGGAGGAGGTCTGCACCGACGCCAGCCCCGGCTGCGCGTCCGTCGCCGTCCACGCCTTCGCGAGCGAGGAGTCGAGGACCTGGGTCGCGTCGAACACCGCGATCCGGTTGTCGTGCACCGTGACACGGTGCGGGGCGAAGGCGCTGTCGGCGTCCTCGCCCAGCCCGACGACCGGCAGGCCCTGCGCCTTGCCGGCGGCGATCGTGTCCTTCAACCCGGTGCGACCGTAGTCGAGGCTGTGGTTGTTCGCCATCGCCGCGACGTCGACCCCGGCGTCCTCCAGGGCGCCCAGCGCCCGCGGGGGCGCACGGAACGTGTACTGCTTGCCCGCCGCGTCGCCGCGGTCGGTGATGGCCGTCTCGACGTTGACGACCGCGAGGTCCGCGCGCGACAGGACGGGCGCGATCGCGTCCAGTCCGCCGGGGTCCAGCGCCTTCTCGCTCGTGCCGTCGAAGTGGACGTCGCCCGCGACGGCGATCGTCACCGGGCGGGGGGTGGGCGCCTCGGGCTCGCCCGAGCACCCCGCGGCCACGAGGCCCGTCACCACCAGGACCGCGCCCCACCGCTTCCGCACCCCGGCACTCTAGGTGCCCGTCGACCCGCCGTCGGGGAGCGCGAGCGCGGCGGCTCGGTTACGTTCCGCGGGTGCCCGAACTCCCCGAGGTCGAATCGGCCCGCCAGGTCGTCGAGGCGGGCGGCCTGCACCGCGAGATCGCGGACGTCGACGACAACGACACCTACGAGTGCCGACCCCACCAGCCCGGCGACCTGCGCACGGCCCTCGTCGGCCGCTCGCTCACCGCGGCGCACCGCCAGGGCAAGTCGATGTGGTGCGACACCTCCGACGACGGTCCGGCCCTCGGCATCCACCTCGGCATGAGCGGGCGCATCGTCATCACCTCCGCCGAGGGCGAGCGCGTCGTCGGCGGCGACTACGAGGGAACGCCGAAGCTGCCGCGCGTGGCGAAGGACGAGTGGTACCGGTTCACGCTGAC
Source organism: Kineococcus sp. NPDC059986 (assembly GCF_040702905.1). Taxonomy (NCBI): domain Bacteria; kingdom Bacillati; phylum Actinomycetota; class Actinomycetes; order Kineosporiales; family Kineosporiaceae; genus Kineococcus; species Kineococcus sp. NPDC059986. Next base: position 27,449 of record NZ_JBFBND010000003.1, on the reverse strand, counting down.
GTTCGCCGACGGCGGGACGTTGCGGTTGCTCGACAAGCGCCGGCTGGGCCGGGTGCGCCTCGACCCCGACCTGTCGGCGCTGGGCCCGGACGCCGAGCACGTCGAGCGCGAGGAGTTCCGGGAACGGGTGGGTCGCGGGACGGCGCCGCTCAAGGCACGGCTGCTCGACCAGTCCGTCGTCGCGGGCATCGGGAACCTGCTGGCCGACGAGGTGCTCTGGCGGGCGCACCTCGACCCGCGTCGTCCGGCCGGGGACCTGCGCACGGAGGAACTCGACGAACTCCGGCGCCAGCTGCGGGCGGGCATCCGGCACGCCGTGAAGCACGGCGGCGTCCACACCGGCGAGGTGATCCCGCACCGGACGTCCGGCGGGCACTGCCCACGCTGCGGCGCGTCGATGGTGCGGGCCACCGTCGGCGGACGGACGACGTGGTGGTGCTCGAAGGAACAGGGCGCCGCCTGAAGCGTCACCTCCTCGTCAGGCCACCGATGATCGTGGCGAGGGCGAAGTCGCGCCGGGCCGCCGCGTCCGGCCCGGTGAGCGCGGCGGCCGCGCGCACCACCCGGGGGAAGCGCTCGGCGTCGGCGGACTCGTAGGCGGAGCGCACGTCGACCGGTCGGAGCGCCGTGGAGGACGGGTCGCCACGTTCGACCGCGGTCGCCGCGGCGAACTGGGCGAGGAGGTCCACCGCGAGGGCGGCCCGCGGGGCGGGCACGCCCCCCACCTCCATGAGCCCGAGTTCGTGGTCGGCGAGCCGGAGCGCCCCCGGCAGCACGGGCACCGACCCCAGCGCGACCGACCCCAGCCCGGGGAGTTCCTGCAGGGCGTCGACCGTGTTCACGACCGTGGCCGCGAGCGCGTCGCGCCACGTCCGGCGGTCCCCGTCGACGAGGTCGACCCGCGCGTAGGCGTCGTCGAGCACGTGCGCGAGCAGCTGCTCGCGGTTCTCGAAGTACGCGTAGAGCGACGCCGGTCCGGTCTCGAGCCGGGTCGCCACCCGCCGCAGGCTGACGGCGGCGAGGCCGTCCTCCCGCGCGAGCTCGGTCGTCGCCTCGACGATCGCCCGCCGCGACAACGGAGCCTTGGCGGGTCCCCCGCGACGTGAGACGGGTTCCGGACGCACGGTCAGACCCTACCCGCTTGACGCGATCGACATTCTCGACGAACACTGTTCGCGAACGGTGTTCGTCAATGGTGTTCGTCAATGGAGGAGGTCCTGGTGTCGGTTCTCGTGGTGGGTGCCCGTGGGGCGGTCGGCGGTGGGGTCGTCCGCGGCCTCCTGGAACGCGGCGTCGAGGTCGTGGCGACCTCGCGCCGCCCGGAGCAGCTGGACCTGCCGGCCTCCGTGCGCACGGCCGCCGCCGACCACGACGAGCCCACGTCGCTCACCCCCGCCCTCGTCGGCGTGGACCGGGTGTTCCTCTACGCCGACACGTCCGACCCGGAGGGGCTGCTCGCGGTCGTGGCCGCCGCCGGCGTGCGGCACGTCGTCCTGCTGTCGTCCTCGGCCGTCACCTTCCCCGGGGCGCACGACGACTTCAACGGGGCGCGGTTCCTGCGCGTGGAGGCCGCGGCGCGGGCCTCGGGGCTGGAGCACACGTTCCTGCGGCCCGGCGCCTTCGCCGCCAACGCCGCCCACTGGAGCTGGTCCGTGCGCCGCGGAACTCCCGTCCCGTTGCCGTACCCCGACGCCGTGCAGGCTCCGGTCCACGAGCGGGACGTCGCCGACGTCGCCGTCGCCGCGCTGACCGGGGACTCCCTCACCGGTTGCGCCCCGGTCCTCACGGGGCCCGAACGGTTGACGCTGCGGCAGCAGGTCGACGTCCTCGGCCAGGTCGTGGGGCGCCCCACCGGCGTCCACGAGCAGACCGAGGAGGAGGCGTTCGCCCTGCTCTCGCAGCACGTCCCGGAGGTGTGGGCCCGTCAGCTCATCGGGGACTGGCGACGCGCGGTGGGGACGGCACCGGCCCTCTCGGCCGAGTACGAACGGATCACCGGCCGGCGTCCGCGCCCGTTCAGGACGTGGGTGGAGGACAACGTGGCGCTGTTCCGCTGACACCCCCACCTGCGCCCCTGCCCTCGACCGCAGTGGACGTCAAGGCGCCGTCAGGGTCCGGCGAGAACTCCTCGACGCACGCCGGTGGCCAGCCAGCCGCCGTCCCGAGAACGCAGCGCTCCGCGCTGAGACCGTTGCCAGCGCTGCACCAATCCGACGACACGCCGACGACACGCCGTGCCGGGAGGCCCCTGACGGCGATGGCTGCAGCGCTGGGGGGTCCGTCCGTCAACCCCGCGCGAAACCCCGCCGCGACGTCTCGACGTGCTTGACCATCGCCTGCCCGGCCTTCGCCTCGTCCCCCGTCGCGATGGCGGCGACGATCCGGCGGTGCTCGGTCCAGGCCCGGTGGCCCTGCTGCGGGACGGTCGTGGCGTAGGCCCACTGGATCTGCTCGCTCACCCGGCGCAGCACGAGGGTCATGCTGTGCGAACCGGACAACCGCGCCACGCTGCCGTGGAACCGCGAGTTCAGCTCCGCTCCGAGCACGGGGTCGCCGGAGTCGAGGGCGGCGAACCCCGCCTCGACGATCTCCGTGAGCTCCTCGACCACGGCGGTCTCCCCCGCCGCGACCCGGCGGGCGCAGCGGCTCGCGGTGATCTCCTCCACGACGCAGCGGACCGAGTACAGGTCGGCGAGGTCGTCGACGGGGACCTCGGCGACGCGGGCGCCGGCGTTGGGGCGCAGGTCGACGAACCCCTCACCGGCCAGCGCCCGCAGCGCCTCGCGCACGGGGACCCGCGAGGTCCCGTACCGGTCCACGAGGGCCGTCTCCGTCAGCCGCGTCCCCGGCGGGAAGAACCCGCCGAGGACGTCGCGCCGCAACTGCTCGACGACCCGCTCCGCCGACGCCCCCACCCTCAGGCCGCCAAGCGGCCGGGGATCGCCGACAGCAGCTGGGCGGTGTACTCCTCGCGGGGGTGGTCGAACACGTCCCCGATCATGCCTTGTTCCACGACGCGGCCGGAACGCATCACCAGCACCTGGTGGGCCAGGTGCCGCGCGACGGCGAGGTCGTGCGTGATGAACAGGTACGTCAGGCCGAGGTCCTCCTGCAGCCGCTCGAGGAGCCCGAGGACCTGCTGCTGCACGAGGACGTCCAGCGCCGATGTCGCCTCGTCGAGCACGACGACCTTCGGGTTGAGGGCCAGCGCCCGCGCGATGGCGACGCGCTGGCGCTGCCCACCGGACAGTTCCGACGGGCGGCGCTGGGCCAGCGTGCGGCTCAACGAGACCTGGTCGAGGAGCTCACCGACCCGGGCGCGACGGCTGCGGGGGTCGCCGGCGCGGGCGATCCGCAGGGGTTCGTCGATGAGGCGTTCGAGGGTCATCGTCGGGTCCAGCGAACCGAACGGGTCCTGGAACACCGGCTGCACGTCGCGGCGTCCGCCGTCGACGGCGATCGTCCCGCTCGTCGGGTCCTCGAGCCCGAGCACGAGCCGGGCCGTCGTCGTCTTGCCCGACCCCGACTCCCCCACGACGGCCGTCGTCGTCCCGACCGGGACGCTGAACGACACCCCGTCCACCGCCCGCAGCTTCTCCCGCTGCCCGCGGATCCGGTACTCCTTCACGAGGTCCTGCACGACGAGGACGTCGTCCCGGGTCCGCTCGGGCAGTTCCCGCGGAGCGGTGCGCCCCGCTGTCGCCGGGGCGGCGGCGACGAGCGCGCGGGAGTACTCCGCCGTCGGCGCCCGCAGCACCTGAGCCGCCGGACCCGTCTCGACGACCCGGCCCTCGGACATCACCACGACGTCGTCGCAGCGGTCGGCCGCCAGCGCCAGGTCGTGCGTCACGAGCAGCAGCGACGCCCCACGCGCGGCGGTCAGCCGGTCGAGGTGGTCGAGGATCTGCCGCTGGACGGTGACGTCGAGCGCCGACGTGGGTTCGTCGGCGATGAGGAGTTCCGGTTCGGCGGCCAGCGCCATCGCGATGAGCACACGCTGGCGCATCCCGCCGGAGAACTCGTGCGGGTACTGCCGGGACCGCTTCCCCGCGTCGGGGATGCCCGCCTCCTCCAGCAGTTCCACGGCCCGGTCCCGCGCGGCGGAACCCTTCGCCAGCCCGTGCATGACGAGCGTCTCGGCCACCTGCCGGCCGACGCGGGCCGACGGGTTGAGGTTCGACATCGGGTCCTGCGGCACGAGTCCGATCTGCCGCCCGCGCAGGCGCCGCAGGCGGTTCTCGTCCCGGCCGCGCAGGGCGGCGGTGATGTCGTCCCCGGCCACGACGACCCGGCCACCCGTGACGCGACCGGCGCCCTGGAGCAACCCGAGGACAGCGGCAGCGGTCGTCGACTTGCCGGATCCGGACGCGCCGACGACCGCGACGCGGTGACCGCGGCGGACCGTCACGTCGACGCCGTGCAGGACCTCGGTGGCGCCGTAGGCGACCTCGAGGCCCTCGACCTCCAGCAGGTTCGTCACGTCGCTCACCGCCCCACCGCGTAGCCCTGGGCGCCGCGGGAGTTCGCGGCGGCGTGCAGCACACCCGTCTCGGGGTCGCGCCCCGCGCACGAGAGCCGGCCCAGCGACCAGTCGCCCGACCGCGTCACGACGTGGCCGCGTTCCTCGAGACCGGCGATGACGTCGTCCCCGAGCCGGCCCTCGACGACGGCGCCGCCCGGCGTCCACGTCCGCGGCCAGAACGACCCGGGCATGGACGTGGTGTGCAGGGCGGGCGCGTCGATCGCCTGCTGGGGGTCGTACCCGCCGACGAGGGTGCGCAGCAGGTAGAGGAGCTGCCACTGGTCCTGCTGGTCGCCGCCGGGGGTTCCCAGCGCCTCGACGGGAACTCCGTCGCGGAGCAGGAGCGTCGGCGTCAAGGTCGTCCGGGGCCGTTCCCCCGGCCGCAGCGCGGACGGCGACTCCTCGTCGAGCCACGTCATCTGCAACCGCGAACCGAGGCAGAACCCGAGTTCGGGGACCGTCGGCGAGGACTGCAACCAGCCGCCGGACGGCGTGGCCGACACGACGTTCCCCCACCGGTCGACGACGTCGACGTGGCAGGTGTCGCCGCGGGTGGTGCCCGTGCGCTCGACGGTGGGTTCGCCGATCGTCGGTTCACCGACGCCGACCGCCGAGGGGGCGTCGGTGCGCAGCGGCGGCACGTGCGGTTCCCGGCCGCCGACGGCCCCGGGGCGGAACTCGTGGGAGGCGCGGTCGGTGATGAGCGCGCGTCGGGCGGCCGCGTACTCCTCCGAGAGCAGTTCCCGGAGGACGTCCGGGTCCGCGGCCGAGCCGTACCAGGCGTCGCGGTCGGCGAGGGCGAGCTTGAGCGCCTCGATGACGGTGTGCGCGCCACGGACGGTCGAGGGGTCCAGGTCGGCGTCCTCGAACCCGTCGAGGATCCGCAGCGCCTGCAGCAGCACGGGGCCCTGGCCGAACGGGCCGGTCTTGGCGACCGTCGTCCCGCGGAACTCGACCGTCGCGGCGGTCTCGTACCCGGCCGAGAACGCGGCCCAGTCCGCGACCTCGAGGACGCCCGCGTGGTCGGTGCCGGAGGAGTGCCGGTGCGGGGTGCGGAGGAACTCCACGGCCTCGCGGGCGACGAACCCCTCGCGCCACTCGGTGCGGAACGCCTCGATCCGCTCCACCCGCGACCCGGCGTCCTTGCCCACCTCGACGAGGCGCTCCAGCGTCCGCGCCCAGGCCGGGTTCGTGATGACGTCGCCGTGCGCCGGGATGCGCCCCTCCGGCATCCACAACGCCGCCGAACTCGGCCAGTGCTCGCGGAACAGGTCGGCGACCGAGGCGATGGTCGTCCCGACCCGGCCGACGACGGGGTGGCCGTCGCGGGCGTACCCGATGGCCGGTTCGAGGACGTCGGCCAGTTCCCACGTCCCGTGGTCGCGCAGCAGCACCATCCACGCGTCGACCGCACCGGGCACGGCGGCCGCGAGCCCGCCCGCACCGGGCACGAGGTCGAGCCCCTCGGCGCGGTAGTGCTCGATCGTCGCCGCGGCGGGCGCCGGGCCCTGACCGTTGAGGACGACGGGCGTCGAGTCCTGCGCGGTGGCGAAGACCCCCGTCATGTCGCCGCCGGGGCCGTTGAGGTGCGGTTCGACGACGTGCAGCACGAACGCGGCGGCCACGGCGGCGTCGAAGGCGTTCCCGCCGCGCTCCAGGACCGACTGGCCGGTCGCGGAGGCGAGCCAGTGCGTGGAGGCCGTCATGCCGAACGTGCCGCGCAACGTGGGTCGCGTGGTGTGGTCGGTCGGGGGCGTGAAGCTCACCGGTGGTCTCCGCTCGGGTCGAGGGCGTCGCGCAGGGCGTCGCCGAACAGGTTGAAGGCCAGGCAGACGAGCACGATCGCCAGGCCCGGGAAGAGCGCCGCCGTCGGCGCCCGGAAGATGTACTGCTGGGCGTCGGACAGCATGATGCCCAGGCTCGGGGTCGGCGGCTGGATGCCGAGCCCGAGGAACGACAGCAGCGCCTCGCCGATGACGACGGCCGGCACGATGACCGTGGCCTGCACGACGATCGAGGGCACCGCGTTCGGCAGGACGTGGGTGGCGAGGATCCGGACCCCGGAGGCGTCCATCGTCTTGGCCGCCAGCACGTACTCCGCCCCGCGCAGCCGCAGCGTCTCGGCGCGCACCACGCGGATGACCTGCGGCACGTGCGCGATGCCCAGGGCGATCGCGGCGTTGCCGAGGCTCGCGCCACGGATGGCGGCCAGCCCGACGGCCAGCACGAGGAACGGGAACGCCAGGACGACGTCCGTCACGCGCGACACGACGGCGTCGAGCCCGCGCCAGTACCCGGCGGCGAGGCCGAGCGGGGTGCCGACGACGATCGAGAGCACGACGGCCAGCAGCGCCACCTGCAGCGAGGCCCGCAGGCCGAAGAGGATGCGGGACAGCACGTCACGACCGAGGTCGTCGGTGCCCAGCCAGAACCCGACGGTGCGCGGCACCTGGAACGGCGTCTCGAAGTGCACCTGCGTCGGAGAGTAGGGCGCGAGGACGGGGGCGAGCAGGGCGGCGAGGACGACGAGCGCGGCCAGCACCATCCCCACCACGCCGGAGGGGTTGCGCAGCATGCGCCGCAGCACGACGCCGCGGCTGGACCCGAGGTCGACCTCGAGCCGGTCGGCGGCCTGGACGGTCTGGCTCATCGGGAACCTCCGGCGACGCGGATGCGCGGGTCGAGGACGGTGTAGAGCACGTCGACCACCAGGTTGATGGCGACGTAGGCGAGGGTCACGACGAGGACGACACCCTCGATGACGGGGTAGTCCCGGCTGAACACCGAGTCCAGCGTCAGCTTGCCGAACCCCGGGAGGCCGAAGATGCGCTCGGTCACGACGGCGCCGGAGATGAGCCCGCCGAGCTGCAACCCGACGAGCGTCACGACGACGACGAGGGAGTTGCGCAGCGCGAACCGCAGGACGACGGCCGACCGGGAGGCGCCCTTGGCGCGGGCCGTGCGGACGTAGTCGGCCGAGAGGTTCTGCAGCATCGAGGCGCGGGTCTGCCGCATGACGACGGCGGCGATCCCGGCGCCGAGGATGACCGCGGGCAGCGTCAGGTGGTGCAGCGCCCGCAGCGGGTCCTCCCCCGGCGAGACGTACCCGGAGGCCGGGAACCACCCCAGCCCGACGGCGAGGTAGAGGATCGCCAGCAACCCCAGCCAGAAGCTCGGCACCGACAACCCCAGCAGCGAGAGCCCGTTGACACCGGCCTCGGCCCAGGTGCCGCGGCGCACGGCCGCGACGACACCCATGGCGAGGCCGAACACGACGGCGAAGAGCATGGCGTAGACCGACAGCCAGACCGTCACCGGCAACGTGGCGCCGATGAGCTCGGTGACGGGGGTTCCGGTGCGGACCGAGGTCCCGAGGTCACCCGTCAGCGCGTTGGTGACGAACTTCCAGTACTGGACCCACACGGGTTGGTCCAGGCCGAGGTCGGCCCGGACGGCCGCGAGGGCGGCGGGGGTCGCCTCCTCGCCGGCGACGGCGAGCGCCGGGTCCCCCGGGAGGGCGCGGACCCCGGCGAAGACGACCATCGAGGCGAGCACGAGCGTCACGGCGCTCTGCCACAGCCGGGACAGCAGGAAACGTCCCATCACTCACTCTCCTGGAGGAAGGCGGCGCGTCCGAGGCGGACGACACCGTCGGCGAAGGTCTCGACACCGGCGACGGAGCCCTCGCCGGAATCGACGTACCCGGTGATGCTGCGCACGCGGTAGAGGTAGACGATCGGGTTGTCCCGCTGGACGATCGTCACGACCTGTCCGTAGAGGTCGGCGCGCGTGGCCGGGTCGGTGCTCTGCGCGGCCCGCTTGAGCAGCGTGTCGACCTCGGGGTTCGAGTAGCCCGAGTAGTTGTTGCCGGCGCCGGTGGTGAGGAAGCTCGAGGAGTTCCCGTGCGGGTCGACGCGGCCGGACCAGCCGAGCTGGACGGCCTCGAAGTCCCCCGAGGACTGCTGGTCGAGCAGGGTCGAGTACTCGACGGGTTCGATCTCCAGCCGGAACCCGGCCTCCAGGACGCTGGCCTGCAGGGCCTGGGAGAGCCGGAGGGTGTCGGCGCTGTTCGAGGCCGACACCTTGATCGTGTACGGCAACGGCACGCCGGCCTCGGTGAGCAGCTGCTTGGCCCGCGCGGGGTCGTGCGGCGGGCACGCGTTCGAGGCGTCGGTCGCGTAGGTGCTGTCCGGGGAGATGAACGAGCAGGCCGGTTCGTACCAGTCGTTGAACACGGAGTTCACGAGGGCCTGCCGGTCGACGGCGAGCGAGAACGCCTCGCGGATGCGGGGGTCCGTCGCGAGCGGGGTGTCGATGCGGCCCGGGGGTTTCCCGACGCCGTCGGTGTTCCCGAGGTTGAAGGTGACGCCCTGGTAGCCGAAGGACCCGGTCTGCAGCAGGCCGATGCCCTTCTCCCGCTGCAGGGCGTCGACGTCCTGCGGCGAGAGGCTGTCGGCGACCTGGACGTCACCGGAGCGCAGGTTCGCGGCGCGGATGTTGGCGTCCGTCATGATCCGGTACGTGATGCTGTCGAGGTGGACCTGGTCCGCCGCGTAGTAGTTCGGGTCGCGCTCGACGGTGATCGACGTCTGCGGCACCCGGTCCACGAACTTGAACGGCCCGACGCACGTCGGGTGGTCGCCGAAGTCCTTGCCCCGTTCCGCCAGCGCCTTCGGGGACATGACCATCCCGGCGCGGTCGGCGAGGGAGGCCGTGAGCGGCGCGAACGGCGTCTTGTAGCGGACGACGACGGTCGCGGGGTCGACGGCCTCGACGTCGCTGACGGGGCCGAGTTCGCTCTTGCGCGTGCTCGTCTCGAGGGTGAGGTTCCGTTCGAGGGTCGTGACCACGGCCGCGGCGTCGAGCGGGGTGCCGTCGGCGAACCGGATGCCGGAGCGGACGGGGATCGTGACGGTGAGGCCGTCCGGGGAGGTCGTCGGCAGCGCGGCGGCGAGCTGCGGGACGAGGTTCCCGTCGGCGTCGATGTCGTAGAGCTTCTCGCAGATCGCGTTCATGACGTAGCGCGTGTAGAGCGAGGACGACGTCGTGGGGTCGAGCCGGTCGGGTTCGGCCGACAGGGCCATGACGAGGTCGCCGCCGTCGCGGACGGGACGGTCACCGATCGCGACGCCCGTGACGTCCTCGCGCTCGGGGGCCTGGCCGACGGGCTGCACGGGGACGCACGCCGCGAGGCCGAGCAGCGGCACGAGCAGCGCGGCGGGCAGCACCCGGGGCAGTGCACCGGGCAGGGCGTGGGGAAGGCGTCGGAGCAGGGCTGGTCGAGCAGTCATCGCGAACCTCTCGCAGGTCGGATTCAGCGGCCGAACGTATACAATCCGAGCACCGTACTCTTCCTGTGTTTCCCCGGTGTTTCAAGAGGCCCCGGGGTTCGGATCCCGCCGAGCAGGAGAACGCGATGCCCCCCGAGGTCACCCCTGGGAAGACCACCGAGCCGTCCACCGCGAAGGGGTCCGGTCCGCACCGGGCGTCCTGGCACCTCGCGCTGATGCTCGTGCTGACGTTCTCGACCGGCATCGTCGACGCGGTCGGCTACCTGGGCCTGGACCGCGTCTTCACGGCGAACATGACGGGCAACGTCGTGATCCTCGGGATGGCGCTCACGGGGTCGGAGAACCTGCCGATCGTCGGGCCCGTGCTCGCCCTCTTCGGCTTCCTCGCCGGCGCCGCCCTCGTGGGCCGGGTGCTGCGCACGGCCGCCACGGGGTGGACGACCGCTTCGACGTGGGTCTTCGTCGTCGTCGGGGTCGTGCTGGCCGGTCTCGCTGCCGTGACGTCGGTCATGGACGGGCTGCCCGTCCCGGCGGGGACGACCCCGCCGCCGGCCGCGCTGGCCGTGACCACCGTGCTGGGCATCGCGATGGGCGGTCAGGCCGCCGCCGCGCGCCGGCTCGCGGTCAAGGACGTCACGACCGTCGTCGTCACGTCCACGCTGACGGGCCTGGCCGCCGACTCCCGCCTGGCCGGCGGCAACGGCGACGGGTGGCGACGCCGTCTCGGCGCCGTGGTGCTCATCCTCGCCGGGGCGGCCGCCGGGGCCGCGCTGCTGCGCTGGCACGTCGGCGCCGGCCTCGGCACCGCGGCCGCCATCTCCCTCGTCGCCGCCGTCCTCGGGCACCTCCGGGCGCACGCCACCCGCTGACGCACACGCGCCTCACACGGGGAAGGTGACCCCCGTCAGCTCCTCCGAGACCGTCCACAACCGCCGCTGGACGGCGAGGTCGTGCGACTGGTCGCTGCTGGCGACCTGGCGGGGGTACCCCCGCGCCTCCCCCGCACCGGACGGGCCGAAGTACTGCCCACCGAGGACGGCGGGGTCGGTCGCGGCCCGCAGGGTCGGCAGCGCCCCCATCGCCGCGGGCTGGGTCAGGACGTTCCCGAGCCGGTCCATGAGCGCGCGCACGGGCGCCGGGGTGTGCCGGACGAGCTCGGTGTTCGAGATCCCCGGGTGGGCCGCGACGGCGATCGTGCTCGTCGCGTGCGCCGCGAGACGGCGCTGCAGCTCGTACGTGAAGAGCAGGTTCGCCAGCTTGGACTGCCCGTACGCGGCGACCTTGGAGTAGGACCGCTCCCACTGCAGGTCGTCGAAGTGGATCGCGGCGCGGACCCGGTGCGCGACGCTGCTGACCACCACCACCCGCGACCCGGGCACGGGCAGGAGCGCGTCGAGCAGCAGACCCGTGAAGGCGAAGTGCCCCAGGTGGTTCGTGCCGAACTGCAGCTCGAACCCGTCCTGCGTCGTCCGGCGCGGGGTGTACATGACGCCGGCGTTGTCGACGAGCAGGTCGATGCGGGGGTGCCGGCCGCGCACCGCCTCGGCCGCCTCCCGCACCGACGTCAGCGACGACAGGTCCAGCCGCTGGACGGAGACGTCCCCACCCATCCGGGACGCGGCCGCCGCCCCCTTCTCCACGTCGCGCACGGCCAGGACGACCGCCGCGCCCCGCGCGGCGAGGACCTTCGCGGTCTCGAACCCCAGCCCCGTGTTGGCGCCGGTGACGACCGCCACCCGTCCGTGCTGGTCGGGCACGTCGCCCGCCGTCCACCGCGTGCTGCTCACGTCGACTCCCCGCCTCGCGCGCACCCGGGACGGTGCGACCACAGGGCGATCATGCGCCTGGTGCCCGCGCGCTGCGCCCTCAGTCCGGCGACCCGGCCAGCCGGCGCGCGTCCCGCTCCTCCTCGGCCGTGAACCCCTCCCAGTCGCGGGTGCGGTGGGCGTCGGCCTGCCCCTGGATCCACGCCTGGTGCGCCTCCCACGCACTCTGCTTGGTGACGCCGGTGGCCGCGGCGATCTGCGACCACGACGCCCCCGCCGCGCGCGCCGCCCGGACGGCGAGCTGTCGGCCGTAGGAGGCCTTGCGGGACAGCACTTCCCCCAGGGCCAGCAGTTCCAGGGCCTCGTCCTCAGGCAGGTGCGCGCGCTCGTGGTCGGTGTCGGTGTCGGTGTCGGATCCGAGCAGCGTGTGCCGCAGCCGCAGGTCGTCGTAGCGGTGGGCCGCGGTGAGCAGGGTGTGCTCGCGCTCGAGTGCGTCGACGGTCGTCTGGACGGTCATGGTCGCCTCCCGGTCGTTCGTCAGGCCAGCCTGACGCTCGGGTGGACCGGACGCAAGACCTTGCCGGTGGGAGCGCGGCCCCACGACGATGCCGGGGTGCACCGCGAGGGGACGACGAGCTGGGAGGTCCGCGAGGACCTCGACCAGACTCTGCTGCTGGCCCTCTACGTGCGGGACGCCGCAGGACTCGCGCCCTTCGTCGTCGGCGAGCCCGACGTCGGCCCCCTGGATCCCGCGCCCTCCGCCGCCGCAGCTGCCCCTTCCTCGGCCGCGGTCCGAGAGTGGGGCATCTGGTGGCGGCGCACGCTCAGCGAGCAGCAGCAGGTCACGCCCTCACCGCCGGACTGGGACGGTCTCGAGCACCTGCCGACCGTGCGGGCCCTGGCGGAACGGCACCACCGGGCGTGCTGGCGGTGGATCGACGACCGGAAGCGGGAACAGGCCGACCGGTTCCGGCAGGACGATCCCCTGCACGTGACCCGCTGGGTGAACGGCTACGAGCGCCGGCTCGGACGCCCGGTGCGACCGTTCCGGCTCACCGTCCGACTGCTGCCGCTCACCGAGCCCGTCGGGTGGGTGCTGTCCGGGGACGACGTCCTGGTCAGCACCGCCCTGCGGCGCGACGCCCGCGCCTTCGAGGAGTTCCTCGCCCCCGTCGTCGACGCGCTGGCCTGACCCGCCTCACCACGGCACGACGCCCCGCCGGTCGACGAACGTCCCGGTCGGCCCGTCGTCGGGCAGCGTCGCGAGGTGGACGACGGCATCCGTTCCCTCGGTGACGGTCTGCACGCCGTCGCCGCCGTTGAGGTCGGTGCGCGTGTAGCCGGGGTCGGCCGCGTTCACGAGGACACCCGGCAGGGCGCGGGCGAACTTCAGGGTCAGCATCGTCACGGCGCTCTTCGACACCGCGTACGCCGGCGGCGTGATCCGCCAGTCGAAGAGGTCCATCTCCAGCGTGCGGGCGAAGGAGCCCACGGTCGAGGAGACCATGACGACCCGCGGGTGCGCGGACGCGCGCAGCAGCGGACTGAAGGCGTTCGTGACGCGCAGGACGCCCAGCAGGTTCACGTCGAGCAGCGTGGCGAGGGCGTCGGCGCTCAACTCCTCGACCGGGGCCACGGCGCTGTTGACGCCGGCGTTGTTGACCAGGACGTCGAGGCGGCCGTGCTCACGGCGGACCTCCTCGGCTGCGGCGTCGACACCGGCCTGGTCGGTGACGTCGAGCGGCAGCCACGTGACCCCGAGGTCGTGGGCCGCGGCCCGTCCGCGCTCGGGGTCGCGCGCGCCGAGGAGGACGGTGTGCCCGAGGGCCGCCAGCCGTCGGCAGGTCTCGAGGCCCAGGCCCTTGTTCCCACCGGTGACGAGGGTGACGGGCGGTGTGGTGGTCATGGCGACCACCCTGCGGGCGGGCCACCGGCCGGGGAAGGCGACGTCGGTCGGGGGGACCGTCAGCACCACCCGGGGCAGGATGAAGCCGTGACGACCACCACGCCCGGGACGACGCGTGCGCTGGGCGGCCTGCTGCGCGAGTTCCGGCGCGGCTGCCCGCTGGAGGGGACCGGCTTCGCGCGCGGCGCCCGGCGCACCCCGGGGCTGCGGCGTGAGGAGCTCGCGCTGCTGGCGGGCGTCTCGGTCGACTACCTCGTCCAGCTCGAGCAGGGCCGGGCGGCTCGGCCCTCGGCGCCCGTCGTCGCCGCGCTGTCCCGCGCCCTGCGCCTGACCGACGAGGACACCGCCCTCCTGCACCGCGCCGCAGGCCTCGCCGCGCCCACGGGTGCGGTGCGACGTGACGTGCCCGTCGCCGCCGAGCGGCTGGTCGAACGGCTCGGCCCGCTGCCGGCCGCGGTCTACTCCGCGGACTGGTGGGTGCTGCGCTGGAACCCCGCGTGGACCGCACTGCTGGGCGACCCCCTGCTGAAGCGGGGACGCGAACGGAACGTCGTCTGGTACGAACTGGTCGAACCGAACCCGCGGGTCTGGGTGGATCCGGCCGAGGACGAGGTGTTCCGCGACGCGATCGTCGGGGACCTGCGGGTGGCGCTGCTGGAGCACCCCGACGACGCCGAACTGGCCGACCTCGTCGCGGCGCTGACCGAGCGGAGCCCCGAGTTCGTCGAGCGCTGGACGTCGGCGCGACCTGCGCGCTACCTCGGCATGCGCAAGCGGGTGGACCACGCCGAGGTCGGGCCCATGACGCTCGACGGCGACGTGCTCGAGGTCCCCGGCAGCGACGTCCGGGTCGTCGTGTACTCCGCTGCGCCGGGCTCCGTCGACGCCGAACGCCTTGCTCGGCTGGGCGGGGCGGGGGGTGGTGGCGGGGTCGCCACCGGCGGTGCAGGATCATCGGCACGCACCATGCGAGCCTGACCAGCCGGAGCCCAGGAGTGACGAGGAAGCCATGACGAACCCCCGCGCAGGACAGCACGCCCAACCCTCGGACCTCATCGACGTCGCGCACGTCGTCACGGCCTACTACGCCACCAAGCCCGACCCGTCCGACGTCGGCCAGCGCGTGGCCTTCGGCACGTCGGGGCACCGCGGGTCGAGCCTGGACGCGGCCTTCAACGAGGACCACATCCTCGCCACCACCCAGGCGATCGTCGACTACCGCCGCGAGCAGGGTTACGACGGCCCGCTGTTCATCGGCCGCGACACCCACGCGCTGTCCGAACCCGCCTGGGTCTCCGCCCTGGAGGTCCTCGGCGCGAACGACGTCACCGTCCTCGTCGACGACCGCGACTCCTGGACGCCGACGCCGGCCGTCTCGCACGCGATCCTCGCCGCCAACCGCGACGGCCGCACGATCCGCACGACGGGTTCCGGTCTGGCCGACGGCATCGTCGTGACGCCCTCGCACAACCCGCCCCGCGACGGCGGGTTCAAGTACAACCCGCCGAACGGCGGCCCGGCCGACACCGACGCCACCGGCTGGATCGCGGCGAAGGCGAACGCCTACCTCGAGGCCGGTCTCGACGGCGTCCGCCGGATCCCGTTCGCGAAGGCCCGCGCCGCCGCGCAGGGCTACGACTTCCTCGGCACCTACGTCGACGACCTGCCCAACGTGCTGGACATCGACGCGATCCGCGACGCGGGCATCCGCATCGGCGCCGACCCGCTCGGCGGCGCGAGCGTGGAGTTCTGGCAGGCCATCGCCGACCGGCACCGCATCGACCTCACCGTCGTCAACCCCCTCGTCGACCCGACCTGGCGCTTCATGACGCTGGACTGGGACGGCAAGATCCGGATGGACTGCTCCTCCCCGTCGGCGATGCACTCGGTCATCGACCGGCGCTCGGAGTTCCAGATCGCCACCGGGAACGACGCCGACTCCGACCGGCACGGCATCGTCACCCCCGACGCCGGGCTCATGAACCCGAACCACTACCTCGCCGTGGCGATCCAGTACCTGTTCTCCTCCCGCAAGGACTGGCCGGCCGGCGCCGCGATCGGCAAGACGCTGGTGTCGAGCTCGATGATCGACCGGGTCGCGCAGTCGCTGGGCCGCACGCTCCTCGAGGTCCCCGTCGGGTTCAAGTGGTTCGTCCCTGGCCTGCTCGACGCCTCGGTCGGGTTCGGCGGCGAGGAGTCCGCGGGCGCCTCGTTCCTTCGCAAGGACGGCTCGGTGTGGAGCACCGACAAGGACGGCATCCTGCTGGCCCTGCTCGCCTCGGAGATCACCGCGGTCACCGGTCGCACGCCCAGCCAGCACTACGGCGACCTCGTCGAGAGGTTCGGTCGCCCGCAGTACGTCCGCTCCGACGCCGCCGCGACGCGCGAGCAGAAGGCCACGCTGTCGAAGCTGTCGGCCGACCAGGTGTCCGCGACGGAACTCGCCGGGGAACCCATCGTGAGCAAGCTCACGGAGGCGCCGGGCAACGGTGCGGGGATCGGCGGGTTGAAGGTCGTGACGGAGTCGGCGTGGTTCGCCGCCCGCCCGTCCGGCACCGAGGACGTCTACAAGATCTACGCCGAGTCCTTCAAGGGCGCCGACCACCTGCGCCACGTCCAGCACGAGGCCCAGGAACTGGTCGACGGCGTGCTGTCCGGGAAGTAGCCGTCCCAGCAGTCGCACAGGAGTCGCATGACGAGGATCGACGCGTGGACGTGGGCGGTCCGGCTCTACAAGAGCCGGTCGCTCGCGTCCGCCGCGGTGAAGGCCGGGCACGTGCGGGTGAACGACGAGCGGGCGAAACCCGCGACGAGCGTCCACGTCGGGGACGTCGTGCGCGTCCGGGCCGAGGGCTACGAGAAGGTCTTCGAAGTCGTCCGGTTGCTGGACAAGCGCGTGAGTGCTCCCCTGGCTCAGGCGGCGTACGTCGACCACTCCCCACCCCCGCCGCCCCGGGACGAGTTCTTCGGCGCCTTCGGCACGCGCGAGCGTGGCGCGGGCCGGCCGACGAAGCGCGACCGGCGGGAGATGGACGAACTGCGAGGACGACGGTGACGCACGACCTGCCCACGCCGGAGGACCTGACCGCCGCCCAGCGGCGCGGAGACGACCTCGCCGACGCGGTGGCCGACGCCGTGCTCGACGACCCCGCGGTCCGGGGCGAGTTCGCCCTGGCGCTGCGGGAGGGCTCCTCGGCGGCGCAGCACCCCGCCGTCCGGGCGTTCGTCGCCGAGCAGGAACGGCTGGCGGACTCGGGTGACCCCGACCTCGTCGCCGCCGGTGCCCGTGCGACGTTCACGGCGCCGTTGGCCGTGCACGTGTTCGACGTCGGCGCGGGTGCGCTCATCAGCTCGTACCGCCCGCCGGGTCCGGCGGCGGTCCTCACGGGCACCGGACGGCTCGTGCACGGCACGCAGCACCGGCTGACCGAGACCGCGCGCTGGTTGTCGGCGGCCTCGCTGCCCGACGGCCTCGTCCGCGGCGCCGAGGGCTGGGTCATGACGTCGTGGGTCCGCCTGGGGCACGCGATGGTCCGCCGTGGGGTGCTGCGGGCCGGGGCGAGCGCCGACGGCGTGCTGCCGATCAGCCAGATGGACTCCGTGCGGACGTGGCTGGACTTCACGGTCGTCGCCCCGCGGTCCGCGCACCGGCTCGGCTTCGAGGTCACCGACTCCGAGTACGCCCAGTTCCTCGCGTACTGGCGGTTCCTCGGCGGACTGCTGGGGGTGGAACCCCAGCTCATCGCCGGCGCCGTCGACCGCCCTTCCGCCGCGGACCTGCTGCGCCGCGTCGACGCGCTCACCGGGCCGCCGTCGGAGGACTCGCGGGTGCTCACCGAGGCCGGGATCGAGGCCCTCGCCGGCGGACTGCGCGACCTCGTCCGCGTGCCGATGGGCCCGGGCCGCCTCGCCGCCCGCACCGTGGCCCGGCACCTGCAGGGACCCGACCTCGGCCGCGCCCTCGGTCTCGGTGACCCGGCCCCGCACGACCGGCTCGTCCCCGTCGCGGCCGCCGTGAACCGGGTCGGGTTGTCCGTGCTGCGCCGCTCCGACCGCGTCTGGAACGCCGTGGTCGAGCTGAACATCTGGACCAACCGGCGGTTCCTGCGCGAGAGCGCCGAGCTCGTCGCGTGAGGGTCGAGGGCCTCCCCAAGGCCGAACTGCACGTCCACCTCGAGGGCACGCTGGAGGCCGACCACCTCCTCGACCTCGCGCGGAAGCACGACGTGGACCTGCCCTGGCGCACCGTCGAGGAGGTCCGGGCCGCGTACGCGTTCACCGACCTGCAGTCGTTCCTCGACGTGTTCTTCGTCGGTTGCCGGGTGCTGCGCGAACGGCAGGACTTCGCCGACCTCGCCCACCGGTACCTGGTGCGCGCCGCCGCGGACGGGGTCGTGCGGGCCGAGGTGTTCTTCGGCGTGCAGACGTTCCTGGCCCTCGGGGTGCCGCTCGCCGACCAGCTCGACGGGATCCTCGACGGGTTCGCCCGCGCGCGGGACGAGACCGGCATCGACGCGGCGCTCATCACGTCGGCGCAGCGGCACCGCACCGAGGACGACGCGCTCGCCATGGTCGACGCCGTCATGCCCTGGGCGGACCGCATCGTGGGTTTCGGGCTGGGCTCCACCGAGCTCGGGAACCCGCCCTCGAGGTTCGCGCGGTACTTCGCCACGGTCCGCGACCGGGGTTTCCACGCCACCGCGCACGCCGGTGAGGAGGGGGGACCGGAGTACGTCCGGGAGGCCCTCGACGTGGGTGTGCAGCGCATCGACCACGGGGTCCGGTCCGTCGAGGACCCCGACCTCGTCGCCCTGCTGGCCCGCGACCAGGTCCCCCTGACGATGTGCCCGCTGTCGAACCAACGCCTGCAGGTCACCCCCGACCTGGCGACCCACCCGCTCCGGACGTTGCTCGACGCCGGCGTCCTCGTCACCGTGAACTCCGACGACCCCGGCTACTTCGGGGGCTACGTCGCCGACAACTACCGCGCCGTCCAGGATGCCCTGGACCTGTCCGACGACGACCTGGACCAGTTGGCGCGCAACAGCCTCAGCGCGACCTGGGCAGGTCCGCCAGCCACGACCTGACCTCCGCGAGAGTGAGGACGGGGCCAGCGGCACCGAACGCGATGCGCGCGTCCTTCTCCCCCGGCTTGCCGCTGGTGAGCAGGTACCCGGGGTGCCGGTTCGTCGGCGCCTCCAACGTCCACCCCTTGCGGGACGCCTCGCGGCGCAGGGCGTCGAACTCCTCGTCCGAACCGCCGGCGCTCACGACGCCACCGCGCAGCGGGCCGGCGCCGACGGGTCCGCGCGGTAGGCCTGCCCGGCGCGGATGACGTCGTCGAGCTTGTCCCGCGTGGCGGTCAGCTCCTCCAGCTGCGCCTGGACGCGCGCCCGCTCCGCCAGGAGCCGGTCCTGCATCTCGTCGGTCAGGACGCCGTGGTCCATGCACGGCAGGATCCGCAGGACGGCCTTGCTGCCGAGCCCGGCGGCGTAGAGGTTCTGGATGAACCGGACCCGGTCGACGGCCGCGTCGGCGTAGTGGCGCTGCCCGCCCGGGCTGCGTTCGGAGTGCAGGAGACCCTGCTCCTCGTAGTACCGCAGCGCCCGCACGCTGACCCCCGACCGCTGAGCGACCTCACCGATGCGCACCGCGCCCACCCCTCCCGAACTCGTCCGTCTCAGGACTTGACCCTGACGTCGGCGTCAGGTCCTAGCGTAGCGGCCATGACCACCTGGAACACCACCACCGCCCTCGTCACCGGCGCCAACCGCGGCATCGGCCGCCACTTCGCCACGGAACTGCTGGCCCGGGGCGCCACCGTCTACGCGGCGGCCCGCCGTCCGGAGACGATCGACCTGCCGGGTGTCACCCCCGTCGCGCTCGACATCACCGACCCCGCCTCGGTGGCGGCCGCAGCCGCACTGGCGTCCGACGTCGACCTGCTGGTGAACAACGCCGGGATCTCCGCCGGCGGGACGCTCCTCGGCGACCTGGACGCCGTCCGCACCGACATGGACGTGAACTTCTGGGGGACCCTGTCGATGGTCCGCGCCTTCGCCCCCGTGCTCGCGGCCAACGGCGGCGGCACGGTCGTCAACGTGGCCTCCGCGCTGTCGTGGTTCGCCTTCCCCGGGGCGGGTGCGTACGCGGTGTCGAAGGCCGCGAACTGGAACATGAGCAACGCCCTGCGCTTCGAACTGGCCGGTCAGGGCACGAACGTCGTGTCCGTCCACCTCGGGGCAGCCGACACCGAGATGGCCCGCGGTCTCGAGGGCCCCAAGACCGACCCCGCCGACGTCGCGCAACGGACCCTCGACGCCGTCGCCGCGGGGGCGTTCGAGGTCGTCGTCGACGACTGGAGCGAGATGGTCAAGGCGTCCCTGGCGAAGGACCCGCGAGAGTTCTACGAACGGTTCCTCAAGGCCTGACCGTTCGCCCGGAGTTGTCCCGCGGGTCACCTGGCCGGCGCACAGCCGGACCACACTCCGGGCATGGCCACCCGCACCGACCGACGCACGTTCCTCGCCGCGACGGGTGCCGTCGCCGGGCTCGCCGCCGCCACCGGCGCGGGGGTGAGCCCCGCGGACGCGAGCAGCGGCCGGCACCGCGACGACGACCCGTTCACCCTGGGCGTCGCGTCCGGCGACCCCACGGCCGACGGCGTCGTGCTGTGGACGCGACTGGCCCCGGACCCCTTCGCCGCCGACGGCGGCATGGGCGGTCGCGCGGTCCCCGTGGAGTGGCGCGTCTGCACCGACGAGGCCATGCGGTGCGAGGTCGCCCGGGGCCGCGCACTGGCCGCCCCCGAACTCGCGCACTCGGTCCACGTCGAGGTCACCGGGTTGCGACCCGACCGGGAGCACCACTACCAGTTCCGGTACCGCCGGGCCGTCTCCCCCGTCGGCCGGACGCGCACCCTTCCCGACCCGCGGACATGCCCGCCGGAACTGCGCTTCGCGTTCGTCTCGTGCCAGGACTTCGCCTCCGGGTACTACCCGTCCTACGCGGACATCGCCGCGCAGGACCTGGGGTTCGTCCTGCACCTGGGCGACTACGTCTACGAGGGGGAGGTCGACGCCCGCGGCGGGTACCGGAACTCCCCCGTCCCCGAACCCGCCCGTGCCGCCCCCCGCACGCTGGAGCAGTGGCGCGCGCGGTACGCCCTCTACAAGAGCGACCCCCTGCTGCAGGCCGCCCACGCCCGGCACCCGTTCGTCGTGACGTGGGACGACCACGAGGTCGCCGACGACTACGCCGGGACGGCCGCCGAGGGGCAGCCCGACCTCGCGGCCGTGCGGGCGGCCGCCTACCAGGCGTACTACGAGCACCAGCCGTTGCGTCGCGCCTCCATCCCCCGCCCCGACGGAGGGCTGCGGCTGTACCGCGGAGTGGAGTTCGGGACCCTCGCCTCGCTGAGCGTCCTCGACGGGCGCCAGTACCGGACCGTCCCCGCCGGGACGTGGGGGGAGGGACCCGAGGTGCGGGACCCGGCCGCGACGATGCTCGGGCGGGAGCAGGAGCGGTGGCTGGACCGCCGGCTGCACTCCTCCCGGGCCCGCTGGAACGTGCTGGGGAACAACGTGATGGTCGCCGGTCTCGACCACGACGGGCCGACCGGCGACGTCGTCTGGCACGACTCCTGGGACGGGTACCCCGTCGCCCGCGAACGCCTGTTCCGGTCGTTGGAGAGTTCCCGCGCGTCGAACCCGGTCTTCGTCACGGGCGACTGGCACTCGACGTTCGTCAGCGACGTGCACCGCCAGGTGGAACGCCCCGCCGACTCGCCCGTCATCGCCACCGAGTTCGTCGGGACGTCGATCTCCTCCAACGGGGACCGCGAGGTCTACGGGCCCTACTACGGCCCCATGATCGCGTACAACCCCCAGGTGAGGTTCTTCGACGGCGACCGCCGCGGGTACGTCCTGTGCACCGTGACGCCCGGCCAGTGGCGGACGGAACTGCGCATGACACCGACCGTGTCCACGCCGGACGCGCCGTCGGCGACCTGGCGCGAGTTCGTGGTCGAGGACGGCCGACCGGGCGCCGTCGAGGTCTGACCTCAGGCCGGCCGGAACCCGCGCTCGCCCAGCACGGCCAGCAGGTGCCGCGCGTTCTCCTCCGGCGGGGTCGAGGTCGTGTCGATCGTCACGGCCTCCTCCGCCGGGGGCTGGAACAGCCGCGTCGTCTGCGTGTACCGCCGGTACCCCTCGGGGTCGGCGCCCTTGCGCGCGGCGATGCGGTCGGGGTTGTCGATGCGGCTGACCTGCTCGTCGAGGTCGCACGTCAGCACGACCGCGAGGAAGAGCGAACCCCGGCGGTGGGCGAGGGACCGCACCACGCCGTACTGCTCCGGGGCGTCCGGACCGTCCTCGACCACGTTCGTGAAGACGTAGCTGTTCGACGCCGGCGCGATCTCCTCGATCGCCCGGACCACCGCGTCCCGGATCGGGACGACGTGGTCCCACACCTGCGGGGGCAGCGGGAACACCCCGTCCCAGCGGAACAGTTCCAGGACCGGCCGGCTCACGAGGGCGTTGTCGACGAGGACCCCGTCGAGCAGCCCGGCGAGGTGCCGGCCGACCGTGCGCTTGCCCATGCCCGGGTACCCGAGCATGAACACGACGCAGGTCTCGAAGGAGGGGCCGGTCACGGGGTCAGCCCGTTCCCGTCGGGGAGCCTTCGCACCGGTCGTCGCGCGCCACCCTCGAGGACGGCCTCGATCCGCCTCACCTGCCCCTCGACCAGCACGAGGTCAGTGGTCCCCAACCCTCCGTGGTGGGTCTCGGCGAGGCGGCTCGTCCCGTCGTCACCGCTCACCCGTGCGCACCGGAACGAGACCCGTTGGCTCCGCTCGACGGCGTCACCGCAGCACTCGTGCTCCCAGCCGCCCACCTCGACCTCGACGTCCACCCCGACGTCCACCTCACCCTCCACCCGGGCACCGTAGGCACGTCCGGTCGACCGGGGCGAGGGGATTCCCGCGGCGTCCGTCGGGCTGGGCTCACCCCCACGGCAGCGCGCTGCGCGTCGCCCAGTACGTCCCCGGCGCCTCGACGACCCCGTCCGGGACGGCGGCCGGGGGCCGCGCGGCGAGGTTCTGCGCCAGCTGCTCCCGCGTGACGGCGCCGCTGAGGACGACGTCGACGAAGGGCTGGGCCAGGGCCGCGCCGAGGGCGAACGCGTCGACGGTCTGCCCGTCGACGCCGGCCAGGGCGCTGATCGCCGGGTCCGCGCCGTGGGCCGCGAGGCGTCCGTTGGCGACGCCCTCCTTGACCACGACGAGCCAGCCGGCGTCGTGCGCCTCGGCGAGGGCCGGCCCGACGGAACGCTCGAGGAGGTTCCACGTCGACTGCACCGCTGTGAAGGGCGTGGACAGCGACAGCGCGCGCTCCAGGACCGCCCCCTGCGCCGGCCCGCTCGTCGAGATCCCGACCCGCACGCCCGTCGCGGCGAGGTCGGTGAGGGCGCGCAGCAGGAGTTCGTCGTCGAGGGCGCCGGAGTCGGGGGTGACGGAGTGGACGAGGTACACGTCGGGCGGGCCGCCGAGGGCGTCCACCGTCTCGGGCCACTGCCGCTCGAAGACGGCGAGGGAGTGGTCCTTGCGCTCGTGGACGTCGGCGACGAGGGACCAGCCGCCGACGTACTCGTACCCCCACTTCGACCCGACCGTCAGCTGCTCCCGACGACCCGGGTGGGCGGCGAGCCAGGCGCCGAGGAAGCGCTCGGCGTAGCCGTACGAGCGGGCCACGTCGACGTACCGGACGCCGGCGTCCCACGCCGCGTCGAGCAGGTCGTGGCACCGGGCCTGCAGCTCCTCGACGGAGCGTGCCGCGGCTAGGTCCTGCTCGCGGCCGAGTGTGATGTAGGCCGGTCGACCGACCGCGGCCAGGCCCAGTCCGAGCCGGTGCACCCAGGGAGTGGTGTTCGTCACGCGGGTAGGTTAGGCGCGGGTCCCACCACGGGGCCCGTCTGCGAGTCCCCCCACGAGTCTCGAGTGGAGACGCATGAACAACGCGCTGGGCGCCACCACGAGCGCCGGCCCCACCGTCTTCGTCGTCTACGGCGCCAGCGGTGACCTGGCCAAGCGGCTCGTCATGCCGGGCTTCGCGGCCCTGGCCGCCGCCGACCTGCTGCCCGAACGCTGGGTCCTCATCGGCAGCGGCCGCCGCGCGACGCCCGACGACACGTACCGCGACAACGTCCGCGACGGCCTGCAGGAGTTCGCCCGCGGCAAGAACGGCGTGACCGACGAGGTCATCGAGTCGATCCTGCCCGGTCTGCGCTTCGCGGGCGGCGGCTTCACCGCCGAGGACCCGGGCGAGCTGCTCGACGCGATCGCCGCGGCGAAGGAGGAGGTCGGACAGGACGCGCAGGTCGTCCACTACCTCGCCCTGCCGCCCTCGACGTTCGAGTCGTACACGAAGGCCATCGCTGCGCACGGCCTCGCCGACGGCACCCGCGTCGTCTACGAGAAGCCCTACGGCACGTCGCCGCAGTCCTTCGAGGAGCTCGACCAGCTCGTCCTGTCGGTCTTCGACGAGCAGCAGGTCTTCCGCATCGACCACTTCCTCGGCAAGGAGGCGACGCAGCAGCTGCACGTCATCCGGTTCGCCAACCGGATGATCGAGCAACTGTGGTCCAACGAGCACGTCGCCCAGGTCCAGATCGACGTCCCCGAGGTCCTCGGCGTCGACGACCGGGCCACCTTCTACGACGAGACCGGCGCGACGCTGGACATGCTCGTCACGCACCTGCTGCAGGTGGCCGCCGAGGTCGCCCTCGACCCGCCCGCCGACTGGACGTCGGACGCCCTCGCCAGCGCGCGCGAGGCGGTCCTGGCGAAGTTCCGTCCCATGGACCCGGCCGAGGTCATTCTCGGGCAGGGCACGGGCTACCGGGAGATCAAGGACGTCCGCGAGGGCTCGACGACGGACACGTTCGTCGCGGCCCGGGTGTGGGTGGACACCGAGCGCTGGCAAGGCGTGCCCTTCGTCCTGCGCACCGGCAAGAAGCTCGCCGAAAGCCACCAGCACGTGACCCTCGTCTTCAAGCGCCCGCTGAACTCGCCCCTGAAGGACGACGAGGCGGCCCCCGAGACGCTCACGTTCACCTTGTCGGGCAACGGTTCCCTCTTCGCCGGGGTCACGGCCCGCCGCCCGGGTGTGTCCGACGACCTGGTCCCGGGCAAGCTCTACCTCGACCTGGCCGAGCTGCCGAACGCCGAGCCGCTCCCGCCGTACGCCGCGCTGCTGCGCGACGTGCTCATCGGCGACCGCGCGCTCTTCACGACGTCGGCCGGGCTGCGCGACGCGTGGCGGGTCGCCGCGCCGATGCTGGACCACCGTCCCGAGCTGCACCCCTACGAACCCGGCTCGTGGGGCCCGGAGGCCGCCGAGGCCATCGCCGCCCCCTACGGCTGGCTGACGGAGAAGCGCGCCTGACGCAGGACCCGTCCGTGCGCCGTCGTCCCCCGGGGCGGCGGCGCACTGTCGTCCCCGACCTCGACGGCACTCTCGCCCCCGGTGACGCCTTCGGCGCGTTCCTGCTCCGGAGGTGGCTGCGCTCACCGCTGCGCCTCCTGGCGGCCCTCACCCTCGCGCCCCTGGTCCTGCTGCGCCGCCGCGCCGAGCTGCTCGTCGTCGCGACGGCCACCGTGGGGACGACGGACGCCGCGCTGCACCAGCAGTGGCGTGAGCTCGCGCTGCGGCACACGCGTGGGGGCGGCGTCCGCGAAGCGCTCGACCGGTTCGCCGCCCACCGGGCGGCCGGTGACCGGGTCGTCGTCGCCACCGCCTGCGCCGAGCCGCTGGCCCGGCTCGTCCTCGACGCCCTCGGGGTGGGCGACGTCGAGCTCGTGGCCACCGCCCACGAGCACCGACGGTGGCGGACTCCGCGGGCGAGCCCGATCCGTGGGGAGGCGAAGGTCGAGGCGCTGCGCCGGGCGGGCGTCGACCTGCCCGTGGACGAGGCCTACAGCGACAGCCTCCGCGACCTCCCGCTGCTGCGAGCGGCGCGGACGCCGCACCTCGTCCGGCCGCGACGGCGCGACCTCGTCCGCTGGCACGCCCACCTGGGTGCGGTGGAGGTCCTGGGTCCACCACGGTGAGGGGTCACCCCCCGCGACGGCGTTGCTCCGACCGGCGGGTACCGGGTGCCACCCCGTTCGGTGGGGGTGCGAACGCGCCGATGGAGAGGGGTGCCGCGCACGCGCCGACCGGCCACCCCCTTCGCGGGGTGGACCGGTGCCCTGGTCCGATCGCTGAGCCCGCGCGATGCGCGCGCCGCTCAGCGGTGGGCGTGCGCCACGATCGTGTCGGCGATGCTGACGAGCTTCGTCGTGCAGGGGCTGACGTCCCCCGACGGGACGAACGCGGCCGCCGTCGGTTCCACGGCCCTCGTCCTCGGGGTGGCGGCCCTCGTCCTGCGCCTGCCCGCCGGCGTCGTCGCACCGTGGGTGGTGTGCGTCCCGCTCCTCGGGATCGCGCTCATCGTCAAGCTCGACCTGCCCAGCGGGGATGCGGGGGTGACGGGACAGGTGTTCTTCATCGTGCCGGTCATCTGGGCCGCGACGCACCTGCGCTGGGGCGGTACCGCGCTGGTGGCGGCCGCCACCGTCGCCGGGGAGGCGGTCGTCGTCGTCCTGTTGCTGCCCTGGGAGCAGGCGCTGGTCGACGGGACCGCGCTCTCCGGTCTCGTCGTGGTCATCGCCGTGGTCCTGGGTCGGGCCGCGGCGAACCGGGAGCGGCTCGTCGAGCAGCTCGCCGCGCACGCGGGCGTGGACCCCCTCACGGGGTTGGTGACACGCCGCGTCCTGGACGACGCCACCTCCCGGCTGCGGGCGGTGCCGAGGGTCCAGGCCGCGCTCGTGCTGCTCGACCTCGACCGCTTCAAGGACATCAACGACACCCACGGCCACCTCGGTGGCGACGCGGCGCTCGTCCACGTGGCGGCCGTCCTGCGCGGGTGCTGCCGGCCCGGCGACGTCGTCGCGCGGATGGGCGGCGACGAGCTCGCGGTCCTGCTCGTCGACACGTCGGCACAGGCCGCCGCCGGGCGGGCCGAACAGTTCGTCGACGCGGTCCGCCGGTCTCCGCTGCGCCTGCCCGACGGCAGCGTCGTCCCGTTGTCCGTCAGCGCCGGAGCGGCTCCACTGACCCCCGCGTCCGGCGGAACCGACCCGTACGCGGTGGCCGACGCCGCGCTCTACGCCGCCAAGCGCGCAGGACGCGACCGCGTCGTCGCCGTCGGCGTCAGTGCGTGAGGCGGTACTTCAGCAGCGCCGCACCCCAGCCGAGAGCCGCCAGGACGAGCCCGGCGGCGAACGTCCGGACGGACGGTCGCCGCCCTCGGACGCGGCCGACGACCCAGCCGAGCGCCGCGAGGCGCAGGACGGTCACGGCGACGGCCAGGTCCAGCGCGAGCGACGTGCTCCAGGTCCCCGTGAGGGCGGGGACCATCAACAACGCCGGACCGACGGCCGCGGAGACGATGGGGAGGGCGTCGCGCACCTCGTGCAGGAGGACGCCCCGGGTGACGTGGCCGGAGCGGATGCTCAGCCCGAGCGCGTCGGCGAGGACGTGGGCGACGAACGTCGAGACGGCCGTGCCGAGGACGTAGGTGACGCCCTTGGCCCGGGTCAGGTCGGCCGGGGCGAGGGCGATGAGCGCCGCGAGCACGAGGACGTCCCCGTAGAGGTAGGCCGACACCCGGGCGGCCGCCCGGTCCCGGGCGTCGTGCACGGCTGGGCTGTCCTGCGCTGGCTGCACGCCGGGGACGCTACCGCCGGGTCGCGGGGTCCCCGCCGGGAACCCTGCGAGGTCCGGCCGTCAGGCGGAGCGGGCCGTCTGGTCCTCGGTGGGGACGGTGACGGCGCCGGTCATGATGGCCACACCCTCACCCATCGTGTGCGACTGCGGAGTGATCACCGCCGCCCGACGACCCAACCGCTGCACATGGATCCG